>JARFPM010000035.1 GCA_030444405.1 Nitrospira sp.
ACTCATCTCCATAGACGGAGGACCTTCAAAAAGGACGCAACGATGGAAAGGAAGGGATGAGGATTTATTTACGTGGTCTAGGCGATGGGCTCAGTGATGGAGTTCTAATGTTCGCTCGCGTCTTGGCGAAACAGCTGTTGATATGGTCGTCCACCATACCCACCGCCTGCATGAAGGCATAGACGATCGTGCTGCCCACGAAGCGGAATCCACGTTTCTTGAGATCCTTTGAGAGCGCATCGCCCTCTGAACTCGTGGCCGGTACGTCGGCCATCGTTCGCCGGCGATTCAACTTTGGTTTTCCGCCGACAAATTGCCAGACATACCGATCGAAGGACCCGAATTCTTTCTGCACCGCCAGAAAGGCCTGTGCATTCGTCACCGCCGCGTCAATTTTCAACCGATTTCGGATGATGCCAGGATCGTTCAGGAGCCGCTTCTTGCGGTTGACGGTAAATTTGGCCACTTTGACCGGATCAAACCAAGCAAAGGCCTTTCGATAGCCTTCCCGTCGTCGAAGAATTGTGTCCCAGGTGAGGCCAGCCTGCGCTCCCTCAAGCAGTAACATTTCAAAAAGTCGGCGATCACTGTGCACCGGCTTTCCCCACTCCCGGTCGTGGTAGCGAATCATATGAGGCTTGTCCCCCGCCCAGGAGCACCGAGCCACCGGCTTCTTCTCAATGGGCATTGCACAACCTTTCATAGACTCTATGCCAGCTGACATAGAGGAGAAAGCGCAGGACCTCGTTTTATTGCTCCTTTGCCACTGCCATATACCACTTCGGTTTCATTCTCCCGAAATCCCTCCGCACATGATGGACGAGCAATCGTTTTGAGTCGAGGACCCGCTCCCCCTCCCGGTCGCGTACGAACACCACCCAGTGCCAGCAGGGCTGACCATGGTCACGATGCCACTTGATGGCAAGCAACGCCAGATCGGGCAGACTGCTCCAAGAACGGAAGGGACGCTCCGTCGAGGCCGGACGCAATCGATATTTCTGAAGAAGGCGGCGTACGTAAGCCGTCTCAGACCAGAGGAGCCGATCCATCGCAAAGATGCCGAGCCGATTGGCCGTTCGTTGAGCCTGCCGATAGGACACGCCTGCTATCGCTGCTACAGCAGCAATTCCACAGCCGGTCCGTTCGAGTTGAAGAACTGGCTTCACTTCTTCAACAGCTTTCCTGCTTTGCCGAAGTACGCTACGAATTATCTCGGCGTTTTCCACTCACGCAGCAACACCACATGTCCTTTTTGCTTGGCCCTTTTTACATAGGCGGTATCGGCTGTCACATACATGCCTTTTGTGCGTAGGGCAAGGACATGGTACGCCGAGTCATAAAAAGTGATCTGCTTGATTTCGCGCATATGCTCAAGTACAGACAGGGCATATTCGCTCCTGAGCGGAACCTCATCAAATTCATAGGCCAATAAGGCGCTCATCAGCTCTATTGCCACAGCAGGTTTCTTGAGGCCGAGGATATTTCCAACTTCATATCTCCAGAGCGTTGGGAGCCGAATCTCGATGGCTTCGTTGAGGAGGGCTTGTTGTAGGTTGGCGGCTTGCTGATAATCAGGCTCATGATCCTTTTCCAATACCCATTTCAAGATGATGGAGGCATCAGGCACAACAATCATCGCTCGCCTCGCCCCCTATCTCGGCGCACGGCGGCGAGAATCTCTTTGCCACTCAGGGTCGCACTTCGCTTTCTCAGCCGCTGCACAACCTCCGTGGCAAGCCGGCGTTTTCGCCGAAGCAATTCATGCCGGAGCGCTTCATTGACGACTTGACTTCGTCTTCTCGGAGGAACTAGCTTGAACAGTTCGTCTCTGAGTCGATCATCAATAGACACATTAAGCTTCGCCATTCCTGCTCTTCCTTATATAGTAGGCACATATATAATGTGCTATCAGTATGCGTGTATGTTAAGCGCCTAGTCAAGGATTCTTGCTCGATTCACACATACATAGGTTTATCTTGTCGTCAGCCTATCCAGTTCTTATGTCTTAGACTATGGGTTTGTGAGGGCCAAGCCGATTCAGCAGAAAACTCCGCAAGGCGACGGCCTGATTGTGCTGTTCGTCTTTGGTGGAATAGAGCAGCGTTATGGGGTTGGTCTTGGCCTGTTCTCTGATCGTTGCGAGGAGGGCCGTCTTCTCTTTTAGTTCGGCGTGGTAGCGGCACCGGAATTCTGCCCATCGGACGGGATCGTGATTGAACCACTTCCGCAGAGATGTGGATGGCCCGAGGTCGGGAAGCCAGAGATCGAGTTTGGCCACCTCTTTTGAAATACCACGTGGCCAGAGCCGATCGACCAACACACGGAACCCATCAGACTTGGACACTGGCTCGTAGACACGTTTGACCAGAATCTTCATTGGATGGCTAGAGGCCGATGATTTCGATCTGTCGAATTTCCTCCGAGAGCAAGGTGAATCGATCCGATTGCAGGTCTTCCTTCATATGCTGAGTATTCGTCGTGCCGGTCAAAGGCAGCATGCCGACTTGCATCGCAAACCGGAAAATGAGCTGAGCCAGGGTGACATCATACCGGGCTGCCATGGCTCGGATCTCAGGATTGATGAACACGTCGCGATTTGCGGTTAGGAGCGAGAATCCTTGATAGATAATATGGTGCGTCTGGCAAATTTCGCGCACCTCTTTGTCCCACCCGAATGCCGCATAGCAGCGGTTCTGCACCACCATCGGCTTGTGCTTGGCTTTCATGCAGAGCAGGGTCAGTTGATCGGCTGTGACGTTACTGACCCCGATCATCTTCGTCTTGCCCGCGTCATAGAGGGACTCGATCGCGGCCCAGACCTCCCAGTCCTCAGCCCCTAAACCACGTCGTGAATAGGGCCCATGCAGCACGTACGAGTCGAGATAGTCGGTATGGAGGTGGGCTAAGGAACTCGCGAAGGATTGCTGCACCTGCGTGGTGATCCTCGCCCGCGCATCGTAGGGCAGATGATGATCCTGGCCGTTGATCGGAGTGAACTTCGTCTGGAGAAACAGCTTGTCGCGGGTGATGCCCTGTGTTGCTAATTGGAGGAGCGCCTCCCCCACCCTCGCTTCATCGTAATGGACGAGTTGATTCGCTGTATCGATTGCGGTGAACCCGGATTCGACTGCTTGTAGCACCAGTCCAGTTGTGGCCTCCTTCTTCCAGGCCGTACCGTACATAAAGGATGGAACCGAGACATTATTATATGTGGTCAATGGCATCGGAGTATCTCCTTGGGATGCCTGTACCATACACAGCTCACGCTGGCAGTCTCAATGTGAGAATTGATAGAGCGCTCCGATGAAATCGGAAAACAATAATGATCACCGAACTCCGCCTCAACTACCGCTGAAGCAGGAACGCCGCATAGGATCCCCGCCCTTGTCGAGGTGTTTGCCTGTGCCGCACAGTGCCAATCACGGTTGCGCGTCCAGTGAAACCCAGGTTGCCGTTGTGGTAACAGGGGGCTCTCCGCTGGTCTTACAACGACGTCACCCATGGACATCACCCATGCCATTGCCGATGGAACAGCAACAGCTGTTGAGCACAGCAGTCGTATTGCGGGTTATGCAACCACCATCGGTTTCCTCGGAGAGCGATCGGTCGGAGGAATGAGGAGCTCAGAGGCTCTGATTGGTGCTACACCGGGCCAGGCTTCCTAATGGCGACCCGGAACATGGAATTGTTGCAGTCGTACTTGAATTACGTTCTGCAGATAGTCCAGCCCATCACGCGCATGAGCCTTGGGCTTTTCCTTGCTCCCTTCTTGCCCCCGAAGAGGATGGAAGCAAAGACGCAACGGCGTATCGTCCTCACAAACAAAGAGCCCCCTTCTACGTCTCCATCATTTCCAGCCTGGCATCGAACTCATGTCCGCAGGCTGTGCAGTGGATGCAGTCCGACTCGACGACAAATTCGTCGGTTCGAATTCCCATGCCTCCGCAATCTGGACAACGGGCAAGATGAACCCTCTCATCGTTCACCGTTTCGTATTGAGTTCCACGAAGACAATAGACCGGTTTCCCCTCCAGTAGCCATGGCCGCCCTTGTTTATCGACGACCGGCAGGACGAGATAATGATGGTTCACGTAGGCTTCAATGTCTTGCTGGTTTGTGAAACCGTCCTTGATCAACTTTCCCCCCAACGCTTCGTAGAGAGCATGTTCTTTCCACGATCGCTTTCGTCGGCCCCATAGTTCCCTCCCTTCGTTCAGGTTCAGATCGATCCAGCGATTGCTTATGGGCACACCCATCCTTTCGAATCCCATAGTCTTCACGATACAGTCCCTCACAGACTCGTACCTACAAGGATCGAGCCCACGCCGACCGTCATGCCGCTCGCCTGGTGATGATTGGCGCTTCTGGATGCGTGTCACTCGATCCGTCGGCACTCTGCCTCGATCCCTGTTGGCTCTCGTTGCCATTGGCGGAGAGCATGCGGATACATGCCATCAGCATCACCACCGCGGCTGCGAGGCCGATGACGATTCCCCAATATGCCCATGACATATGTCACCCGCTCGCGCCATGGGACGCGAGTCCTTCGTGAGGTTGCCAACACTGGGCTCCGCCGTGGAATGGCATCCGATGTCTGCGGGTAATCTGGTTTCCCTGCTGCAGGCAAACGGCATCAGCGTGTTCTTGCACGAATGTGGCACGGTATAAGGAGAGAGCCTGTCTGGTGAGGAACCTATACCCGGCAGGTCCAGACCGTTGGAACTGTGCTCCACGGAGGACCATGATCACCACCTCCAAGACGAGGCGGTCGAGAAGTCATGCTGGTAGCCTACGCCTTGGAGAATAAGCAGGTCAAGGGCGAGAATCAAAGAACACTGTGTCACTCCATTGACAAGGCCGTTGGCCGGACGCTGTCCAAACATCTTGACCATTTACCCATTTGCCAGGAACCAGTAAAATTGCCGCATCAATTGGAATTCGTGAACGAGGAGGACTCATGGACAAGACAAAGCGGACATTGGGTTATGCAGTATCCGTGTTGGGAGTTGGTCTGATGCTCGGTCTCTGCATCCCGACACTGGAACTGGATGCACGAGCTGAGTTGCTCAACGTGAAACCCGGTGCATGGGAAATGACAGTGACAACCGTTGCATCGGGGATGAAGCTCTCACCGGAGATGGCGGCCAACATGACGCCGGCACAACGGGTTCAAATGGAGCAGATGATGAAAGCCCGCGAAGGCAAGCCTCACACGATGACCGCGCCATCCTGTCTTACAAAAGAAGATGTATCGCAGGACCGCATCATCAAGGAGATGGAAGACGAAGATGATGATACTGCGGGGCAATGCAAGGCTAAGGTGATCTCGAAATCCTCGTCGAAACTCGTCATCGATCAAATCTGCCCCGGCCCACCGGCGTCAACTGGACACCTCACGATCGAAGCAAAGACACCCGAAAGTCTCGTGGCAACCGGTGACAGGAACCTAAAAGGATCGGGCAAGGCTCACCTGGACATCAAAGGCAAGTGGCTTCGCGCTAGCTGTGAGGGAATTGAGGAGTAGCACGGATGTGTCTGCGATTTTCCACGTACCTCGCCAGCCAAGGTCCTGTCGTGGGGGTGGTCCCCCTCGGTGCGCTCGGTCTGTTGACGGTCCTGTCCTTTCTGGTCGGCTACCGATGGGAACGCTGATTCGATTGTTCGAACTTCTTGGTGAAGGGAGTCATCCATGATCAGTCTCAGACTGTGCGTGTGGTACGTCCTGACACTGTTCGTCGGTGTTTCGACCCCCGCCATCGCGTCGGAACCTTCTGATCCGGAGTCGGCGATCCGCCGTATGGTGCGCGCCAACGCCGAAAAAGACCTGCCCACCCTTTCACGACTGATGGCACACGACGCCGATATCATCAGTTACGCGGTCGCCGGCCGTAAGTATGTTGGCTGGACCGAGCTTGAGGAGGGCATGCGGGAGGAATTCATCAATTCCCAGAAACTCGAGATTCCGATTCATGAGCTCAAAGTGTGGACAAAAGGAGATCTGGCTTGGTATGCGATGGAACTCGATTACATCCGCTATGTTGCCGACGGACCTGAATTGAAACGGACCGTGCTTCCGATGCGGGAAACTGGGGTGCTTGAACGTCGCAACGGCAACTGGCAATTGTTGTCGTGGCATGAATCATTTCGCTCCGCGCAACTCGGCGGACCACTCCCTTCACCGTCTGCATCAGCTTCGCAACGTCTCGCCGGCAGCTTACAGACCTCGACCACACCCGACCTCAGCGGAGCATGGGAGATTCTCGAGGTCGAAGACGATAAACGGTATCAAGCGACATTGGATAGGAACGGCAATGGACCATATACACAGCAGGGCGGACGCTTCACTACCACGAAGGTCGCCGATCGCCTCTGGCAGGGTACGTGGCAGCAGCCTGGCAATGACCGTGAAGGAGGCTTTGAAGTGCTTCTCTCAGAGGACGGCGCGCAAGCCAACGGGGTGTGGTGGTACACGAGGGTCGGTAAACAGAAGAATATTCCCCCGCGCGAGCATGGCGGGACTTATCAATGGAAAAGACTCACGCCGCCGACCAGCGCCCGATGATACTGCGCATATCTTCGCGCGAGACCAGTGAGCCGCAGTCCAGTCAGCAAACTACCCGATACACCTTCCGGTCCAGCTCGATCAAAAACAGACATTTCATGTCGGCAGTGGCAGCCTCATAGACAGAATTGATAGAGTGGAGCAATGGAGTCCGAAGAGCCAACCACCATCACTGAACTCCGGCTCAGCTACCGCTATATCAAGGAATATCCCTGGGTGGTGCCGGCCGTGAACGGTTTTCTCTCCGCGTACTTCATGGAGCAGCCCAGCTTTCGCGTCCAGCGCCATTTCGACGAGCTGGAATCCGGCATGCATGTCTGGCTTTGCGAAGTGCCCACCACGATGAAGATGACGACCCTCTTACGAAGACTGCAAGCCGATATTCCTCCCTGTCGATACAGTCAGATCACGACGGACCCGACCAACTGTCCGCAGTATATCGTTGATTCTCTTGATCAGCACTGACGATTCCCGTCTGTCGGTTGCATCATTTCTCAAAGCAAGTGGTCAGAATTCTACGGTGGAGTATAATGCATCATGATGCATCGTGTGCTCGTCCTCGGTGCCGGCAAGATCGGGTCCCTCATTGCCTGCCTGCTCAATCAACGTGGCCAGTACGAGGTCCATCTGGGCGACATGACCTTGGATGCTCCGAAGCATCTGGTCGAAGATCTCGGTTTGGAACGAGTAACTCCTTGCCTGCTCGATGTTCGGCACCCCGATGCCGTCAGCACCTATCTTTCGGCTCATTCTTTTGACGCCATTCTGTCGAGCCTCCCCTACTTCTGCAATCCGACAGTCGCCGGTCTGGCCTTGACCCATAATCTGCACTACTTCGACCTGACGGAAGATATCGAAGTGACGAACCAGATCAAGGTCTTGAGCACAGGCGCCTCGCATGCCTTTATGCCTCAGTGCGGTCTGGCACCAGGCTTCATCAGTATCGTTGCACATGAGTTGATGACGCATTTTGAAACGCTAGACACGGTCAAGATGCGCGTTGGTGCGCTGCCCGTGCATCCCAGCAACGCGCTGAAGTATTCGCTTACGTGGTCGACCGATGGACTGATCAACGAATACGGCAACGTTTGCTACGGAATCGAGGAAGGCGAGAAAGTCCCCCTCCAGCCGCTCGAAGGATACGAAACGATCGAGCTAGACGGGCTGCTCTATGAGGCCTTCAATACCTCGGGAGGGCTGGGAACCTTGGCTGACAGTTTTGCCGCCAAGGTGCGAACGATGAACTACAAGACCCTCCGCTATCCCGGCCACTGTGAGAAAATACAACTGTTGATGAAGGATCTCAAACTCAACGAGGATCGAGAGACCCTGAAGCGTGTACTTGAACATGCCATTCCGCAAACGCTGCAAGACGTTGTCTTGATCTATGCCTCGGTCACGGGGAAGAACGAGGACGGGTTCTTTGAGGAAAATTACGTGAAGAAAGTGTACCCGCAATGCATCAAGGGCAAACTCTGGTCGGCCATTCAAGTCACGACCGCATCCAGCGTTTGCTGTGTCATGGATCTTGTGTTGACCCATCCATCGGCGTACCATGGGTTCGTCACTCAGGAATCCGTATTACTGAAAGATTTCTTGGCCAATGATTTTGGAGCATGCTTCCGATGAGCACCATTCACACTGCCGTGTTACGAGATCTTGGCATTCAAGCCGTTAATTCCGGTGGGAGCACCGGTAACAACTGGTGGTCCGGCCGCAATGATGGGTCCCTCCTCCCCTCGATCAATCCCTCCACCGGCGAGCAGATCGCCGGTGTCTACCCTTGTTCATCGGATGATTATCAGCGGATTGTGAAAGAATCGGTTGAGGCTTTCCGAGCTTGGCGCATGGCTCCAGCGCCTAAGCGAGGCGAGATGGTTCGGCTCATCGGCCAAGCCCTGCGTGAGAAGAAGGATCAATTGGGCACATTGGTTTCGTTGGAAGTCGGCAAGATCAAGGCGGAAGGCGACGGGGAAGTACAAGAGATGATCGACATGGCGGATTTCGCCGTCGGTCAGTCGCGGATGCTCTACGGCGTCACCATGCAGTCGGAGCGGCCGGCCCACCGGATGAGCGAACAGTGGCATCCGCTGGGACCGGTAGGTGTCATCACTGCCTTCAATTTTCCCGTTGCGGTCTGGGGCTGGAACGCTTTCATTGCCGCTATCGCCGGCGATACCGTCATTTGGAAACCGTCGCCGAAGGCGCCGCTCTGTGCCGTGGCGGTGCAACAGATTTGTAATCGAGTCATGCAGCACCAGGGCTATTCCGGCATCTTCTCGCTCTTCATCACCGATCAACCGGCGCTTGCCGACCAAATGGTGCAGGATGAGCGGGTACCGCTCATTTCCTTTACAGGATCGGTACCCGTCGGACGACGAGTTGCCGGAGCGGTCGGCCAGCGCTTGGGGCGATCGCTGCTTGAGCTCAGCGGCAACAATGCCGTGATCGTCGATCAGAGCGCTGACTTAGAGATGGCTGCGCGTGCGATCTTGTTCGGAGCAGTTGGGACTGCCGGTCAACGATGTACGACGACGAGACGTCTGATCGTTCATGAGTCGCGCTACGAGGAATTGGTCGGCAGGCTTGTGAAGGCCTATGCCCAAGTGCAGATCGGCAATCCGTTGGAAAAGAACGTACTGATGGGGCCGCTTATCGACCGGGTTGCCGTGGAAGGGTATCGAGCCGCATTGGACGAGATCAAGAAGGAAGGTGGTGAGATTCTCTACGGAGGCCATGTCTTAACCCGTCCCGGATATTTTGTCGAGCCCACAATCGTCCGAGCACAAAACCAATGGCCCATCGTGCAACGAGAGACTTTCGCACCGATCCTGTACGTCATGACATTCCACACGATCGACGAAGCCATCAAGATGCAAAACGACGGTGGGGAGAAGGACACAGGAGGAGGACGCGAAGCAGGGTCAGACTCCTGGAAAGCCTATATGCGCCGTCAGACCAACACAGTCAACTGGGGTACGGAACTCCCGCTGGCTCAAGGCATTAAGTTCGGATCTTGAACGAGGTGTAACCATGGATCAGGCTCATGAACTCGATGGTCTCATGGAGAGGATGGTCGCCGATTATGTTGAGCATAACCGAGCGGCCAGTGTTCTGAAGGCGATGCTCGATGAGACCGGCGTGGGCTTCTCTCCGGTCATCGACCACGTTACCATCCGGACGCTCAATATCGACCGTGGGGCTGAACCACTCGTTAAGCTGGGCTACGCCTATGATGAAACCCTGCAGTACGATGATTGGTACGCGAAGGTCTACCGCAAGGTCGGCTACCCTGCCCTATTCGTAGACCAGGCCTATCCGGATGCACGAGGTAATACCAGCATCATTCCGGGTTGGGTCAATAAATTCGGTGACAAGGTGTTTCACCATGTGGCCGTTCGGGTCGAGGATATCGAACAAGCCGTCGCTCGGCTGAAACAAAAAGGCGTGGTGTTTGCCGGGAATATCGTCGGTGCTTCGGGTGGACCTCTCAGACAAATTTTTTCGGCGCCGGAAACCGTCGATGGACAGCCATTTTCCGTATTAGAGTTGGCCGAACGCCACCGAGGTTATCTGGGATTTCTCCCGCCTCAGGCCGACAGCCTCATGAAATCGTCTACCGGACGCTAAGCCGCTCGGCTGCGTTCGGCCTTCGTATTTCCTTCTCTATTCCCGAATTCAGAGGGATGAAGCCACGCGTCGTTCGATAGTGATCAGCCGCTACCCCATGTCCCGCAGCACATGATCGGGATTCCGATCGCGTGCGATGGTTTTCATGAGCTGATCGCCGAAGAGGACGACGACTCGATTCCGTTTGTCCTTCACCATCATCGAGGCCGACGGTGACTTGAAGGTGGAAGGATCCCCGTCCAGCCACGCGCTGCAGGTAAAGGGTAGTGCATCCAAGATAGTTTCCACACGGTATTCGTGGCGCAGTCGGTATTGCAACACATCGAACTGGAGACGACCGACCGCGGCAATCAGGGCTTCCTGATCATTGAGACTTCGCATGATCTGCACAGTGCCCTCTTGTGCCATCTGGGACAGGCCCTTGTCGAACGCCTTGCGTCTGCCGACATCCGTCGGTCTGAGACGCGCGAATATTTCCGGTTGGAATTGGGGCAGCGGTTTGAAATTGAATCCCCCTGTCAACGACACCGTATCACCTATGGCGAAGACCCCGGGATTGATGATGCCGATGATATCGCCTGGATAGGCCTCTTCGACCGTGCTGCGTTCCTGGGCCACCAAACTGTGCGGTCTCGCGAGTCGAATGTCCCGACCCAATCGGTGATGCTTGACCACCATATCCCGTTCGAACCGTCCGGAACAAATCCGAAGAAATGCCGTGCTATCTCGATGTTTGGGATTCATATTCGCCTGTAGCTTGAACACATAGGCGCTGAACGGCATCTCAATCGGGTTGACTGAGACTTCGGCCCCGTCCTCACGGTCGGCCGGCCGTGCGCCGGGACTTGGGGCTAGATCCACGAAGGCATCGAGAAAGGTTTCAACCCCAAAATTCGTGAGCGCGGATGCGAAAAAGACCGGGGTCACTTCACCGCTGAGAAACTGTGCCCGCGTGAACGGGTTCCCGGCAATCTCCAAGAGCTCCAGATCATGCTGAACCTGCGCCAACATCTCCTCTGAGACTCGGCTGTGTGAGCCAAGCTCCGCGAGTGGCAACGTATTTGTCTCAACCCTGGTCGCTCCACCACGCACGGTCTTGCTGAACAGCTGCACCATGCTGTCGGCACGGTTGACAATGCCCACGAAGTCGCTACCAGACCCAATCGGCCAATTGATGGCACTCGCGTGAATGCTCAACGCCTGCTCGACTTCAGTCATCAGGTCGAGCGGTTGGCGTCCAGGCAGATCCATCTTGTTGATCAACGTCAGGACCGGGATGCGGCGCATGCGGCACACGGCGAAGAGTTTGCGTGTCTGGGTTTCCACACCTTTGGCTGCATCGATGACCATGATGGCGCTGTCAGCGGCCGTTAAGGTGCGATAGGTGTCTTCGGAGAAATCCTGGTGGCCGGGCGTATCCAGTAAGTTCACCACAGCGTTTTTGTAGGGAAATTGCATGGCCGAAGCCGTGATGGAAATGCCACGCTCCTGTTCCATTCCCATCCAATCCGAAGCGGTGGTCTTACCGCCCTTTCGTCCACGCACCATGCCTGCGGTTCGGATCAGACCGGAGTACAAGAGAAGCTTTTCGGTCAACGTCGTTTTACCGGCATCCGGATGGCTGATGATGGCAAAGGTGCGCCTCCGTGCGGTGGCGGCGGCAAGTTCGCTTAGCGGAGTCGTTTCAGTCGTCATGGTGCAAGATGCAGCATAGCATATCGTGTTTGAAGTGGGATGATGCTCACGCGGTGAGTCAGTCGAGCCGTTGGGTCAGTCTGGTTGATTCGAGTTCGAACATGCTTGGAATTTTCTTGAACCTTCTCCTGACTCCGTTGGTCAGCGTGAATCCGAAACCAACGTATAACCGGCTCGCTCCAATGCACGGTGGACTGCACCAAGAACAGCCGGAGTATCGGAATGCGGGAGCACCGCCACTTCAGGGGTCGCGCGAAGTCTGGTCACCACTTGCTCGGCGTCAGCCCCTGCTAATCTATCACAGATGTCGTACAAACCGTCAGGTCCTTCCTCAACGAGGTTATGCTGCTCCAAGATTTTGCGCAGCGTGGCTACGATGTCTGTCGTGGGTGTCGGCATGAGTAAGGCTGCAATGGCCCCATGATCGAGCCGAAGCTTCGGCGCGAGCGACAGCGGTTCTCCTCCGCTCAATTTTTGAGCCATCGGCAAGAGAATCTTCTCTTCCATTCCGATGTGGCGGAGCAGTCCGGCTCGAAATTGATCATACACCCCCTGCTCCACGTGGCCCATGGAGGAACGTGCTGATTGAAGCAAGTGCTCTAATCGCCGATGATCCTCGACAAGAAAGCGACTGACAGGTCCGGCTGATCTAGGAACTTCTGGACTCATCTACCGTCTTGGACGAATACGTGCTGTCTTATCCCGCATTATTCATGAACGCTTCTACTGCAACCGCCGATACGCCGCTGCGACAAGCCTGGCCGTGGTTGTCTCGCGGCCAGGCGGGCAGGCTCGCCCCTCGTGACTTCGACATACTGTTTCAAGTATGCCTCGGTCTCTCAGGGCTCCGCGTGCCCGTCTCGCATGGCGTCTTGGCGGTTTCGTCACGAACCATCATGAATAATGCGGGTTATCACAACTCACGTCGCGACATGGATATCCATGACCGATTCTGACAAAAAACACAAGATGCTGGCAGCGCGCTAGGCGTGAGAGCAGGGGGAGCGTTAGCCCCAGACACCATGCGCATAGACCATCAACGCACTCATGAAGAAGATGGCCAAGGCGCCAAAGAATGATGCGGCGAATGAGAATGGACCGTAGGGTTGAAACTGGGGACGCCGTGCGCGGGGAAACCGCATGAGACAGAATGTGATGAACGACGTCCCTGCTCCGATCACTGCCAGGAGAATGTGTTCAGCATCCATCCTATCGGCAACTCCCTTGCCTAGGTTAGGAGATACGCAAGCCCTGCCCCCCCGATGAGAAGGAACATCAGCCAGCGGAGCAATCCTTCTCGCGCATCTGCTTGAGCTTCGTCGATTTGATCCTTGAGGGCGGGCTGTGATCGGAGATACGTATCGATCAAGTCCTTGGCTTCATTCAAACCAATGTTCTGCTCCAGGCGAACAAGCTTAATGGCCTCGATAACCTGGCCTTTCCAAAGTGCCGTCACAGCCGATCGTGAGAGTACAGGGTACAGCGAAGGAGCTGTCGAGACTTCAGGCATTGGAGGCTGAAGAGATGAAAGAGGCATCGTCTGAAACACAGACTAGCACCATCGTCCGAGCAGCCGAAGAAAAACCGAAGAATTGACGAAAGAGATCAACAGTCAGCCTACTCTACTCCCCTCGCGTCTCGACAGGTATTGAGGTGCAATCGGCATCAGGCGATGAGCTCCATCTGTTCCCATCCAAATTCCTTCTCTTGCTTCATATTTTCGAAGCCCGGTCGTAGAATGATTGTGGGAGGTCGTATGCGTCTTCGATTAGTCTCGTTCCTCCTTGCTACTGTTTCGGGGAGCTTCTGGGATGCGGCGGGTATTGCTGAGATAACCAGAATTACGAATGAGCTCAGTGGGCCCGTTCGCAGCGTGACGATCAAGAAGCTTGGCTACTCCGCGACCGAAACCTATGATCGCGCCGGACGCCTCGTAGAGGCCGTCATCGACATCCCACATGCAAATACCGCCACCTATGCTCTGTTCCGGTACGACCAGAACGGACACCTCCAAGAAGAACTCGCCCTCGATCGGAGCGGCAGACTGATGTTTCGGAAACGGGTCGTCTATGCACGAGATTCAGAGGGCCGCGATACCGCTTCCGTGACGACCTCAGACGACGGCGATTTTCGCTATGCAGAATTTTCTCAGTATGACCAGCGGGGTCACCTGTGGGAACAACTGTGGGTCAGCCATTCGCATGCAGACAGGAGTCTGTTCGACATACTTGGACGGCGCATTTATTCCGCCAGATACAGCAAGGGCGAGTTGTTCAGTGAGTCAAAATACCAGTATGATGCGCAGGGACAGTTGCATGAACTCGTCATTTACAACGCGCAGAGGATTGTGGCCGGTCGGGTGGCGAACGACTATGACGAGATGGGAAGGCGTGTGCGAACGACGACCGAAACGTTCGGCGAAGATCAGCAGCGGAAGTGGATCACCACCTATGAGTATGATGACATGGGCAACTGGATCAAAGAACTGACCGAAGAACAGTCTTCCGCTTCACGGAAAGCTTCAGCTTCCGCGGTTCCTATTGTGCAAGAACGCCAGATCCAGTACTACAATCTCGCCGAGAACAACGCCCAATAACCGGCGTTTGTCGCATCGTGTCCAGCAAATTATGTCTCGCAGACCGGGCAATTCGCGCCTGAGCACCCGATTCGTAGTCGTACAGGATCGAGGCGTCACCCTATCGTGTTTCCGTTTGAGAATCGAGCCAGCGAATCACCTGGCTCCAAACGATGCGCGGACCACGTATGTTTCAGGACGAGCTTAAACAAACGCTTGCAGTAATCAGATGGCGGACAGGCTATGTTCGCTGCGAAGCGCGGTGGTGTTGCGGGAGGTCGCCAATCCCTCTTCTTGTTGCTGACGAAACGCGGATATGGCGATTGTTTTCTCGATGTCTGTAAGACCGGGAACTTGAGAAGCGGCACGCTCGAACTCAAGCACAGTCACTTTTCTGTGACGACAAAGCCATTGAATAAATGGTCTCCACACTGGCTCGAAGCCATGAAACCACCAGCCTGGGGCCGTCTGTCCTTCTGAGTCTCTCATGGATAACACAGGCAAGGACTGAATCTGTTTCACCGGGCTACAGTCAAATTGATAATCCCCAGGCGTCGTCGGTTGATGGAAAATAAAAATTTGTTTTTTCTGCTTTAGCTTATCCACAATTTCCCCATCCCGTTACGTACCGCACATTGAATTGTTTCAAGACCCAAGCAATTCAGGTGCCCAAGAGATAATATTTCTATTTGATGATGTGTTGTGAAATATTTCACAAACGGGCAGGAGCTCGATTGTAAGAAATTGTCTTCATTTGTATTATTCTGGGACAGTGATCTCATTCAAGCAAAGCTCCCCTCTCCTGATTGACCAGGCACCTCATTCAAGAAAGGTAATTGAATTGCCAAGAATTTTGAAAATCCGACGCTCATTTTTCACCAAGCGAAATTAATAGGATTCGTCGCAAGATGTTCTATCATGGGACACCACGAACCAGTTGTTGGCATGTGAGATGGTCCCTGCTCTGAGTTGATCTGATAAGTTCACCACATGGAATACGAATCATTGTGATGGCGCACCTAAATATTGCGGCAAAGTCTCCTCTTTAGAGTGTTTCATAATGAAACACTTATGCGATGTATTCTCCAGTTGGGTCACTATTTCACGGATGAAGGAACCAATCACGTTGATCTACAAATTTCCTCGTGTCACATGTCCGACTGAGGGATGGGTAGTCGCGCGCCCAGCGTCAATCATGCCCGCGCTTGGTCAAGTCTGGGAGACAGTCCTTTACATGAGAAAGGCTGTTTCACAGCGAAACAGCTCTGCTAGACCGATTGAGGGATCCGATGTGCTGGCTCCAAGGAAAGGTCGACCGGTGTGAGTTCACGCGATATCCCGCCCCCACTCTCCTGAGGGGAGATTTTTTTCGATTTCTTAGACTTGGTTCTGGAGCCGAATGAAAGCGGAGTCGCGGTTGGCACAAATTTTTCAAGCCCGTAGGCCCGCAGTTTGCGGTACAATGTCGAGCGGCTCACCTTCAAGTCTCTGGCCATCCTGGTCATGTTCCCTCGATGCAAACTGATTGCCTTCACCAACAGCTCCATCTCAATCCGGCGATGAGCCTCCCGCAGGGAATCCAATGAATCCACTGGTTGGGGTTCTTCACCAGCCAGGTCTAAGTCATGCGGAGTGATCTCCATCCCATCCGCCATGACCACCGCGCGTCGGACCCGATTGCTTAACTCGCGCACATTTCCCGGCCAGGAATAGGAACGCAGCACGCCGACTGCTTGGGGCGTATAGCCTCGGATCGGCTTGCGATAGGTCACGGCGGCCTGCTTCAGAAAGACCATTGCCATGAGTAGGGTGTCCTCGCCCCGGTCCCGCAGAGGTGGCAGGTGAATATGCAACACGCCGAGCCGATAATAGAGGTCTTCCCGGAAGAGATTCTTGTCGATTGCCTTTTTTAGGTCGACATTGGTCGCCGCAAGGACACGTGCATCGACATGAAGCGTCTCTTGCCCCCCGACTCGTTCGAACGTGCCTTTCTGCAAGAACCGAAGCAGTTTGACCTGCAGAGCTGGCAGCAGATCGCCGACCTCATCAAGAAATAATGTGCCGCCGTCCGCCGCTTCCAGTTTGCCCTTCTTTTGTTGGACGGCACCCGTGAAGGCGCCACGTTCATGACCGAACAGTTCAGATTCCAATAAGGTTTCGGGGATGGCTCCGCAATTGATCGGCACGAACGGCCCGCGCTTCCGGAGGCTTCGCTCATGGATCGCTTGCGCGGTCAATTCCTTTCCCGTGCCGGTCTCGCCGGTAATGAGCACCGGCATCTCGGTCTTCGCCATCTTGCGAACCAAGTCAAAGACTGCGGAGATGGCGGGACTTGCTCCCACCATTTCGTCCACGGTTTCCACAAACACCTCCCCGTGTCGACTACTACGATGACATCCCTGAGATCTTGCTTTTCATGAGGTATCTGTCCACTATGCGATCGGACATGGCCATGAGCTCAACAGATTCCAATGGCCTTATTCCCAATCTGAATATGGGTGATAAAATGAGTCATGCCGTGAAAGTTGCGACGATGCTGCCCGCATACGGCTCTAATTTGTACCACGGATAGGCACTATGGCTCTAGTCAAAATACTTGCGTTGTTCTACATATCACTCAGAATCTCAGGATAACGTCTCGTCTTGATACATAACATTGAATAGAAGGCAGTGATTAGTGCCTAATAGCCCTATTTTGTGTTTTTAGTTACGGATATATGGCTCCAGCTATGTCTCTGGCTGAGATCTGGCTCTTATATTTGACCATAGCACAGGGAGTTCTGTGCCACCCTCGAACATAGATCTATTGATTCGCGAGCGATTTGTCCAGGATCATGAGACGAAGAGGCAGATGTACGCGACCCGTTGTGCTGAATACGTGAGGATTGGTCCATCGACGGGGAAATAGCGCACGCGCCCTGAAGTCGATCCTGGATTCGCAGCTTCCTACATACGTGGATAATTGCATGTTTGACTGGATGGCTCATTCCGAGATGTGGATTGCGTTGGGCACCCTGACGGCGCTTGAAATTGTCTTAGGGATCGACAACATCATCTTTATCTCCGTCCTCGTTAGCCGGCTCCCTCAGCACCAGCGAAACGTAGCACGCCGCCTTGGGTTGGGCCTTGCGATGGTCGCACGACTGGGATTGTTATTCTCTATTTCATTCCTGATGGAGCTGACGACTCCCCTCTTCACCGTGCTGCATCAAGCCATCTCGGGACGAGATCTGATTCTCATCATCGGCGGCCTGTTTCTTCTCGCCAAAGCCACCCACGAGATTCACACCAGTTTGGAAGGCACCGACGGACGGTCGATCGCATCAGTTCCGGCCGGTCTAGGAATGATGTTGTTGCAGGTCGCCACGTTGGACATTGTGTTTTCGTTGGATTCCGTCATTACGGCCGTCGGCCTGGTGGATAAGGTGTCGGTCATGGCCATTGCGATTATTGTGGCCGTCCTGGTGATGATGTTTGCGGCTCGACCGATCGGAGATTTCGTCGATGCCCATCCAACGATCAAAATTCTCGCGCTCTCCTTCCTGATCCTTGTCGGGGTGACCTTGATGGTGGAGGGATTCGATGTACACGTGCCAAAGGGCTACATCTATTTTGCGATGGCCTTTTCCGTCGCCGTTGAGATGATCAACCTGCGAATCCGTGCGCGCACCGGTTCGCCCGTGAGGCTGCACAACCGCTACTCCCGAGGCAAGACGGAACCTTTCGACGGCAAACAGTGATTTCCGGCTCTCACCCTGTCGAGCAAGTGTCAGGCCGACTTTCGCACAGACAACGGGGTCGCCAATTGCTCGAGAGACTGCCCTTCCGCATTGATTCCCAGCCACAGCTCAATTGCCGCACCGAGGAGCATCATGCCTCCACCTACCAGATATCCGTAGAAGACGCTCGTCGCTGATGTTTCGATGAGCATCCCATAGAGCCACGGCGCCGCCACGCCGGCTCCTTGCGCCACGATGAAGAAGAAGGCAATCGCCATCGCCCGGATCTCCATCGGAAACACCTCGCTCACCGTCAGATAGGCGGCACTGGCCCCTGCCGAGGCAAAAAAGAAGATCGATGACCACAACAGCATATGCGTGGAGAGCGTCAAGGAACCAGTCCAGAACAGATATCCCGTAAGGCATAAAAGGATACCGGCAACACCGTAGGTGAGGCTGATCATCGGTTTGCGGCCGACTGTATCAAACAGTCGACCTAACAAGAGTGGTCCCAAAAAATTGCCCAGTGCGAACGGGAGAATGTAGAGACCGATGACGGCACTGGGTACGGCATAGTATTTCGTCAGCAGCAGCGGATACGTAAACGACACGGCGTTGTACATGAACGATTGCGTGACCATCAATCCTATGCCTAAGACTGTCCGCCGTGGGTAAGACTGAAATAGTTCTTGCGCCACGGTCGCAATCGTCGCATGGGCTCGGGCATGTACCGTGATCGTACCTTGGGGGGCCGCCAGTGATGTGCCTCGATCTTTCGCCACTTGTCGTTCAATGTGTGACACGATGGCTTCCGCATCGGGAACCCGACCGTGGGTCATGAGCCAGCGCGGGCTTTCTGGAATGACGCGCCGAACAATGATAATGGCGACTCCAAGCACAGCGCCGAGGACAAAGCAGAGCCGCCATCCGATGGATTCAGCAAAGATCGCCGGATTCAATAAGAGCAGCGTCATCAAGGCGCCGGCCGCCGAGCCCAGCCACCAGGTCCCGTTGATCGCCAGATCGGTGTGGCCGCGACTTCGGGCGGGAATCAATTCATCGATCGCGGAATTGATGGCTGCGTACTCGCCTCCGATGCCGGCGCCGGTCAGAAATCGGAAGAACATGAAGCTCAGGAGGTCCCATGAAAAAGCCGTCATGAGCGTTGCTGCGAGATACAACGCCAAGGTGATCATGAACCATTTCTTTCGCCCCTGCCGATCGGTGAGATACGAAAAGAGGAGCGCGCCCATGACCGAACCGGCCAAGTAGGCGGACGCTGTCAGTCCTACTTCCGATTGGGTGAGATGTAAGGTGTCCGGAAGGGTGAGCACCGGGCCGAGTGAGGCCACGATGGATACTTCAAGCCCGTCGAGCAGCCACGTGATCCCCAGTGCCCCGACGACCAGCCAATGCCAGCGTGCCCAGGGCAACCGATCCATGCGTTGTGGAATATTGGTGGTGATCGGAGTATCGGGATCGGCAGGCATGCGTCCTAGTATTACGGCAACGAGGCGCCGCCTGTCCAATGCCTGGAGTGTCTACCAACCCAATTGCCAGTTCAGACCGTCCCGTTCCACAAGCGCGTCCGCTTCCTGTGGCCCCCACGATCCAGCCGTGTAGACATGTACCGGTCGGGGGCCGAGCAACAGCGGGTCGTAGAGTCGCCAGGCCGTTTCTGTAAAGTCCGAGGTAACGAACAATGTTTGGTCGCCGATCATGACATCGCGCAACAGTGTTTCGTAGGCTTCCGGCAGTTCCCCGCCGAAGGCTTGACCGTAGTCGAACCTCAACGCGTGATCAGTAAAATTGAAGGGGCGACCGGGAGTTTTCACGGAGAAGCAGAGAGAAAATCCTTCACTCGGCTGCAGAGTGATCAGCAACTTGTTGGGATTGAGGCTGCCTGGTTCCAATGATCGAAAGACTTGAATGGGTGCCGAGCGGAAAGTGACGGCCACCTGGGTGATCTTGCGCGGAAGCCGTTTGCCGGTTCGTAAATAAAACGGCACTCCCATCCAGCGCCAGTTGTGAATCTCCAATTTCAACGCCACGTAGGTTTCGGTTCTTGAATCTGGCGGCACGCCTTGTTCTTCCAGATAGCCCGGAATCCGCTGGCCGGCGACATTCCATGCCGCATATTGGCCGAAGACCACGTCCTGGGAGCGAATCGATGAAATAGAGCGGAGCACTTTCAATTTTTCAGCCTGGATCTCGGACGCTTCGAAGGAAGTCGGCACTTCCATGCCGATGACGGTCAGCAGTTGCGTCAAATGGTTCTGCACCATGTCGCGTAAGGCGCCGGCCCCCTGGTAATAGGCCCCGCGGTGTTCGACACCGAGGTCTTCCGCAACCGTGATTTCCACACTCTCCACCGTATCGCGATTCCACAGCGATTCAAAAATGGGGTTCGCGAAGCGAAAGGCCAACAGGTTCTGCACGGTCTCTTTACCGAGATAGTGATCGATGCGATAAATCTGCGACTCATCCAGGTAGCGGTGTAACAGGGTGTTGAGTGCACGGGCAGAATGAAAATCATGACCGAAGGGCTTTTCAAACACGACGCGCACCCACCCATGGCTCCTCAGTAATCCTGTTTGATCGAGCAGCTCCAGGGTTTCGGGCACAATCGTCGGCGGCAGCGCCAAGTAAAAAATTCGGTTTTGTGGGAGATTCCGTGCAATTTCAAGCCGGGCGATAAACGAGGCGAGACCTTCATAGTCCGCCAATCTGCCATCACGCAGGGCGTGATAATGCACGTGGTTCTCGCACCATTGTCGCAGGTCGGCAGCGTGACGCGCCCCGGAACTGGACAGCCCCTCGTAGGCCCATAAGCGAAAGGCGTCCTCACTGAGCTCCGGCAGTGCCGCTCCGACGATGAGCGTGTTCTGCTTGTCCAGCTCACCGTAGGTGCGCAAATGAAACAAGGCAGGCAGCAGCTTCCGCCTCGTCAAATCACCCGTCGCCCCTAGAATAATGAACAGGTGCGGTTGGACAGTTCGCTCTTTCATGCTCTCCTTGTCCGACTATTCGCGAATGAGCTGATCCCGGAAGATCATGCCCGGATTGGCTCCCGCTATCGACAGTGTAGAAGGAGACCGTTCTGATACGCCTCGTAAGCCACCGGTGAGACCCTATACGGTTACTCCTCCGGCTCCTCGATCGGGCCGGCCCATTCGCCGTTGGCGAGCGACACCTCTTGGAATCCACCATCCGGCCATTGGAACTCTCCCGCTTGATCGACAAGCACGATAAACGGGTCGGCTTCGTGGGCTAGTCCGCGGAACCAGTACCAGCCTGGCTTTGTCGGTTTGTTGTTGCTCCAACGATAGGGCGACATCAGTTCTTTCTCACATCCTGAACGGTTGCGTCATTCCTCCCCGCCTCCATGTTCTGGTACAGTACGCAATCTCTATTTGTGACCCTATCACGTCATGTCCACACTTCCAATAGAAGATGTGCTGCCGTCAGTCTGCCGAGCATTGGGAGCCGCTCCGAATGCGTTGCTCACCGCCCCTCCCGGAGCTGGGAAAACTACTCGTGTCCCCTTGGCGCTCCTGAACGCACCCTGGTTATCGGGTAAAAAGCTCCTGCTGCTCGAACCCCGGCGGCTTGCTGCGCGAGCCGCCGCTCATCGTATGGCGGAAGGGCTGCACGAACATGTCGGGGAGACCGTCGGCTATCGGATGCGCCTCGAAACGAAGATCGGACCGACGACTAAAATCGAGGTAGTCACCGAAGGGGTTCTGACGAGGCTGCTCCAACAAGACCCGTCGCTCGACGCCTACGGTATCGTGCTGTTCGACGAATTCCATGAGCGAAGCCTGCAAGCGGACGTAGGACTCGCTCTGTGCCTTGAAACCCAACGCCTCTTCCGTCCCGACCTTCGTCTCTTCGTCATGTCAGCGACTCTGGACTGCGGTCCGGTTGCCGAGTTGTTGGGTCGAGCTCCCCTCATCACCTGCGAAGGCCGGCTGTTTCCGGTGGAGACCCGGTACCTTGATCGGCCGCTGACCGGACCGCTTGATGTGGCCGTATCCCAGCTCATCCGGCAATCGCTCGCAAGAGACCACGGGAGTCTGTTGGTCTTCCTCCCGGGGATGGCCGAAATCCGTCGGGTCGAACGACTCCTGTTGGACTCCAACCTAGACCATTCCGTACAGATCGCGCCGCTGCACGGCGATCTTCCTCAGGATATGCAGGATGTAGCGATTCGACCGACGGCTCCCGGGCGGAGAAAGGTCGTGCTTGCCACCTCCATCGCCGAAACCAGTCTGACGATCGACGGCATCCGCGTGGTGATCGATGCAGGCCGTGTACGTATTCCTCGGTACGACACCCGATCTGGTCTGACTCGATTGGAGACCATGCATGTCACAAGAGATTCTGCGGAACAGCGCCGTGGCAGAGCCGGACGACTTGAAGCAGGCCTGTGTTACCGGCTGTGGACTGAAAAAGAACAGGCTCTGCTTGCTCCCCGTCGTCCACCGGAAATCCTGGATGCAGATCTCACTCCTCTCATGCTCGATCTTGCACAATGGGGCGCGCATGATCCGTCGGAATTGTCGTGGCTCACTTCGCCACCTGCCGGTGCGGTCGCTCAGGCCAGAGACTTATTGGTTCAACTCGGAGCCTTCTCGGCTGATGGCCGGCCGACCGACCATGCCCGACGAATGGCCGAGCTTCCCCTGCATCCACGCCTAGCGCACATGATGCTTCGGGCAGTGCCGTTAGGTCTTGCCGATCTCGCTTGCGAGGTGGCGGCGCTGTTGAGTGAACGCGACATCCTTCACGGGCCACGCGAACGGCAGAACGCTGATGTGCGGGTCAGGCTGGACGTTCTCCGGGGGCAGTACGATTCCATCGGTCTAGTGGTGAATCGAGCTGCGGTTGACCGAGTGAGGCGAACGGCTCGTTTGTCGCGGAGACAGCTCATCCGCGAACAATCTCGTGAGACCGAAGGCAATGGGTATGATTGTTCAAGCTCCGTCGGACGGTTACTTGCATTGGCCTATCCCGATCGGATTGCTTGGCGGCAGTCGGATCATGAAGGCCGTTACCGCCTTGTGAATGGCAGAGGTGCTCGGTTTAGGACGGCCGATCCCTTGGCCATGGAACCTTTCCTCGTGATCGCCGACTTGGACGGAGGCGGTCAGTGGTCCGAGATCAATCTCGCTGCTCCGATCACACCAAAAGATATTGAATCTCTTTACAAGGACCGGTTGGTTGAGGAAGAAGAGGTGGTCTGGGATGAGGCACTCGGCGCGGTTCGAGCCGTACGCCGCCAACGACTTGGAGCTCTGATCCTTTTTGAAGAGGCCGCTTCATCGCCAGATGCAGAAAAAATAAAAACCAGACTCTTAGATGGTATTCATAAAGTCGGACTTGAGGTTTTACCATTCGGTCATTTACTTCAACAATGGCGTGCTCGCGTGATGTGGCTTAGACGTGTTGATGATCCCCAATCAGAATGGCCTGATCTTTCCGATCAGGCATTGCTTCAGACATTGGATCAGTGGCTTGGTCCTTACTTGACCGGTATGACCACACTCGATCGGGTGAAACGGCTGGATCTGACGGCACCACTCCATGCCTTGCTGACGCACGAACAACTGCGTCGCCTTGACCGGCTGGCCCCGACTCACATCATTGTTCCGAGTGGCTCCCGCCTTCCCATCGATTACGACTCTGAGTCTCCGGTGCTGGCGGTACGCTTGCAAGAGATGTTTGGTTGCAAGGATACACCGTGCATAGCGGACGGAAAGATTCCTTTGATCTTGCATCTCCTGTCCCCTGCTAAACGGCCGGTGCAGGTGACCCAAGATCTCGGTGGTTTTTGGAAGAGGGCCTATCCAGATGTCCGCAAAGAACTACGCGGCCGCTATCCCAAGCACCATTGGCCTGAAAACCCGCTTTGCGCTGCCCCGACGGCCAAGGCGAAGCAAGGAAATCGAAGCTAGGGTTCTTCCTTTCGGCAGGCTCAATACATCCCCGCTGAATCACGGTTCAGCCCTTTCCTCCGTCACCCCGTAACGCAATTGACAGACATTGAGTAAGGTGATCGCCCATCTTGTACTTGCCGTGATTTTCGGTAGAATATACCCCGATCATGGCAAGCGACACCCTCGTTGATATGCGAAGCAGCCTCCGGGCGCCACTGGTTCTTTTCCTGGTTCTTCTCGTTAATCTTCTGTGCGTGCCCCTTGGCAACGCCAACCTGCTCCAGATGACCGACCTCATGGCCCATCCCGAAGTGTATGATCAGAAAGACGTGGTCGTCATCGGCTTGGTGAAAGATGTTCAACTGGTCATCGATCAGCAGGGTGAACCGACGTTCAAGTTTTTACTGGCCGACGCCGTCGGCACGCTCAAAGTGACCAGTCGAATCCAAGTTCAGAATGGGGATCAAATCATCGTCGAAGGTACGTTTACCCGTCGTCGGCAAGGCGGTCGCCTCTCTGTGTACAACGAAGTGAACGCACTCACCATACGGCCACTCAATCAGCTCAACTCCGACTTGGTAGGATAAGCAGCGCCCGGTCGCCTTCTCAGACGAGGCTAAGCGGCGATCTCATATGGGGGTATATTCTCTGTTGGTGTGGCCCGTCATACCTTGACGCGGCTTTGCTCCCAGACTCGAAAGGCTGCTAAGTCCTGCGCCATGCTGTGCAAAAGGAAAACCAGCACCGCCGCATCATCCATCAAGCCGATACCGGGAATAAAGTCCGGCAGGAAATCGACGGGGCTCAACACATAGATCAGTGCGGCGACCAGCGAGGCGAGTGTGCGCGCGGACAGGCCCCGATAGTCGCCGTCTTTCCACGCCTTCAATAGCCGAAACAAGAGGGGAAGATCCGTCCAGAGATGACCGATCATGCGCAATAACTCAAAGAACCTTGTCGATATCTTCATGTTCACCTCCGTGAGGACTGGTCTTGTGCTACAAGCCCGCAGTGTCATCTAGAATACCAAGGGACGACGATTTTAGGAAGCCGTGCGGCCTGGGGTGTTGGATCATTCTCCCAGGACACGATGAAACTCCTTCATTGCGGCAACGACACCTCCAGGGAATTGTTGGATACGACTCCCCAAGATAAAAATCATCTCCTTGCCTAAGGCAGAGCTCAACTCCTCCAGACGACCAGGGCCGATGCGTCCACCGACCGCGGGCATCATAGATCTGAGACAACCCCAAGACCGCCGACAGTGCTCTGCTACCAAGACACAGTCTTCTCGCGACATCGGATAGTCTGAACCGAACGTCGGATAGATGCTCAGGTCCGAGCCGACCAATCGAGGCAGGAGCCCATAGATGACAGGAGAGGTGAGCCCGCCCCCGCCTCGATCGACAGAGGTTCCGAGCATGGACGGATGGCTCGCGATCGGCAGAGCAATCGCTTCGTCCGACCGAAGCGCTCTCAAGGCATCCAAGCCGGTTAAGCCAGGCGCGACCAAGAGGCCTGATGCGCCCAGATTCCTGGCCTGTGCTGCTCGCCGCCGCATGGTATCCAAGGATCCACTGACGTGCGCAAAATACAGACAGGGTCTTCCTCGACATGCGCTTGCCCGCGCAATGGCTTCGGCACAGCGAGAGACTCGTTCTTCAAAGCGACACCATCGTTGATCGACCAGACTCTGGTCGTCCTTGATCAAATCGACGCCTCCCTCGACAAATTGAACAGCCAACTCGGCGAGCTCCTGAGGAGTGCGGCCTAACGGCTTCAGGACCGCGCAGAGTAGTGGGCGACGGGAAACGCCGATCGCCTGCCTGAGTCCATCGATTCCCAATCGTGGTCCCGGCCACGACGAAAGCAGTCCGTTCGTCATCTCGAACGACAGCAACGTCACGTCTCCACGAAGACTGCTGGTCCCAAACAAGACATTGAGCAAATCGCTGCATTCGCCGCTGAGCAGGTCGCCGCGGAAGCGGATGTTGGCTTGATATCGACCTCCGGCAGTTGCCTTCAAATCTTCTACGCGGCCGAGAATCGTGGAATGAAGCGAAGGCGGAAGGAGATTGCTCTCTGCTTCAATGGTCTGGTCATAACAGATACGCTCCGCCCTGCTTCGAGCCATCGACTCAGGTCCATCGACCTCGTAGATCGCCGTGAGAAACTCCGAGGCATCATATTCATGACCGTGCCTCATCTATGGTTGCTCCTGCGACGCCGCTTCAATCGGAGTTGTCTGGTCACGCCCCACCGCGATCCGATAGAGCGCGAATCCTACGATGGCCACCATACCAAGCCCAGGCCACCCGCCGAACGGAGGAACGGCAAACATCGTAAAGGGATCGGCGCTGAAGCCGGGCCACAGTGCGGAGAGGGCGATCGGCATCGCGAGCATGATGCCCATTAAGGCTTCACCGGTGATCAGTCCGGCGGCAAAGAGCAACCCCCGCTGCGACGGCTCATGCGCCCCGCCCGGTCGTCTATTTGCCAAAGCCCCAATCATGCCGCCCAGCAAGATGGCCGCCGACAGTTTCAGCGGCAGGTAGATCCCAAGTGCCACAGCAAGTACAGGTAACCTCAACGTACTGCCACGGAGTTCTTGCCGTCGATCCGCCAGAATGATCAGAACCCCGATCACGGCACCCAGTCCTACGAGAGGCCAGGGCAATCCTGCTCCGAACACGCTCCGCGTCAGGTTGGCGATCAATGTGGCCTGCGGCGCAGCAGACGACTGCTCCGATCACCAATGCGGCCGCCGGTCCTGCCGGATGCCCGGATCCCATGAAGAGCACGAGCAGCAGGGCGGCGACCATAGTAGTGGCGACCGTCACCCCTGAGACGGGATTGCTGGAACTTCCGACCATCTCCGCCATATACGCGGCGACCGACGAGAAGAGGAAGGCGGCAAGTGCCATCACGATCGTCATCAGAAGGCCGAGAAGGGAATTGCCCACGACCGTCGAGTAGATCCAGACCATCGGCAGGAGTGACAGGCCGAATGGCAAGACGATCCATAGGAATGGAGCGTCCTGTTCTGTCCGTAACAGTTTCGCGGTATGTTCTTGCGCCGCGGATGCACGATAACTTGCTCGGAGCGTCTGAAGACTCTTCCAGACCGGCTCACGCAATTTCGTGAGTGTCCACAGCCCGCCCGTCAGCATTGCTCCGATGCCGACGTATCGAATCTGCCCGCTCCAGATCGACATCGCCGCCGCTAGTCCTGTCCGATCGGGTGGTAGGCCATGGACGAGTCCATAAGCGGGCATCAGGATGACCCATCCGATGACCCCTCCAAGAAAGACCACCACAGCTGTCTGTAGACCGACGATGAATCCAACGGCAAGAAGCGCCGGCGAGAGGTTGAGTCCTGCGTAGAACACGGTGTGCCAAACCTGGGTAGCCCCTTCCAGCGATTCTGTCCACACACGCAGGCCGCTCTCGCCGAACTTCACCAGGCCACCGAGCAGAGCGGCTGAGAAAAGCGACCGAGAATTGCGCGTGGATTCCCGTGAGCCGGCCGTGCTCCGTTCAACCGTGCCGATCTTGAGGACTTCCGCCGTCGCCACTCCTTCAGGAAACCGCAATCGTGTCGTCACGATCAGCGCCCGCCGCAACGGGATCGTAAAGAGCACGCCGAGCAACCCACCGACCACAGCGATGAGAACGGTCTGCCAGTAGTCAAATGCAGACCAATATCCGACCAGCAGGAGTGCGGGAATCGTGAAGATGACGCCGGCCGCCAACGCTTCACCCGATGAAGCCGCGGTTTGAACGATGTTGTTTTCAAGAATATTCGACTCCCGGAACAACCGTAGAATCGCCATAGAAGCGACTGCCGCAGGAATAGACGCAGACACCGTCATGCCGGCAAACAAGCCTAGGTAGGCATTGGCAGCTGCCAAGACCGCTGCCAGGATGACCGACAACACGACCGCTTTGACGGTAATCTCAGGGAGTATGACTGTGGCAGGGACGAGAGGCTGGGAATCCTTCATGATAGCCGGTCATGATAGTCAGCCTTTCGTGATCACACAAGCTACTCGCGAAACAGTCGTACGGGCACTCTCCGGCCCTTGATGCGAGCGCGACCAAGTACTTCGATAATGTCCGAGGCCATGGAGGCCGGGACATCGACGATGGAAAACCGTTCTTCGATTTCAATCGAACCGATCACGTTGGAATGAACCTTCGCCTCATTGGCGATGGCCCCCACGAGATCACCCGGTCTGATGCCCGCCTCGTGCCCGGCTCCCACATACACTCGCGCCATACCCGCTTCCCGCCCACCTCGCTGCAATCGTCTCGCTGGCTGGCGGTCGATTCCGGCGGATCCTCCGCGAGACGGACCACCAGCTCGACCAGCATGCTGAATCGATCGTGCCATGTCCGGCGATCTTGGTGGTGCGACCGGGATTTCCTGTTCCGGGCGATCCCAGCCCTGCGCGCGGACCAATAACTTGATCGCTGCTGCTGCGATGTCTGCTGGCGGATGGGCGGAAAGTCGCTCGACAAGGGGCTTGAAGGCATCCAGTTGTCCATCGAGTAACACCTCATCCATCATGGCTTGCACACGATCTAACTGTTTGGCACGAAGGTCGGCCACGCGTGGAAGCGGTAAAACAACGACGCGAGCTTTTGTGTGCTGCTCAATTGTCCGCAGCAGCCGTTGTTCGCGAGGATCGAGGATCGTGATGGCCACGCCTTCCCGACCAGCTCGGCCAGTCCGGCCGATCCGATGTACATAGACCTCAGCAGAGGACGGAAGGTCGTAGTTGATCACGTGTGACACCTGTGGAATATCCAGCCCGCGTGCCGCCACATCGGTTGCCACCAGCAATTCCGTTTGCCCTGTCTTGAAAGCCTGCATCACACGTTCACGCTGCCCCTGGCTCATGCCACCGTGGATCGCCTCAGCTCGATGACCGCGGCCGATCAGCATCGCCGTTACTTCGTCCACTTCCAGCCTGGTTCGGCAAAAGACGAGCGCTGACTTTGCACCCGCTACATCGACCACGCGGGCCAGTGCGGCAGCTCGGTGCGATCTCACTACGACATAAGCCGTCTGCTGGACGCGCGGGGCCGTGCCGGCCTTAACCGGTTCTTTCGCAATCGTGATCTCGGCCGGATTGCGGAGATGCCGGTGGGCAATCGAGCGAATCCTTGGAGGCATCGTCGCCGAGAATAATGCAGTCTGTTTGGTCTTGGGCGTCTGCTCGAGAATCGCATCCAGATCATCCGCGAACCCCATGTCGAGCATTTCATCCGCTTCATCCAAGACGACGAACCTCACCTCTTGTAATTTCAACGTTCCACGACGGATATGGTCCAGCGCACGCCCAGGTGTCGCGACGACGACATCCACTCCCCGCTTCAACGCGTACAGCTGTGGACCGATGGCCTGTCCACCGTACACCGGTAACACACTTATCCGTAATTCCTTTCCGTACCGCTGCACTGCTTCCCCGACTTGGATCGCTAACTCGCGGGTCGGCACGAGCACAAGCGCCGATGGACGAACCTTCCCGTCATGACCGATTCGTTGCAGCATCGGCAGCGCGAAGGCTGCGGTCTTGCCCGTACCGGTCGCCGCTTGCCCAAGCAGATCTCGACCCGCTAAGAGCGGTGGAATGGCTTCGCGTTGGATCGGCGTGGGTTCTTCGTAGCCCAATGCCTCCAGCGTCGCGAGGAGCGGCGCTTCGAGACCTAGCGACACGAACCCGGGCGAAAATCCTTTCGCGGTCGGCCCGACGTTTACTGAAGGATGGTGCTGTTTCATGATGGATGCAGCTACCTTTCTCTTCCTACTGGGGATGAGCGCGTAATCGCAGAGCTTGAGACGCGATGACTCACGAGACACCGATGTTACGTTGAATGAAGCGGAAGCGCAAGGTTGGTACGAATGAGTCCAAGGGAAACGCCGTCACGCAAATCTATCGGGTGCTAGCTCCAATCGAGGATGACCGGAGAGAGATTCTGACCCCTTCGGAAGAAATCTGTTTCGCTGAGGTGATCGCTCTTGAAGCCTGGGCGGACGGGATATTCTACACCAGCCCGCCCAGATGAAGTCAGCAGCTCACACAGAGACGTTCACGATCCACACCGCCGCACCACAGAGATCCGTACACAGCCATCCGCCCGCGCGATCTTTAGTATTTCGGCAAGGCCAAGGCGCGCACCTGCACTAACTGATTCTGTCCCGGCATCAGGAACATCATCTGTGCCAGCGCGCGATACGTTGCCTCTAACTCACGACACCGATCGACGAATCGACTGGCGGACAGCCGGGGAAAGTATTCGCGGTGCCGCTCGTAAAAGAGCGCTCGGCGTCCCCAACGTTCGGCCTTGAAGATGCACAACCGGGTGACCAATTCCAAAAGATGGTTCGGTGACAACCGCTTAGAGCCCCGTCTCACGGAAGGAGAGATCACAGAGGTGGATGTAGTCAGTCCTTTTGTCACTTCTTTCATAACGCGTCCTCCTTGTGCGATGTGTCTGAACTTTCGCCTCGAGCAACGTGACTCAAGCGCCTCGCGCGCTCACAGTCTCGGCTCATTCTGGTATCTCCTTATAGTCCCGCAACATGAAGAGATCATTAGGAGAAGATGAAAACTTTTTCATAGAGGGCCGAAAGTCGTGTATCACCGCCATCCCGAACTGGCGAGACGGCTTGGGGGCTCTAGCAGGCTGCGGAAAGACTCATTTGGCCCCCTATAGCCGTCACGAATTTCGAGGGTTGAGACGACGCTGAACAACCATGCAGGATGCTCAAAAAGGCCGTCCAGCAAGGCCGCAGCGAGCGAAGGGCGAATCGTACTCTGTGCCGTACGTTGAGCCTCTGAGTGATGCGAGAACGCCGCTGGCGGGTTTTTTCCGCATCCTGCTAGTCGGCGCAGGTACAGTCCGGAAGGACTTCGGTGGCAATGTAGGTCAGGTTGTTGGCGTAGGAGACAAACCCCTTCTGGCGTCCAAAGAGTGTCAGCACACAGTCTGCCCCCTTACGGTCGATAAAAAATCGGTAGTCGGTACCGGATGGAGCCGCAATGGCGAAGGGGCGTGGTCCGAGATCGTGGGTGGTAAGGGTGGAGACCGTTTTGCCTGCCAGAGCGTCCGCAGCTTCAGGTTTTTCACCCTCGTGAGTGAGAATTGTCGACAGTTGACGAGTAAACGAAGTGCGACAGGATTCCTCCGAAAGATTCGTTACCTTGGCCACCGTGGCGCAGCCGGCTGTCGTAAGGACAATCGCCAGGAATAATGCCCGGGACCGGTGGACCGGGTACACCGACTGCCCCATGGGAAGCAGGCTGGCCATGGAGCGGAAGTGTAGCCTCCACCAGTCCGATTGCACAACCTGATTCTCTTACCGCTCAGGGGGTGCAAAGCCGACGTCGGCGATGGCAATGGCTTGGACTGGAGGAGAGGCCCCCTCGAATCTCGCCGGAAACACATACAAGCGCTCCCCAACCGACAACAGCAGCCGATATTCCTTTTCGGCATCACTGCGCAAATACAACGTGGGCAACGAGGATGTCGGTTGTTTATCGACCCGTGCCCAATTCAGGCCGAGCTGCGCAGGGATCACATAGAGAGCGGCGGCAATCACGGCGAATGCGATATACGTCATCGACAGATCAATGAACCGGCCCCGTGTATAGAACCGCACTACAACCAGCTCGAGTGCAGAACTGAACAAGAGCAGAATCGAGGCGACACCGATAATGGATAGAACGATAGCCGAAGCGACATAGCTGAATGCGCTCAAGAGCTGGGTCATCACTAAGAGGGCGAGCAAGAACCAAGGACCATACTGAACCAAGACCACGGAGAGCCTGAACTGAAAGCCCGCAGTCACGTCGTATTGACTCCCGATCACCACGAGGTTCGTAGTAGCCAGATACCCGAAGTAAAGCATCAGTAACAGCGGCACCCAGCTTTGACTAAAATAGGTCGTCGCCGGAGCCTCCTCTAAAATCCAAGAGGCTCCAAATTCTGAAAAATAGGCCTTCGTGTAAATCGATCCGGCGAGATATGCCACCCCAGTAACGGCGGCCAACCCAGCCAATGCTTTCGGCGTCTGCTCGATGAGTCGTCGGGCCCCGGCTCGGGAAGATTTGTTCTTGTCAGGGTCGTTGCGTGGCATGGGTCACGACGGAGATGCTGAAATGGCCGGTCATCCCTGCTTGTCTTTCGACATCAACCGGTGTGGATTAAGCTACTCTTCCGGACGGCCCAACACAAGGGAGGGAGATGGGTGGAGATTCAGGAGAAATAGGAATCGAACCGACGCCGGCGGTCGGCGCCGTACCTCGTTCTAACCGCAACCGGGTATCAAGGTGACGTTCACGCTCAGCTCGCGGGGGCCATCGAGTTCGACGGATGTCTTCTTACGTAAAGGTCCTGAGAAGATCGCGACAACCTTGCATAAAGGAGTCTGGTCTTTGGGGGGCGGAATGAGAATCCATCGGAATATTCATCGATGACACAGGAAAACGGGGCTCTTGTAAAGGAAGTAGGGCTGGTGTCAACCGATTTGAGGCGGAGATGTTTTCTCAGTACGAGGGCTAATCGAGTGAGGTGGGACTGCAACAATCATCATTGCTAATCGATGGCGACCTAGGCTTTAGAAGCGGCGGCAGCCGCTCCTTCCGTGTTGCACAATTGAATATCTTCCCCATACACGCGGTTCAGTAGGTGAAAGCCGCTTGCCTTTTCCGTCACCCGACAGTTTCCGTACGCGATGTTCCAGGCTCCGAGCGTGAGGAGGAGGATGTTCAGTGCCACGATCCCCACAACCGACAGCACAAAGAACAGCACATCATACTGGAGATCAATCGGCTGGTGGACCGCCGTCATGCTGGAGAAATGGGTCAGGCTCATGCAGGCGCCAATCAGCATTCCCCCGGAGACGAGTCGCATGTGACTGTCGGCATGGCTGCTGATCAGGTATACGGCCACGGCTCCTGTCGCCCCCGCGGACAGAAGGGAAAGAACGGCGAGCACTGAATCCTGGGCTGGAGAGACCGGCGGACAGAATGTCAGATTGCCGATGTAGTGAATCGCCCATATTTCAAGACCGGCTGCGACGGCACCGATAGTCAGCCAGCGGAACTTGAATGGACCTGGATCGGAAGTGCGCATCCGTTCGGCGATGCTGAGGATGACATAGGCCGCCGCGCCACCCAGCAGCATCGAGGAAACGGCAAGTGAGGGATCGCACATTCCGAGCACGGTGAAACCCCGCTCAGGTGACTTCAATGGGTGTCGTGCATATCATGGC
>JARFPM010000108.1 GCA_030444405.1 Nitrospira sp.
GTCTCAACATGATCTCCGTCACATTCGCCGTGCTTTTCATCGGACTCGGCATCGACTACAGCATACAGTTCTGCCTCAGATATCGGGAGCTGCTGATGCAAAGCGGCCATCAGCAGAATAGCATCGCTTCGACAGCCACCAGTGTTGGCAGAAGTCTCTTCTTCAGCGCTGCAACCACGGCATTCGGCTTCTACTCCTTCGTTCCCACTGCCTATGCAGGAGTGGCTGAACTGGGCTTCATCTCAGGGTCGAGTATGTGCATCAGCTTCTTCGGAAACTTAACCGTTTTGCCCGCTTTGCTGACCGTCCTCCCCGTGAAGGAGTGCCGGCGGTGGAAGCCCTCCTGGCCGTGGCTCGTCAACCTACCTTACAGGTATCCGCGCGGCGTCGTCGTCGTCGGTGCGCTGTGGGCGTTGGCCTCTCTCTTGGCCCTTCCACGAGTCTTCTTCGACTACAACCCCCTCAACCTCCACGACAAGTCATCAGAGTCTGTGGCAACCATGAAGGAACTCTTCAATGACCCCGCGGGCCAGCCATGGACCACTTCGGTGCTTGCGGACGGTGAGAACGAAGCCCTTCGTCTCGCCGAGCAGCTGAAGAGCCTTAAAGAAGTCAGAACGGCTATCACGATACATGATTTCATCCCGGGCAATCAGCAAGACAAGATCAATCTTATTTCCGACATCGCTCTTTTCATGTCACCCGAGCTCGAGCAGCCTCACGTCACGCGCCCCACCTATGAACAGAACATTCAAGCGCTTGCACGCCTTGAGCGGTCTCTCGAGAGCCATCTCAACGGACTTCGGCATTCCACCAGAGAGTCGGCGCAGAAGCTTTATGACAGCATCAGAAGATTCAGGGCCCTTCTCGACGACAGCCAGCGCGGCGTGTCTGCCCTTGCCCGGCTCGACGAGAGTTTGACGCCGGGGCTTCCTATGCTTCTCGAGAGACTTGGGACATCGCTGCAGCCAAGCCTGGTAGAGGGACCATCCTCCCTTCCTCGAGAATTGCAGAGCCAGTACGTATCCGCTGACGGCCGCTTCCGTGTTCAGGTGTTCCCGCGGGACAACATCACAAACCTGGCAAGTCTGGAAGAATTTGTCCGTGCGGTCGGGTCAGTGGCGCCAAACGCTACCGACACACCTGTGATGGTTTACGAAGCAGGCAGGGCCATAACGGCCTCTTTCAGGGAGGCCTCGCTTTACGCGGTGATCATAATCTGCGCCTCTGTGCTCGCCGGTCTCAGAAGCTGGTCCAAGACCCTTCTGATACTCATCCCCATGGCACTCGCCTTCCTTCTCACGGCCGCCGCATCGGTGTTGCTCGACGTCCCTCTCAATTTCGCCAACGTCATCGTTGTGCCTCTGATTCTCGGGATCGGGGTCCACAGCGGCGTCATATTCATTGTCCGCGACTGGAAAGACCCGAAACGGGAGGACAACCTTCTGAAATCCAGTATGGCCCGCGCTACGTTGTTCAGCAATCTGGCCACGATGATCAGTACTGCAAGCCTCGCCTTCTCTCCACACCAGGGGATTGCGAGCATCGGTATACTCCTGAGCATCTGTCTCGCGTTCCTCATTCTTTCGACGCTTCTCTTCCTGCCGTCATTGATAGTGCTTCTCAAAGTGCGGCTTGAGTAACAGGGTCTCGCAAACCGTTGGATGTTGTTCAGTGAATGTTCTGCCTTTCTCCGTTAATGTGAAACAAAGTGGCGAGCCTTCGTCTTCGCATTGAATGTTGTCCGTGTTGGTAAGCTTCATTCATCTTGCGAGATGCACCTCACCACCGCTGCGCTGAGGCTTTGATGAGACACAGAGAAAGGACCCTCTACTGGTATGAGCCGTCCGTATCAGCCGAGGGCCGGCAGGGTAGGAACCGGGACAAGAGCTGTGTGATCTGGCTCACCGGCCTGTCCGCTGCGGGAAACCTCCCCTGGCGAACTGCTTAGCGAACGTGTTAGATACTTAAGAAGGGCTGTGATCAACTCTTGTGTGCTGACAGTTCTCATTAATGGCTGAGACTCAGGGAAAAGAAGTCGACGTTCACCCTCTGGGACCCACCGTCCTCCCCCCTGCAGACGGCGATCGGCCGACACCCGTCCGACAGCGCTGGACGGTGAGACGTTCCTTCCTCATTCACACAGTCAACGCGCTGGGCGGCATTGTCAGTCAGGCAACATCGGCAAGCCTTGAGGAAGAGGAACTCATAAGGGCGGCACGCCGCAGGACCGGCCATGACGACTTTGGTGACGCATCCTTTCGAGAACCCCTCCACCGCCTCGTTTCGGCTCTTCAGGCGGAAGCACATCTTCACCCTTTAGGGCGACTAGCCGCTCGTCGCGAACTGACCAGGCTCCTAGTCAACCGCTTGCGGCTGCAGGAAGATCGCAGGCGTCATCCCGGTATCGCTGAGCAGCAAATTCGACAACCGATCATCGTAACGGGCCTGCCCCGCACAGGGACGACGTTTCTCCATGGCCTGCTTGCTCTTGACCCAGCTAACCGGGTTCCACGCACCTGGGAAACCCAGTACCCCAGCCCGCCGCCAGAGGCAGAGACGTACTACGTTGACCGGCGCATTGCCCTGGTTGATCGTGAGATCTACTGGTTCCATCAAATGGTTCAGGACTTCAACCGTATTCACCCCGTCGGTGCACGGCTTCCCGAGGAGTGTCTCGTGATCTTCAGTCATTCTTTCATGAGCTACCAGTTCGCGTCGACCCACCGTGTGCCGTCCTATCTCGACTGGCTTGATTCTCAGGACCTCATCCCCTCATACGAGATGCACCGCAGGTTCCTGCAGCACTTGCAGTGGCGGTGTCCGGGGGAGCGTTGGGTGTTGAAGGCGCCGGCTCACATGTTCGATTTCGAGGCGATGTTCGAGACCTACCCTGATGCCTGTGTCGTGATGACACACCGCGACCCAATAGAGGTGACCGCCTCCCACGCCAGTCTGACGGCAACCCTCAGATCTGCCTTCAGCGACGATGTTGATCCTATCGAAGTGGGAGAAGAGTGCAGTCGACGGTGGGCAGAAGCTCTCAGCAGGGCTCTACGTTCACGCGACCGCGGCTGCGCTCCCTCGGAGCGCTTCCTCGATCTCTACTACACTGACCTGGTCGCTGACCCGGTGGCAGCTGTGGAAAGAGTCTATGGACATTTTGACCTGCCCTTGCCCGACGGACTTCGGGAAAAGGTTCGGGAATCCGTCAACAGAAACCCGAAGAACCGTTTCGGGAAACACCGGTATAACCTCCATGACTTTGGTTTGGATCTTCAGGAGGAAGAGAAGCGGTACGCCGCCTACCGGGAACGTTTTCGCTTGTGATGTCGGCACGCGTGTCTGGCTGGCCCTTTGCTTTTGCGGACCGTCTTCGAGCCTGTCCGACATCAGTTGCAGGACCTGCACAAATAGATCGGCCAGGACCCGAAAGGCCACATCTTCCTCCAGTTGCCCACAGGTAGGACCTGTCGTCCACTCTTAGCAAGCGCCCGCGCAAGGTTGGCTGAGACGATGCTTTTGCCTCCACTACCCTTGCCGGATGTGACTGAAATAATCGTCCCACAGCGTCGTTCCTTCGCTGCCGGAGAGTTGTGCGCATCATGGAGACCGGATTCCGTACGGAGCAGACTCCTGTGATGAAGTCATTGCTCTGGCTTGTGGACAAAAGGAAAGGGAAATGCGGGATTCCGTTAGGGTCAACTCGATTATCATTCCACGATGGCTACAACTGACCAAACAAGTCCCTACCGACAACCGTTGCCTTGTACGTATTCGACTCATGGATCTGTGATATCCTCCCCCCTCTCTTCCGAATGAACAGCGTGGAGGCGCTTCCATATGGGTATGCGAAAGGCCAAGATCATCTGCACCATCGGTCCGGCGAGTGATTCACCGCTGATCCTAGGTCGATTGATTGCGAGCGGCATGGACGCTGCCCGGTTGAATTGCTCTCACGGTACCTACGAATCGCATGCAGCTGCCATAACGGCGATTCGCCAGGCAGCAGCCCGTCAGGGTGCGGTGGTGGCGATCATCCAGGATCTGCAGGGCCCAAGGATCCGAGTGGGCCTGCTGCCCAAGGAAGGGATTGAAATCAATACCGGCCAGGTGGTGCGTCTACGGACGTCGGCTCAGTCTAGGGAGCAGCGTGATGTACAGGCCTCCGCTTCCTCCCCTCTTCCCGAGATCCCTGTAACATATTCGTCACTCGCGCGCGACCTTCGTGTAGGCGCCAGAGTGCTGATCAACGATGGACTCATTGAATTGCTCGCCGATCGCATTGGAGACGATTTCATCGAATGTACTGTCATGACCGGCGGCAACATTACTTCCCACAAAGGCATCAATCTACCCGGGACTGCCATCAGCGCCCCTACTCTTACGGAGAAGGATCGAGAGGACATGCGATTCGGAGTGACACATGGCGTGGACTATGTGGCGCTCTCATTCGTGAGGGGCCCACAGGATATTGAGGCAGCGCGGGCACTGCTCGCCGAGTGCGGCGGGAATCAGCCGATCATCGCCAAGATCGAACGAGCCGAAGCTGTGGCTTCGTTGGACGCCATCTTGGAACAGGCAGACGGTGTGATGATTGCGCGAGGAGATTTGGGTGTGGAGATGGGGCCTGAAACCGTGCCGGTTCTCCAGAAGCGGATCATCGTAGAAGCGAACCGTCGGCGTCGTCTAGTCATCACCGCCACTCAGATGCTGGAATCCATGACGCAGGCCTTGCGTCCGACCAGAGCCGAAGCTTCTGATGTCGCGAACGCCGTCTTCGATGGCACCGATGCGGTGATGCTCTCGGCTGAAACCGCCGTCGGTTCGCATCCGATTGAAACGGTCGACGTGATGGTGCGCATCATTCGCGCGGCTGAAGAAGGCACCGAGCCGGGAGTGCTGCCCAAACGTCAAACCGACTTAGACAATCTACCCATACCAGAAGCCATCTGTGTCGCCGCGTCTTCGGCGGCCAGGGCGATCGCCGCGAGCGCGATCGTGGTGTTCAGCGAGCGGGGCGCGACAGCCCAATTGATCTCGAAACAACGACCAGGCGCACCGATTCTGGCCCTTACCCCATCTGAGACGATCAGGCAACGGATGGCGCTCTATTGGGGTGTGCGTTCCTTCACGATGCCGCAAGTTGAGCAGACTGACGCGCGTATCGAAGAAGCTGAACGACGGCTTAAGGCAGAAGGGCTGATGAAAGCCGGAGAAAAAATGGTGATCGTATCAGGGACGAGAGTAGGACAGCCGGGTGGGACAAACCTGATTAAGCTACAAGAAGTCGGGTAGACCTATCAAGAGCCTTTGTGGAATCGTCATCAAGCCCCTTGATCTCCTGCTTCAAAAACGCTAGGCTCGCACCTAATTCATAGAATGTGCACGATGAGACTTCTCCTCACCGGCATCCTCGCTGTTTTCCCTTTGACGATTCACGCCGAGCTTCTCGACACCCATCGGACCAGCACTTCAGATCCAAACTTCTTAGCCGATTCCGCTGATGCTTGGAACGAAGCCAACCCAGACAATGCGATAAAAGAGGTGGCACCTTATGGGAACCCGTACGCTCCTGCCTCGCTGACAAATTTTGAGGCGCTCATCGGTCCATACCTCTATATTCAAGGTCGAGGGAATCTGATCCTTTATGACCCTCGCCCTCCGAGCACGTATGATGTGAATCATGGCAAACTGGACAGTCTTGGCTCAATCGACCATCGGAATTCAGCCGGCGTCCCTTCCACGCCGAGGGTTTCGAGTATTCCTGCGGTGACAGCCGGATGGTATAAGGAGACGTACGGTAGGCACAACCTCAACAGAGCCTTTCAAAAATGGTGACATCCACCTAAAAACAACTTTAAGGAGGATCAACGATGGGACACCACAAGATCGGTCTCATTATTCCACATCCAGAAGATCAGAAATGGGACTCGGTCTGGAAGCTGTTCCGTACCCCCAACTTAAACCTCCCCACCCTCGCGGCCCTCATTCCTGAAGATGAGTGGGACATCGAGATTCAAGACGAAATCGTCGGACCCCTGGACTTCACGCGCGACTATGATGTGGTGTTCATTACCGTGACCACCGTCGTGGCCATTCGGGCTTACGAGGTGGCACGGCTGTATCGCGAGCGTGGCGCCAAGGTGGTGCTCGGCGGCATTCATCCTTCGACCCTGCCAGACGAAGCCCTTCAGCACGCGGATGCGATCGTTGTAGGAGAAGGAGAACTGACCGTGCCGCGGCTGCTGGAAGACTTCAAGAAGGGAAAATTACAACCGCGGTACGACATGCCTCACATGGTCGAGCAGTGGGACGCAAAGCCGCCTCGGTGGGATCTTTTGCCCAAGGGCTATATGTTCCGTGATGCGCTCACGGCGACCAGGGGATGTAATTACCGCTGTACTTTCTGCTCGATTCACTTGGCCTTAGGAGGCGGCCAATATGGGTTCCGGAAAAAGCCACCGGCCGATGTGGTCAAGCTCGTCGAGAAAATGAACGGACCGATGGTCATGTTCTGGGACGATGACTTGTTGTCGGACCCGGCCTATACGCGAGAGCTCTGTGCGGCCATGAAGCCGCTGGGGAAAAAGTGGATGAGCCAGATGAGCGCCACGTACGTCGCCCATCATCCTGAATTGCTCAAGACGTTGAAAGAATCCGGCTGCTCGGCGATGTTCTTGGGAATCGAATCGATCAATCAAGATTCGCTCAGGTCCGTCGACAAACAAAATTCGGCCAGGCTCTATGAGGAGATGATCAAGCGCATTCATGACCAAGGAATCGACATCCATGCGGGGTTTATCTGCGGCTTGGACCATGAAGATGTCTTCGACTTTGAGAAAACCGCCGAATGGGCCACCAAAATGGGAATCGCCGGAGCGCTCTTTCGCATCATGACGCCCTACCCGGGAACCAAACAGTTTGCAGAGCTCAAGGCCGCCGGCCGGATTCTCACAACAAATTGGACCGCCTATACAGGGGAACACGTCGTCTATAAACCGGCCAAGATGACCGTCGAGCAATTGTATTGGGGACACAAGTGGGTCAAGGGACAGTTCTACGCGTATAGTTCCATTGCGCAACGGGCGATCCAACGGGCCTCTCAAAACGGATTCGGCGAGCTCCTCAATATCACCGGTTGCGGACTGGGCTACCGCTCCATGTTTCACCTGGCGGCAGATTCGGCACCGGTCAATGTCTACCGCGACATGAATCATTTGCCGCCGCAAGAGGAACCGGTGGCCTATCGATTCCCCTATCCGCCGAAGAAACGGTTCAGCTTTATCACTGATCGAGTAGACCAACTCCGCTCAAAGGTGCAACTGCGGCCAAGGATTGATTAATGGGATGATATCTTGTTTCCGTCTCCGGGCGCTGTTCATGCTGCTGGGGATGTTCGGTGGACCGGCTCTCGCCGAATGGGTGCCGATTGACGGGAAGCATCAATCGCCTGGGCTCCGAACGGCCTACATCGATACGGTCTCTATCCGACGAGAAGGCAATCTGGCGACCATGTCG
>JARFPM010000036.1 GCA_030444405.1 Nitrospira sp.
TTCTGCGGTGGTTGCCCCATTCGGGCAAACTGAAAATGCGCATTGACGAGTCCTGCTCGAGCAAATTCCTCTTTGATCTCCGCTTCACGAGCTCGATATTGAGTAGCAAGCACCACCTCAACACGGCTCACCGCCGGCGCCGACGCCTTCTCGCCGAACGAAGGCAGGGCGGTGATTTCACTCACCAGGGCAATGAGTATCAGACCGATGAAGTGCCGGCGCAGACGCATAGTTATTTTGCCTTGAACGTAAATTCCACCGAGCTGCTCTCTCCCGCTACCACGGTGAATTCCCGCTCTTGTTCGCCGAGAGTCGGATGCCAGGCTTTGATCCGGTAGGTGCCGGGTGGAAGATCACGGATGTCAAACATCCCCTCGCTTCCCGTCACGGCATAGTACGGGTTATCCACGGCAAGACCGTGTCCCTGCATATAGGGATGCATCCCGCATTGCATGATGACACCACGCCGATCCCCGGTGAAACGAACGAGATCCTGGGTCCCTCCGTTGGTCAGAGCAGGACGGTGAAACATAATAAAGATATGCTCCCAATCCCGTTCATACACTTGAAGATCATGCGCAACGGAATCAAGATTTTTCACGGTTAGTGGATGCTCGTTCCGCATGACTGAGACATAGGGCACGAATTGACAGATGTTCGCCTCCAACTTGGTTTCTTCCAAGTCAAATGGCTTGCCGCTCTTCACTCCCTCAATCGTGACAATCACGTCCTTGAGTCCACCTTGCGGCCCTACCAGGACTTCACGAAGCAATCGATAGCCGGATCCATCAGACAGGGCACCACAATAACCTTGATCGGGGTAGCGATGGAGTTTGAAGGCCGACGGCTCCGGCAGATCGCCGGCAAAGTGAACCATCCCCTTGACCGCGCCTCCATTCACAACCGGTATGGGGTCATACGCCCATACAAGTTCAGCGGCATCCGTGTGAACCATGAGCATAGCGATGGCAATACCAACACACCAACGCACGAGACCAAGAACGAAGTATTTCATGGTGACACCCTCATCAAAAAACACTGGGGAGCCATGGCTCCCCAGTAGTGGTGACATCGGGTGAATTGACATGATGCTGGCGTACCCACCTCATAAGCGGGTACGCCAGCATCATTTTATACTATTGTTACTTCCGTTCCTTCAGCGATGTCGGTGAGGCTTTTGCCTTACCAGACGGCTGCTCCGCAGTCCTTGTCGGCGGAACTTGCGGCACCAACGGCTTGATCCGTTGATCATCAACCGGAAGAACCTTGAACAGGCCCCACTGTCCGGCGTTGGCAAAAGCCGGGCGCTGATTCTTCCACAGATAGTCACCCACGATCCTGTTCGGACCACCGGCTCCACCTGTGAGATGGGCGTTGATGACCTCAGAACCGCCGAACTCCATAGTGCTGACTTGATCAGCCCCTTGCATGTACGGCTCATGTGGCCATTCATGGCCATCGACCGTGAAGAGCTGCACCTGCTCGCTAAACGCGCCCAACACGTGGATGGCTACCGGATCGCCGACATGGGCCTGGAGCAACGGCGTCGACGGTGTTTCACCCGCTTTCACGCAGCTGAAGATTTCAGAGACTTCGCAGCCCTTCTCTATCCGCCAGGCCGTCGGCTCAGAGCGGTAATTGACCGCCGTGATACCGGCCACTTGTTGGATGTAGGGCATAAAGCTGACACCCACAATGTTGTCCTCGTCCTGGAACATCAAGGAGAAGTCTCGGTAGTTCTTCCGATTCTCATTCCCTGCAATGGTCCGATCAACAAGGACATCGGCGCGCCAGCTGCTCTTCATCGTAATATCGTCACCTGTCACCGGGTCACGATACCGCGATCCTTTCGGACCAATGATGATCGAGCCGAAGAGGCCGTTTCGTGGGTTTTCCACGACGTTCCCCCAATCCTGAATCAGGGCAGCCAGTTCCCCATATTCCGGGTGTGCATAGTATGTATAGGTCTTGCTCTCGCCGGGACCAACAGTTTGATCACCGGGGTTGTTACCCACATTGGCCCCGAATGAGTCCTTCGGGTTGAACGCCATCATATCGACGTGGAACCCGGCTCGATCTTTGGCCATCTCATTCTTCAGATTGACCTTGACGCAATCGCCGACATTGACGTGCAGAGTCAACGGACTCGGCTTGAGTTCTCCGGCCTTGACCCTTCCGCGATCTCCGTCGAGCACATACATCTTGCCCTGTTCATTACCGAAGACCATCTTACGCTCAAGATCGACTTCCATCACACCCGGCGCACCCTCATGGTACCGGATCTGTTGATCGATCGCTGAGACATTGAACGACTTCACTGGAGCATCAGCCGGACACACTGCCGGTGCAGACTTCTGGATCTGCTCACGCCCAGGTAAGGGCTTCAGATCCTTTTGCAACTCGTCATGGACACGGATAATACCCCAGCTTCCTTCTGCGAAGTGGGACGCACGGCCACTATAGTAGAGATAGTCGCCTGCCTGCTTCTGCGGTCCTCCGGCGGCTGGGATGGCCGGATCATACCGCTCCCCGATCACGAGATGTACTGTACTACGAGGCATTGCTGTAGTGGCATACCGTTCCATTGGGAACCAGTGGCCCGTGACATGCCAAGTATGCACTTCGTTGGCAGATCCAACCAAAGCACGGACCAAAATAGGATCACCCAGGTAGGTCCGCAGCAATGGTGTCGCTGGATCGCCATGAATACCCGAAACGAACAACTTCGACGGGTCCGGATTGTTGGCCAGACGTACACTCAACGGTTCGACTCTCATGCTGTAGCCGCTACCGGTTGTCGCCTCGCCTCCGTTTAAGAACCACATCGCAGACTTATTGATCTTCTCCGGGAATTGATGTGACGGTGGACCATCAACCGTCACCGCTCCCATCTTTGCTTGGGGATTGTCCGTGGTGATTAGCTCCGCGCTTCGGGCGTTGCTGTCCATGATATGCATCATGACTTCTCGGAAACTACCACGGATATGAGCTGAAACCGGCTCCAGCGTGTGAATGTCCGCGATGGGGCCGCTCCGGATTTCTTTCCCCGTAACCGGGTCATGATAGGTTGAACGTGGAGGCTCTGTGATCAATGCCGAGAAGAGCCCATGTCCCCAGGTATCCGTACCAAACACGTGATCGTGCCAGAACACGGTCCCTAAGTCGGCATCGATATACCAGCGTTCCCGAATAAACTCGACACTGGCAATATCATTCTTCTTATGTGCGTACTTCAACGGAGCATCGAATGTGATGGTCTTCCCGTTGATGCTCTTGATCCGTGCAACCTCAAAGTACTTTGGATCATCCATGCCCACCCCAAGTTCCGTATTCACATGGAACTTAGAGGTGTCCGCGAGGGTAATGCTGCGGGTACCGGCCTTCGAATCTGCCGTCAACAGGGTATTGGCCGGTAACGGCATACCCTTGGTCGGCTCAGGATCCTTCAACATCGTGAAAGCCCTGAGGGACATGTCATAGGAGAACCCGATTGTCGGTCCATCCGATGCACTCGTATCGAACTGGAAGAAGTGCGGATGAAGATTGATCTTGTTGGCCCATCCGGTGCGCGCATCGTCCGGCACTTCGTTTTTGTAGACGACGTCAACGCAATCATAGACGTTGGCCCGAATGACCAACGGCACCTGCTTCTCAGGCGTCTTCCGGACTTCCGCCTCTTCTTCATGTAGGACATAGATCATGCCGATTGGATCGACGATGGCCGGTGTCTTGGCCGTCGCTTTCTTCAACGTGATCGGCAAGGTAATCGCATGAATATTGAAGTTTTTCCGCGGCGAACTCTCCGGGCAGAGACTCCATGGCCCCTGCTCACCCGGTTTTGCCGGCTCGGTGCTCTTCGTACCGTCATCTCTCACGTGGAACGGTTCTAACCACGGAGCTCCGCCGTGATTCGGTGCAAAGGGAGGCCGTTTCCCAAGGTGCGGACGGAGCCACGGAAACGCCAGTTTACCCGTTTGCGGATCGAAGGTGATCGGAGGCCGCTTCAGAGGCGTTGGCGAAACATAGTCCGCCCACTTATGCGGCGTCTCCGGCTCATTGAGGGCCAGAGCTCCTTCCCACTTCCAATTCACCACCGTCGCATCATTGGCCTGAGCCTGCTTGACCTGATCTTCAGTCTTGCCAGGCAACCCCTGCGGCGGCAACATGTATTCAACCCAGTCCTTGATGGAGACCTTCACTGGGTTCGCTTTCCAGTCGGTCTTATCCTTCGTGATCTCGTATTTCTTGCCACCATACCAATCCACGGTCGTCCCGACCAACTTATCCGAACTGACGGCGGACTTGATCTTGCCAACCCGATCCGGCAATTCGACAAGAGGCTTCATCACATCTGTCTGAGACCCTGGCGACTGCAACGTGTTGTAGACACGCCAAAATCCCCACATGCCGGTCACATAGTGTTGAGGAATGTGGCAGTGGAACACGAATTCTCCAGCCAATGCCTGCAAGCCACCCGATCCACCCTCAATGACCTCATCGTAGATTTCAGATGGACCGATCGACTGTACGTCCAACCGATCAGAGGTATCATTGATAAGCGGGAATTTAACCGGCCCGTTCCTCGTCAAGGTAGGATCAAGCTTGCTGGTACCAGGCTGTCTCGCCCAGCGAATCGATCCACCATGTAAGTGATGGGAATGCACGATCTCTGAACCGCCGATCATACGGAACTTGGCAGGATCACCCAAATATGAACGCGGGATCGTCGTTGCAGGATCGCCAAACGTGTACGATCCGTAGCCTTGAGATTCGTCGCCAAAGCCGATCAAATGTGCCTGTACTTCCAGCCGCTCTCCATGCGGCTCACTCCGATAGTTGAGCAAACGAGCAGCTGGACGATACGTATCGGTATGGGCATCCCGCTGCGGCAACATGTCGCCCTTGCGGTTCAACAAGCGGAACGTCTCATCACCGGCCTCATGATAGAAAATGACGAATTCGCGGAAGTCCGCCGCATTCGCCACGTCAATCATCGCCTCCCACCCACTCTTCATCTCTTCCCCTGTGAAGGGGCTCAAGAACCGAGATCCTCGCGGTTCAACTACCAGAGAACCCAGCAACCCTAACGAGTATTGATCCCTGCTCGCATGGCTGTGGAATGCGTGTCCGCCCTCTTGCGTATCAGGAGCGATATACCATTCAAACTCACCGGCCTTACCCGTAGGCACCAAGGCGTCCGGATTGTTGGCCGTCGCTGGTTTGCCGGTGCTGGCCGCCAACATTTGCGACCCATTGATGATCATATTGGTCGCTTCGCCCTCAATCTGATTGCGAAGCGTAATCCTGAGACAGTCACCCTGATTGGCCCGGATGACCAGCGGCTGAATCAGATCACCCTGCAAACCGTTAGAGACCGCTCCTGCTGCAAACGTCTCGTCCTCGCTTTCACGAGCCGCTTTATTCTTCGCTTCCTCTTCACGCACTCCCGCGACATTTTCGGTGAGCGCATACATGTAACCTGGATAAAAGTCGCCGAACCGATTGACCGTGATCTCCACGTTCATCGCGGTCACATCGTAGGAACGGACAGGTGCGTTCGCGGGGCATCGTCCACCCTGCGTCACCTTCACCTTGTCCATGTCGTCCGCGACAAGCAAGATCCCCTGCTGCATGGCATGAGCACTGGCCCCTTTGAACGGCCCTTTGCTCTGAACTTCCCGTTCAATCTGGTCAATCGCCTTCGCCATTCTGTCCTGCAAGGCAGGCCCAGCTTGCGCATGGACCGGCTTCGCCAGATCCTGTGTCGTCTCCTGAGCAATGTGCCCATCGTGCGACACGATCGCGCTCGCCGGCAGCGCCCCAGCCAATATCAGGCTGGCTGCCAACCCCCATATAGTTATTCCCGGCCTCTTCGTTGAATCACTCATAACGTTCACCCTCCCATGCATCAGTGTGTCAGGCATGAATCAAACAGAAACCTCCGCATTGTCTTTCAATTGTGAAGTCAGGTTGAACCACAACCATCGGAAGGATCGTTTCGAAGCAAATATATAGGACGTTCCGGCCCTACCACAACACGGCAGACTACCCTTGCCTAAAGCGGACAATTTATATCCATTCCCATGGAAGATTGCAAGACGGATTTTCATGAAATCTTTCATGAGGAGTTGGTGCCCCAGAATCGACCATTGTCACTTTCCGCTCACCCGTACACTTGCAAATCCTACCAAGAACATATGCCTAATTTCACGCACGATAGAAGCGCCTGCCACTCGATGCCTAAACAACCGAGAGAAAGGCTTTCAGAAGAACGCCATGCTGGCGTAGGTCACGGTGGAGTTGTATTGATCCGTAATGCCCCGATCATAGCGGAGAACCTGGCCTTTTTCGGCTTGGATCAATCGCAAAAGGCTATAGATTGGTGAAAAGCCGGAGATTCGCCGCTGGTCGTTTTCTTTTTGAATGAATCCGGCAAATTCTTCGGGTTTGAGTTCCTCCACGGGCTTGAGCATCTCTAGGTCGCGCTGCATGGAGCGATGAAACGAGAAATCGGTGGGTGGCGCGCTGTCGCCATAGCGAAGGCCGAGATGGGCCAACTCCCCTGCCGCGATGACACACACAGTCTTTCTCGATGTAGCAATCGCTTCTCGCAAAACGTCGAGGAAGCGATCCACCGAGCTCCGAACGGCTGGATCGTTCAGGCTCAGCGCTGAAAATGACGAGAGAATCGGCACAATCGTGAAGGGCTTGCCGACGATGGTCTGGAGGAACGGCAGTTGAAATTCGATAGCATGCTCCGACTGGTGAACGATATCCTCCTCGAAGAATTCCAGCGCTGCCGCCTTGAGGCCTTTCACAATTGGCTGGTCTACCGGTACCACACCAAGCGGTGTCTCGAAATCCTTGTCCGTCACCGCAAAGAGAGTCTCTAGCCCCGCATGGGCAGTACCGATGATCACATAGACATCCGGCCGTTGAGCTTCTTGTAACTCTTTGTATCCCCAGGCGTAGACCGACCCGGCTTGTTTGAGATCGTAGGTGGGCGCGACGAGTCCCTTGATTAACTTGTCTCGGTTCTCCGATGGTTTAAAATCCGGCCCCTCGCCCGATGTGAAGAACCCGTCGATCTGCTTCCTCAGTTTCGCGCCATCCGCCTCGTAACTCCGTCCGGCAAATGCGGCGGGACGGGTCGGCCGCTGTCGATAGTCGACCTGAGCCTGTTGCCAAGCGGCCTCGGTTCGCGCCCCCTCCAGAAAGAGTTTCTGCTCCAGATCCGACACGAGCTGTTCCACTTTACTCGGCAAGAGAAACTCGCCGAACCGTTTCAGGTACAACGTACCGATCTCTTGGAGTGAATGCTCTCCGTCGAAATGTTGCACGATGAAGAAAAAGTTCAACGGCAGGACCAGCTTCTCTTTGCTCAATCCACTTGGGTCCCAGAGGACGATCAACTGATCTTCCCCCTGTTGAATGGGCGAGAATTGTAAGTTCCGCAGGACCGGATATTGAGTCGAATCTTTGGCGACGCTGAAGCTCATAGCGGGGGACATTGTAGGGGACGGAACGCTGAAGCCGCAACCGCTTCGATGAACGCCCCTCAATGAGTATTAGGAGGTTGTTCTCGACGCCGTCGAGCTAATAGAAAGAGGGCCCCGACCGTGAGCAGCGACAGCCAAACAGTCGGACGGCCATAGGAAGGATCGGAAAATTCGATCAAGTCCGTCAAGCGGCCGATCAACAGCGACATACGAGCCATGACGGTGTATCCAAACCCGGCACCGAAGGAAATCATGAGAAAGATGATGCCGGTTCGTGCCACCCCTTTCCCAAGCCCGCTATGCTCAATCGATTCATGGAAAAGGTGACGCCGTCCGGCCCTGCGAGCGACAACACCGGGCGAACCGTATCCTCGATCTGCTTCAGGATGAAGGAGGAAATGGTTCTGGGAATTGCCAACCCTGCGCCCATCCCGACAATGAAGGCAAACGCGTAGCGGGACATCCACGCCGCCTTCGGCACATATCGAGTCAACATGAGCATGCCGATGGCCACGGGAATTAGAAGGGCGAATTCCCCGTTTTCAATGATCGGCTTGATGACCAGATGAACAATGACGGTATCGTACGCCTTCACGATCGTGTATCCGACCGAGACCCCCACATAGAGGTGTTCAGCCAGTTTGAAAAGCGGGTTATCCTTATAAAGGAACGAGAAGATCAACAGGGTCAACCCTGTCGCGACCCACGCCCCGAGAATTGTTGCATCCATTCAGATCCCCTACGCGTTAACCGATCTGACGCTGCGTTCGAGCCGCCCGTTGGAGCGAGAGGTAAAACACGTTGCAGATGATCACCAGCACGATGATGGCGAGGTGCGTCGCGGACTGCGCATCCATTCCGGCCACCGCTTTGCCTTTCTGCCCGATCAGACTTTCGTATTCCGCCGCGCCGCGGAGACCGCCGATAAGGCCGTTGATCTGTCCGCTGCGTAGTAATGGATACAACCCAGGCGCCATGACTCCCGTACAACCGCCGCCGAGCTCGAACTTATATTTGTCCTTGCCGAAGACATACCACTCTTCTACTCCCGGCCGTCCGGCTCCCAGGCTGACCATGTAGGCAACGTCCTTCAAATTTCGCACACCATCTAAAACCGGCAAGTCCTTTGTTGGCTTTCCCCCATAGTCGCTCGGGAAGGCCGAATAGAGGTCCTGGCCCATGTTGATGATCACCGCTTGCCCTCCCGGGCTCCATCCGAGAAAGGCATAGTCTTTTCCGTATTCCTTCCCCATCTCTTTCGCGACTTGTGTCACCAATTGCTCGGCCATACCGGTGCCGGACACCCACAGTGTCATCGCGATCACTCGAAGATCTTTTCTGAAAGCATGCCGCAGCAAAGCGATTGCCTGTGGATGGAGCTCAGGTTTGGAGGCAGGGTCAAAATCGATCGACAGGAGGAAGACCGATCGTTCTGGAAGCGACTCCATATGGTCGTACACGCCACGCACTTCCGATGAAATCCTGATCGGCAAGCCGACCGGATAGAGCAAGGGCAGAAGTGTGCAGAGGCCGATCACCAGAAAAATGATCCGCCGGTCGATCTTGAGCATGCGTTCCGCGAGGCTCATGCCTTCTCCGGTTCCCCCTCGCCCATGAACTGCGGGTGGGGCCGAACAGAAGCCCGGTCGCGCGCAGCGAAAGGGCCCCACCTGGGGATCAGTGGAGCGAGCACGATTGGGCTGTTCGGCGACAGGACCCGCAATTCCTACTCCTTCCCCCCGCCAAGGTACGATCGTTCCACCCCGAAGATGATCTTGAACGACAAGGCCACAGCGCCAAGGCTGACACCGATCAGAATGGCCCGGCGCACGGACGCGTTCAGCACATTCAAGATCCAGGAGGAGACATCGCCGCTCAGGGGAATCAGATACTCGCCAAGGGGCACACGCCCCATCATGACGATCATCGCAGCGACCAACAGGACCGCCGCTTCACGACTTTTCGCACGGAACGAGCGATAGGCAGCCGAGGCGATGAAGAAGGCCAGGATGGCAAACATCGTCCCTTGCAGCGGCACCATCATGTAGTTGTACACCCAGCCGAATGCCGTCATGGCCCCGTCGACACTTTCCTTTCCATTGGCCCAGAGACCGACTGCGATCGTGCCGATCATGCCCGCATAGAGCACCAGGCTATAGCCCCAGCCCGCTTCTTGACGTCTGATCTTCACCGCATGTTGATGAAACAGGCTGGTCACACCGAGGATCAATGCGAACCCACCGATAATTTGCAGCCACTTCGTCGCAGAAGTGAGCATCTGTTCCGAGGCTGGATGCGGCACGTAGTACTGGGCTGCAAACAGGAGGCCGGTAATCAAAGTAATCAAGAGGGGGAGCTGTCGGCGTAAAAAAATCATTTTAGGTCCCTAAAGAGGTCGAGAATAATCTGAGGCCATTGCGCGCCGGTGATGGCGCCAAACGTCGCCAACGCAACGCCCATGGCGATTGTACTCAGAACGACCGCCTTCCCGATATCCTGCCCCCGGAGCGTCCCGATCTGAACCGGCTCTTTGGAGAGGTATGCGCTGGCGGCGTAGAGTTCTTCACCGATCAACGTGTAGTCGCAAGTCGTCACAAAGAACGGCAGTTGATGGTCCGAGTCAGTGCCGGCGATTTGAATGGCGCCGGTACTCGCACCAGTCTCCGTCAACAATAACGATTCCGCAAAATAAGCGCCCATGAAGAAATTGGCGGCCGGTTTCTTCCGCAACATGATACCGTCGACCGCCGCCGTGTAGCTGAACTGATCCGCGGTGATAAAAAAGTTCGCATCTTCCTTGAAGAGATCGGGTTTACCCGCTTCCAAATAGGCTTGCTTGGTAATCTCCTGGCACACCGCCATCGTGATCGGCTCACGGTGGGGCACGATGAGCTCTGTTTCATACAGGGCGGCGCGCTTCGCGACTTTCCCTAGGATGACCGCGGCGGCGATGGTCGAAGGGTCATGCAAGTCGTGCGCACCGGTGAGATACAGGATCGGCTTGCCCAGTTCAGTCGCACGTCCGATTGCTTCATCAACCGCATCAAGCCCTGGGATACGACGCAGGAAGATCTCGTTTCGTTTCGCGTGACTGATCGTGTAGAAGACCAGCCCGCCGAACGAGACGGCGATCACGAGATTATTGAGTTGATTCCAGTTAAACCAGTCCGGCGAAGGAGTGGCCACCAAGACCGGGCTGAAGACTCGCTGGTCGCCTTGAACGGCTGTCACCGCAACGGCATAGGGCGTCCCATCCTTCACTTCGACGCCCTTCCCGCTTCTGACCAGGACCTGATGCCAAGTTTTGTCGACGTTCCTTGTCCACCAAGCTGTTTTTGCATCTTTGACGTACTTCGAGTTCCCTGGGAACTCCGCGATGATCGTGAATGACGCCGGGTCAGTCGCAGCCGCATCACCGACCAAGACTTGATACCGTACATCCGGAACATCCCAGGACGAAGGAGCCCACTGCACGGTGAGGCTGCCTCCTTCGTCGCTCGGCGTGTCGAAGACCCGCACGTCTTGCGGGGGCATCACCGATGACTGTGCAAAGACGGATGAACAGAGCCAGGCGGAACAGATCAGGGTCCAGAACGTTCGACCTGTGCTTCGTCTGATCGTTGACACTTGACGGTTGACGCGCATCACGCCCCTTCAATGACTTCGATATTGGTCCGGGGAATCACCACTCGTCTTCCATCGGGGAACATGACCTCCAACACCCGCACCTCGCTCTCGGTCGGAATCTTGGTGAGCTCGGATGGGAGTGCCGATACCTCCCCGATGCAACCGAACAAGGGATCGCGGATGATACGGACTGGATCTCCCACGCGAATTCCATCTCGCTGTGACTGAACGTTCATCCCGATGCCGGCTGCTCCCTGGGGAATGATGATTTCAGGGCGGATGACGCCGGCCCTGATCTGTGTGGCACCGGAGATCGATGCTTTCCGCCCGACATAGGTGGAGAGCAGTTTGAAAGTCTTGGCCGCCATCGGGATCGTCCCGAAGCCCTCGGTGAGGATCAGCGTGAATCCCACTTGCTCGGTTCCTGTGATGGCAACACCGAGGTCATACCCCAACAAGGCTCGCAGATCCTCATCGTGAATTCCGCCGACCACCAGGCCGGCCACGCCGACTGTCTTGGCCTGCTTCATCGCATCGGCTGAAAGAAACGAGCCTCCGACCACGACTTTGTCCTTCATAGCGGTATTGAGGTGACCCGGTGTCAAGGGTTCGTCAGGAGTCTTCACTGCCATGACAATGTCACCGGACGTCTCCCCTCCAATGCCGAAGATGCCTTGCACCAAGCTACAGGTCGTTTCGACGACGACACCCTGTTGTGGAATCGTTTCGATGATCGTTCCGTCCACATAGGCGAGCAGCTGCAACACTCTCGGAGGTTCACGCAAGAGCACTTGTCCGGTGACGGACGACACCGATTCGATGGTGCCGGCGACCGGCGAACGAATCTCCGTCTTGAACCATTTGATCAGTGGCTTGTTCTCGGCGAGAATCTCATCTTTCTCAACGACATCGCCTTCTTTTTTGACGAGATAATCCTTGATTTCGCCAGGCGCTACGCTGAGCTGATTGGCAAGATTGACTGGAAAGACTTTCCCCGGTAACTCGGCTCGGGCCACCGCTTGATCAGAACGGACCGCATCACCGACATTGACCAAGACCTTCCCCGGCAATGGCAGCATGCGCCGACGGTGGATCATCGTGCGATCCGTAACCGTCAGGCCTGGGGTATATGAGTGAGCCATATAGTTCTAGTTCTGAGTAGCAAGTGCTCAGTGCTGAGTCACGACATGCTGCTGACCTCTCTCAGCACTCAGCACTCTGTACTGGATACAGATCAACTGCTTTGAACCATTTCGCGAGCGCCGCCACGCGGCCTGTTTGCTCAGCAGGGAGTTTCAGCGGTCGCCCACGGCCATCCAGTAAGAGCCCGACGACGCCACCATGGACTTCCCTCGTCACACCCACACCTACCCCCGCCCCCATGTTGACCTGTTTTGCAGGCCGGACCGTGATCGTTGCCTGTTTGCCTGAGTCCAATGGATAGAGCCGCAGCTCACTGAACCTTAATTGCTCCTTCGTGGTCTTCCCGTCAGGCCACGCAATCTCATAGTCAGCACAGACCTCTCCATCTTGTCCCTGTCCGATCGGCGCCACGCAGGTCCCGAGATAGATCATGCAATCTCGGACGAATACGTCGGTCGCAGCCTTTTCATTGATCGTGGACAAGACACCAAGATGCGGCATCATAAAGATGCTGTCGACCGACAATCTTGTACAACCGGTCGGCTCATAGGCATCGACCATCATCAGCATCGACTGGATGCGGCGTGGCGCATGCGAGAGGATGCCGCCGCTTCCGACGATCAAATCCAACTTCAACATATCGATCAACGACTTGCCGGAGGTCCGTTGTTCGAAGACATCCGAAATCGTCCGTTCCTGCTGCACGCCCTTCAATCCGGTCGCGAGCGACTTATGATGAATCAGGGCCAGCCGCAAGGCTTCCCGAGCGATCGCCTGCTCGATTTGCAGTTCATCGAGTGTTTGCGGAATGGTCGTGGGACGGATCATCTTGTTCTTGATCCGATTCCGCAGGGTCTGCTCGTCAATCGTGAACGGCACCCAGCGCATGATGCTGGCCAGTCCCGCTTCGGCGAGCACGTTGGACACACTGTAGGACATGCCGAGATTGGCACTGACCGTTCGATTGAATACCCCGTCGAAGACGGAAAAGACGTCCGTGGTCGCCCCCCCGATGTCCACGCCGATCAGGTTCAGATGATCCCGCTTGGCGATCGCCTCCATGATGAGGCCGACGGCGGCGGGAGTCGGCATAATCGGTGCTCCGGTCATGTCGATGAGCTTCTTATACCCAGGCGCCTGCTGCATGACATGCTCAAGAAACAGGTCATGAATCTTGTTTCGCGCCGGAGCCAAGTTCTCTCGTTCCAGGACCGGCCGGATATTCTCCGTCACGACCAGCGCCGATTTGTCTTCCAAGATCTTTTTGACTTGCGGTTGGGCTTCCTTGTTGCCCGCATAGATCAGCGGCAATTTGTAGGTCACACCGAACCGTGGTCGTGGCTCCGCCGCCGCAATATACTCAGCCATTTCCACCACGTGAGTCACCGCTCCGCCGTCCGTGCCGCCGGACATCAAAATCATGTCCGGCCGCATGGATCGGATCCGCTCGATCTTTTCGTGCGGCAACCGGCCGTCGTTGGCTGCCAACACGTCGATGACGATGGCACCAGCGCCCAAGGCCGCACGTTGCGCGCTTTCGCCCGTCATGCTCTGCACGACACCGGTCACCATCATCTGCAACCCACCGCCGGCGCTGCTGGTCGAGATGTAGATATCTACACCGGTCTTGTCATCTCGGCAGGGCGTGATGATCTTGTCCCCATCTAAAATCTTACGACCGGAGAGCTCTTCGATTTCCGCAATGGCGTCACATCTTCAAACGGGGCCTCGACCGTCGTGGGCGCTTCACCGCGATAGGTCTGCCTATACTCGTCGCCGACCTTTTCGATGAGAATGGCTTTCGTCGTCGTGCTGCCGCAATCGGTGGCGACAATCACATTGAGAGGACGATCGATCTTTGGAGGACTGGAGGCAGAAGCCGTCATTGAGCCGTTGCTCCCTTTGGAGCAGACGTGGCTTCAATGATGGCAATCAGACGAGTCACCGTGTCCCGACGCTCGAGCAATCGTGCAACCTGCTCAACTTCTTTAGTACTACACACACAATCGATGATCGGCGTGATGAAATGCAGGGCCTGACTTCCCAGAAAATTCATGGGTCCCATGGATTCCAAGAACATCGTCGCCGGAGCCGCCATGCCACGCTTGACGACCGTCTCGGCAATGCGTTCCAGTAATTGGACATCTTCGATGGCAAGGGGCTCTGTCTCAGGTTGAACGGCAAACGCATGACGCAGTCCGGCTCGAACTTTCGCCAGTTTTTCAACTACATTTCCCTTGAAAAGTGATCGCATAAGTGCAGGGCGGATAAGGAAAACCTTGAACGGACCGCATTATATGAATGGGGTGAAGGAGAGTCAATTCAATGCGATTCAGTTGCAAGACTTAATACTCCTATGCCAGCATAGCGCTACAACTCGTAGGAGGTTCGAATGACCTGGCGTGATCGCATCACGGTGGACCCTGCCGTTTGTCATGGCAAACCTTGTATCAAAGGGACGCGTGTGATGGTGTCGGTTGTCTTGGGCAACATCGCAGCTGGAGAATCACCGGACCACATTGCGGCCACCTATCGTCTCGCTAAAGAAGATATCCAAGCTGTCTTGCAGTGGCGGACCTAGTGAACAGCCTTGCAGAATTGATAAATCATAGCGAACGCCACCGACAGTCGTGAGCAATACGTTTCAGCGTATTAGACGCCTCGTAAGCGATGGCTCAGTTCGAATTTCCGAGCATGGCTACGATGAGCTCGTGGCCGACGATATTCATTCTCGTGATGTTATCGAAGGCATCGATAATGGAAGGGTGGTGGAAGACTATCCTGATTATCAAAAAGGGCCTTGTGTCCTGGTGCTGCAAGAAGACAGGAATAGAAATCCAGTTCACGTCTTATGGGGTATTCCCAAAGGACATTCAGAGCCAGCTGTTGTGGTTACTGCCTATCGGCCAGACCCTGACCTATGGCAGGAAGGATTCATGAGGAGACGTACATGAAGAAGCAACAACGAAAGAAGCTGATTCACGAGGGACAGTATCTGGCCGAGGTCAATGTTGAGCTGCTGGTAACTGATGATGAATGGTCTCCCTACCTAACAGTGGAAGATGCCTACAAGCTCGACAACGTGCGTGAAGCGCTGAAAAAGGGAGACACCGCGACAGCTGCACGGTACGGCCGAGTGTTTTCTCTGACTCCCATCGTCGTTTGATCTATCGCTGCCCACACAAGCAGCACCTCACAAATGCCCCTTCCAAGCTTGCTTTTACCCTCTCTTTATAAGGGCGGCCTGATTGAATCCAGCACTGCGCGCATGAATTCTCTGTTCTTCTCCCCCTCCCCTCAAAAGAAAGCATGGGGAGTAGTCAGGCTGTCGTTCACTGCGCGCATCGAACGAGGTCCTTCTGAGGGCGCGCGTTCGGCGAGCAAGAAGGACAGTCTGGCTGCTCCCCTAATTCTTCCGCTCCCCCATCTTACTCTCCGTCCCCTTCCACAACCGTTCAATATTCCCCTTGTGCTTAATTACGATCAGCCCAGTGATTGCAAGAGAGAAGAGCATGAAGGCAGCACTCGGCCTCATAAGCGCGGCAATGATAGGAAAGAGTCCAAAAGCAGTGAGCGCACCGCCGGAAGAGTAGCGCCAGAGGGCCACAGCTCCGATCCAGGCCAGCAGCAGCAAGAGCCCAATCAACGGCGCGACACCGAGAACTGAGCCGAGCGCCGTTGCCACCCCCTTCCCTCCTTTGAATCCGAGAAACGGTGAAAAGAGATGGCCCAGAAATGGAGCCAGCGCGACGAGCAGAATGGCCCACTCGTCTTGCAGGAGCTGCATCGCCGCGAACCCCATTACCCACCCTTTACCCATGTCTCCAATCAAGGTCAAAATGCCGGCTTTCTTGCCCGACACACGCAGGACGTTGGTAAATCCGACATTCTTGCTCCCGACCGTGCGGGGATCAGGCAGGCCCATCGCCTTTGAGATGACGACGCCAAACGGGACCGCTCCCAACAGATATCCGATGATCGCAGGCCCAGCGATGAGCCCCAGTTGCTCCATGCTATCTGTCTTCCTGATTGATCCAGACCATCACAAAAACTTTTCCGGATGCACAAAAAACTCCAGCATCACACGATTGAGATTAGGCCAATCTCGATGGCTGCCGGTTCCTTCGCAGTAGAGCGTGGCACCGCCAGATGCACATCCTTGGAATGCGCGACATCCACCCTCCACCGGCTTCGTTTTAGTGAGATCACAGCGATTGCAGCCGGCCCACCAGGCTGCTGTCTGAGCACCCCAACCGGGGAACAAACTGTCGTTCTTGCTGTGCATGATCATGACCGGAATGGGCTCGCGACACTGAAACTCTTCGAGGTCCTTCCCGGTCCATCCTGCCGCGCTCGGTGCGATGGCCGTCGGGATCTTCTTCGTCTTCTCGAGTACAGCCAGCGCCAACGAGGCAGTCCCTCCGTCGGAATGACCGGTAGCATAGACTCTCTTCTGATCGATGCACCAGTCCTTTGCCACAAGGTCGGGAATGGCCCCAAGCTGCTCAATGGCAGGGATGTTCAACTGCAGATGATCGGCATAGGCCACCACAAACCCGGCACCGGTCGCTGCGGTCGTGAGACCGGTGAGGCGCTCCGATGCCCAGCGACTCTGTCCGGCCGGAGCATAGACCATCAATAAGGGATGAGCAAACATGGCATCATAGTTCGAGGGCGTGCGGACCATATATCGAATGCCGGAGGCGGAGACTTTTCCATCCGTTGCCCCTACAGAACCTAGATGTGAGCCGGCGGGACAATGCCCGGTCGGACTCCCGTAGGTAAACGTTCTGAGTTGAGGAGGTTGCTCGTTTTCGCTGCAAGCTAGAAGGGCGACCTGGAGAAGGAACAACGCGTAGGCAGATCTGAAAAGTCGCACGTTGCCCACCACGTCGCGGCTAGACTATCAAGATCCCGTTTGCTTCAATATGAAAGAGAATGCGATGTTGCGGACAGAAACAGAGCTGTGTCGAAGTTCCGTCAGAGCCCCTTCGCAAGGACCTGCTTCCAAAAGCTCCACACATATTGACCACCTGAGAGATAGCCCAGCACCAGTGACAAATACAATGTGCCGGTGCCGGCTAAATGCATATTGCCGAGTTCGGCTAGCCCTGTCCCTTCCAGTATCAGGAGAATAATCGCCACGACTTGTAGCGCCATCTTATACTTGCCGGTCGTCTCTGCCGGGATAATCATCCCTTCCCCCGCTGCAATGGCGCGGATTCCAGTAACCGCCACTTCACGCCCGATGATCAACAGTGCGACCAACGCACTGACTCGGTCCACGTTCATGAGCAAAATGAGCGCCGACAACACCAGGAGCTTGTCCGCGATGGGATCGAGTAGTTTGCCGAGCGTCGTCACCTGGCCGGTTCGCCGTGCGATGTAGCCATCCAACATATCCGTCACCGCCGCGACGGTAAAGATAATGGCCGCCGCCAGCGACTGATCGGGCGTTGGATTGACGAAGAGAATGATGAAGACGGGAATCAAGAGAATGCGGACGAGCGTCAAAAGATTGGGCAGATTGAGCGACTCCGCTCCGATATCGCGCCATATTTCCAGCACGCGGTTCATAGTCCGATTCGTCTCCTAGACAATTCCATTCTTTAGCAAATCATGCAGATGAATTACCCCGCGGATGTTCCGCCCATCCTCGGTAACCACCAGAGTTGTGATCGAAAATCGCTCCATCATCTCGACAGCTTTGGCCGCCAGTTCATCCGGCCCGATGGTCTTGGGATTCGTGGAGGCCAACTCTTGCGCCGTGGTGTTCACCAGATCAGTTCCTCGCTGGATAAAGCGCCGCAAGTCGCCGTCGGTAATCACACCGACCAATCCCCCCTCTTGATCGACCACCGTCGTCATGCCGAGCTTCTTCGCCGTCATTTCAAGCATGGCCGCCATCCCTCCTACGGTGGCTTGCACCATCGGAGTCTCCGATTCGGCATGCATGAGGTCTTTCACTTTGACCAGCAACCGGCGTCCAAGCGTGCCGCCGGGGTGGAACCGGGCAAAATCCTCTTCCTTGAACTCCCGTTTCTGTAGCAGGGCCACGGCCAGCGCATCGCCTAAAGCCAGCGTGGCGGTCGTGCTGGCGGTCGGAGCCAACCCCATCGGGCAGGCCTCTTCCTCTACCGACACATCAAGCGCGACATCGGCATTTTTCGCCAGGGTCGAATTCATCCGTCCCGTGAACGCAATCACCGGAATGCCTAGACGCTTCACATACGGAAGCAATTGAAGCAACTCCTGCGTTTCGCCGCTGTTGGAAATCGCGACCAGCGCATCCCGGCGAGCCAACATGCCAAGATCTCCATGCACGCCTTCGGCGGGATGCAGGAAGAACGACGAGGTGCCGGTGCTGGCGAGCGTCGCGGCAATCTTCTGCCCGATCAAGCCCGACTTCCCCATCCCGGAGACGACGACTTTTCCTTTGCATTGAACGAGCAGATCCACGGCCTTCGCAAACTTGGCATCCAGGCGGTCCACAAGCGATTGCACGGTTCGAGCCTCGATTTCGAGGACACGTCGGCCATCGGCAAGACTTTGCTCCATTTTTGCCGCTTTCGATTCTCGACCAGATGGCTTCAGCGTCATGGTCTTGCTGTGCCTCCTCGCAGCCTTCGATATTGAACTGGCTGCTTTCACCTTCGTGGTTGTACTGCGCCGCGCCGAAGATTTCAGCTGCTTAGTTTTGCCGCGTCGCATATCCGCATGACCCGCTCCAACAAGGACTTCAACTGGTGCAACGGTACCATATTAGGCCCGTCGGACAGCGCCTCATCAGGATTCGGATGGACTTCCATGAAGAATCCATCGACCCCCGCTCCGGCCGCAGCGCAAGCCAATGGTTCGACAAATTCACGCTGGCCGCTGGATTTGCTCCCTCCACCACCAGGCAGCTGAACACTATGCGTCGCATCGAAGACGACAGGATACCCGAAGCTCCTCATAATCGGGAAGGACCGCATATCCACGACAAGATTGTTATAGCCGAAGGATGACCCTCTCTCGGTGAGCAGAATCCGCTGACTCCCGCACTCTTCAATCTTCTTCACCGCATTGCCCATCTCTCTCGGTGAGAGAAACTGCCCCTTCTTCACGCTCACAACTTTTCCGGTTTGTGCGGCCGCAATCAGCAGATCCGTCTGCCGACAGAGAAAGGCCGGAATCTGGAGGACATCCACGACTTTCCCCGCTTCTGTCGCTTGCTCTTCCGTATGCACATCGGTCAAGACAGGCAGATCAAAGTGGTCCTTGACCTTCTTCAAGATCGCCAGGCCTGTTTTGATCCCAGGACCACGAAACGACTTGATTGAGGTACGGTTAGCCTTATCGAATGACGACTTGAAGATATATGGGATTTCCAGCGACTTCGCCATCTCGGCGACTTGCCCCGCCGTCTCCATCACCAGTTGCTCGCTCTCGATCACACAGGGCCCGGCAATCAGAAACGGACGCTGTCCTTGGCCGACCTTGAAGGAACCGATATCGACAAGCTGTGCCATGGCGTACAATTAATGTCCCAATTTCTTGCGCAACGCTGCTCCTACAAACCCACTAAAAAGCGGATGTGGGCGGTGCGGACGGGAACTGTATTCAGGGTGAAATTGAGTCCCCAAGAACCAGGGATGATCCTTCAGCTCGATGATTTCGACCAATCGCCCGTCAGGAGAGACTCCGCTCAAGACCAGCCCCTTCGCGGTCAATCGTTCACGATAGGCGTTGTTGAATTCATAGCGATGGCGATGGCGTTCGCGGACCTCGCTCACGCCGTACATCTTCTGCGCAAGTGTCCCCTCCCCCAACTTACAGAGGTACGATCCGAGTCGCATAGTCCCACCCTTGTCGCTGACGCCATGCTGATCGGGCATGAGATGGATCACGGGATGGGGCGACCGCTCGTCAAACTCGGCGCTGTTGGCACCGGTCAATCCGGCCACATTCCGCGCAAACTCGATCGCGGCGCATTGCATTCCTAAACACAGACCGAGGAATGGGACCTGACGTTCCCGCGCATACCGAATGGTCGTCACTTTGCCCTCAATCCCTCTTGTCCCAAATCCACCGGGGATCAAGATGCCGTCAGCCTCTCGCAAGATTCGCTCCGTCCCCTGCCGTTCGATATCTTCGGACTCGATCCAATTGATGTTGACCTTGGTTTCATGATCGATCCCGCCGTGAACCAGGGCTTCTCCCAAGCTTTTGTAACACTCTTTCAGTCCCACATACTTGCCCACCAACGCGACAGAGATCTCGTGCTTCGGACGCTTAATCTTCTGCACCATCGCATCCCACTCGCGAAGATTGGGCTGGCCGGTCTCCAGATGGAGCTGACGAACGATCAATTCGTCCAACCCCTCTTTTCTGAACACGATCGGCACTTCGTAGATCGTCTCGACATCTTTGGCCGTGATGACGGCGTCATTATCCACATTGCAGAACATCGCGATCTTGCCCTTGAGCTCCGGGGGGAGATAGCGGTCGGTTCGGCACAACAGAATGTTGGGCTGGATACCGATTTCTCGAAGTTTGTTCACCGAATGTTGCGTCGGCTTGGTCTTCAGCTCACCGGCCGTGCCGATGTAGGGCACTAAGGTCAGGTGGACGTACAACACATTGTCGCGACCGACGTCGTACGGCATCTGCCGGATAGCCTCGAGAAACGGCAAGCTTTCAATGTCGCCGACTGTCCCGCCGATCTCGACGATCGTGACATCGATGCCTTTGGAGATCCTCATGATCGCCTGTTTGATCTCATCTGTCACATGAGGGACGACTTGGACGGTCCCGCCGAGATAATCTCCACGACGTTCTTTCGTGATGACCGAGTGATAAATTCGACCGGTCGTGTAATTACTCTCCTTGGTCAGCGACAGGGTCGTGAATCGCTCGTAGTGCCCGAGGTCAAGATCCGTCTCAGCTCCGTCATCCGTGACAAAGACCTCGCCGTGTTGATAGGGGTTCATCGTGCCGGGGTCGACGTTGATGTACGGATCCAACTTCAAAAAGGTGATCTTCAACCCCCGGCTTTCAAGCAGGTTTCCGATGGAGGCCGAGGCCAGTCCTTTTCCAAGCGATGAGACCACTCCGCCCGTCACGAAGATAAACTTGTTCATGGCTACCCTCTCTCGTGGACGTCAGACCGCTCCGATCCGGATACGAATCTCATGATTTGAAAAACACTCCGCTGTTCTCCAATTCACGCTTGATCGCCGAAAACTGCTGCAGTCGATCCGCGACACCAGGCACATCCTCCGGTCGATCGACCCGCAGGGAGGCATGTTTGGTTTCCCACACGCGAATGCGAATACCGTGGTCCAATGCTCGGAGTTGTTCAAGCTTTTCTGCCTCTTCCAAGCGGCTCGTCGGCAGAGCCGCGAATCGAAGCAACGTTTCCTTCGTATAGACGTACAACCCCAGATGAATATAGTGAAGCCCACCGATCGTCTGCATTCTCGGATCATCACGGACGAACGGGATCGGAGCTCGTGAAAAATAGAGGGCATCCCCGCGGATATCGGCTACGACTTTGACCACTGCGGGATTCAGAAGGTCCTCCGTATGGTCCATCACCCGCTTCAGCGTCCCCATGCCCACACCGCTTTCAAGAAACGGATCGATGAGATCGGTCAACAACTCAGGGTTCAAGGGAATTTCGTCGCCCTGCAAGTCCAAGAAGTACTCCCCCGCAAACATACGGGCCACGGCGGCGACGCGGTCCGTCCCAGTCCGATAATCACCGGTGACCATGATCACGCGCCCACCAAACCGTTCAACAGCTTGTTTGATACGCTCGTCGTCGGTCGCGACCAAGACATCGGAAACGGCGGAGCAGGCCATAGCCCGCTCGTACACATGTTGAATCATCGGCTTGCCGTTCAGCTCGACGAGCGGCTTGCCCGGAAACCGGGACGAGCCATATCTGGCTGGAATCACAACGGTGACCGACCGTGAGGCTCTATTCATCTCCAAACGCCTCGGACAACTGTTTCGGCGAGACAGTCGCGGTGCCGACCATTCCCACCACGATCCCGGCTGCGTAGTTCGCCATGATTGCTCCAGTCTTGATGCTTGCCCCGGCCGACAGGGCCAGTGCCAGGGTTCCGATGACCGTATCTCCCGCACCGGTGACGTCGTAGACCTGCCGAGCCTTCGTCGGCAAATGCCACGAAGTGCCGTCGCCCTCGTACAAGCTCATTCCCTTTTCGCCGCGCGTAATCAGAACGGACCGGCACCCAAGACGCTGTCGAATCATTGCTCCGGCTTCGTCGATCGTTTGGTCGCCGTCGCCGTGCAAACCGGAAGCTTGAGCCGCCTCAAGATGATTCGGTGTAAGCACTGTGACACCTTTGTAGTAGCTGAAATGTTCAACTTTCGGATCGACGATGACCGGAACTTTCCGCAAGGCAGCGAGTCGTGTGATTTCGGACATGAGTGCCTGCGACACGACTCCTTTGGCGTAGTCCGACACCACCACGCAGGACAACTCTCGAATTCTTGACTCCACGTACCGGAGAATCTTTTGGCGCAGCGTTGCTTTCAGTTCGCTCCGCCCCTCGATGTCATACCGCACAATTTGCTGGTTGTGCGCGATGACCCGACTTTTTCTCGTCGTGGGGCGATCATGATCGATCAGCACCCCTCCGCGGCTTGATCGTTTATTGCCGAGCTCTTTCATCAAAAGGCGCCCACTTTCATCCGACCCAATCACACCGCAGAGGTCGGCCTTTCCACCCAGCGCCAAGATATTATTGAACACGTTAGCCGCTCCACCAAGTCGGAGCGATTCCGAATCGACATGGACCACCGGAACCGGCGCTTCCGGAGAAATCCGGCTGACTCGGCCCATCACATAATGATCGAGAATGAGGTCGCCGATGACGAGGACCGATGCCTGTGGAAATCGTTGAAGATACTGTCGGAGTGCCTTGGGCGACGGGGCGTCACTCTTCTCATTCGAGTTCTCACTCGGAAGAGAAGCGCTACTGCGTTTCGCTATTGAATCGCCTTGCCGAATCGTTCCCACCGTACCCACTCCGTCCAATTTCCATGTCCATTCCAAGACCAATAGATACGGAATGCCTTGCCGCGGATCTTTTCTTCGCGCACATACCCCCAGAACCGACTATCCAGACTTTGGTCGCGATTGTCGCCCATGACGAAGTAGGATCCTTCGGGAACCGTTACCGGCCCGAAATTATCGCGGGGGTTGATCGTGCCGTCGATGATGCCGGGATCGATTCGTTGCGTAAAGGCTTTATCGTTGAGCGGTTGGCCGTTCACAAGCACCGCCTTATTCCGAAGCTGGACGGTATCTCCCGGCAGCCCGACAATGCGCTTGATGAAATCTTTTTCTTCATCCTCGGGAAACCGAAAGACGATGATGTCGCCCCGCTGCGGCTTACCGAATGCCACCACCGTTTTGGACGTGTAGCAATTGACCGGAGGGAAAGTCCATTGCATCTGGCAATCCGTCGGCCACTGAAGGCCATAGGAAAGCTTGCTGACCAAAATGTGATCGCCGATCAGCAAGGTAGGAATCATCGACCCTGACGGAATCTTAAAGGCCTGCACGACGAACACACGAATGGCGAACGCCAGCAGCATCGCCACGATGATCGCTTCCGCATACTCCCGGACGATGGACTTCCGTCCCGATTGGTCCGTGTTGTCTGCAAGCTTGGCTCCCGGAAGTGATGCCTGCTCCCCTCTCCGCGGAGAACTCTGCAGCTTATCCACATTTCTCTGATTCTGATCGAGGCTCATTCTTCTCCAACTCTCAAGATGGCCAGGAACGCTTCCTGCGGGACTTCGACACTGCCGACCGCCTTCATCCGTTTCTTCCCTTCTTTTTGCTTTTCCAGCAACTTCCGTTTTCGCGTAATGTCGCCGCCGTAGCATTTTGCCAGCACGTTCTTCTTCATCGCACCGATTGTCTCACGCGCAACGATCTTACTTCCGATCGCCGCCTGAATGGCAATCTCGTACATCTGCCGTGGAATCAGCTCCTTCATTTTCTCGGCAAGCTGACGCCCACGTTGGACGGAACGATCTTTATGCGTGATAAACGACAAGGCATCGACCGCTTCGCCGTTCAAGAGAATATCGAGCCTGACAAGATCGGACTCGCGGTAGCCAAGCACCTCATAGTCGAGCGAAGCATAGCCTTGTGTGCGCGACTTGAGCTTATCGTAAAAATCGAGAATGACCTCATTGAGCGGCAATTCATAACTAATCACGACCCTGGTCGGATCGAGAAAATGCATGCCCTTCTGGATTCCTCGACGTTCCTGACACAGCTGGAGGATGGCCCCCATGTACCGCTCGGGGGTGATGATCGAGGCTAAAATAAACGGCTCTTCGAATGAGTCGATGCTACTGGGCGGGGGGAGCTGCGACGGATTATTGACCTCCAACACTTCGCCCTTCGTGGTCAATACGCGATAGACGACGGTCGGAGCGGTCGTGAGGAGAGTGAGATTGTATTCACGCTCGAGCCGCTCCTGAATGATTTCCATGTGCAGGAGGCCCAAAAAGCCGCAGCGAAAACCGAATCCCAACGCGAGCGATGTCTCAGGTTCATAGACGAACGAGGAGTCGTTCAATCGTAGTTTGACTAACGCGTCGCGTAAATCTTCGTATCGGCCAGTGTCTGTAGGATAGAGCCCGCAGAATACCAGCGGCTTCACCTCTTTATACCCGGGAAAGGGCGCGCTCGTGGGCGATACTGCATCCGTGAGTGTATCGCCGATTTTGACGTCGGCGACCTCTCGCATGTTGGCACAGAGGTATCCGACCTCGCCGGTCAGCAACTGTGAAGTCTTCGTCCTTTTTGGCATGAACTGGCCAACTTCCATCACTTCGAAGATCCGATCGTTGGACATCACTTTGATCTTCATGCCAGGTCTGAGGGAACCATCCAGGACTCGAATCAGGACAATGACGCCTTGATAGTTATCGAACCAGGAGTCAAAAATGAGCGCCTTGAGAGAGGCCTGTGGATCTCCGGACGGAGGCGGCACTCGCGCGATAATGGCCTCCAGGACTTCCGGCACGCCTTTTCCCTCTTTTGCGCTTATCGGCATGGCATCGCTCGCATCGAGTTGCAAAACCTCTGAGATGGAATGTTTTGTTCCCTCGACGTCCGCACTTGCCAGATCGATCTTATTGATCACTGGAATAATGGTGAGGTTGTTGGCCATCGCCAAATTCACGTTGGCAATCGTCTGCGCCTGCACCCCTTGCGTGGCATCGACCAGCAAGAGCGCCCCCTCGCAGGCCGCCAGACTCCTGGACACTTCATAGGTAAAATCGACGTGTCCCGGCGTATCGATCAAGTGCAAGGCATACGTCTTCCCGTCCTGAGCCTTGTACCGGATGGCCACTGCATGGGCTTTGATCGTAATGCCACGTTCCCGCTCGAGGTCCATGGCATCGAGGATCTGATCTTTCGCCTCTCGAGCAGTGACTGCGCCAGTAGCTTCCAGGAACCGGTCAGCGAGGGTTGATTTGCCGTGATCGATATGCGCGATTATGGAAAAATTGCGTATAAGGCTTTGCAAATCCTAGCTCATTCGTGAAAATCGGCTCATTATAGTAAGTGCCTTCTGGGTTGTCAAAGAGATCGCTCCCACCTATAATCACGCGCCGCACCGACCAACGTGGAGAGCTGGCCACCTATGGCCGATGCCACGGCCATGAAGAGGAAGACCAATACTTCTTATTTCTACCGAACGCAATAAGCCATTCGCTTCGATCTGCACGTACCATCGTGACTCATAAACCAACCGCTCGTCAGTTGAAGGACTGGGATCGTCGCTACCTCTGGCATCCGTTTACCCAGATGCAGGAGTGGGAGCAAGAAGACCCACTCATCATCGAGCGCGGCAAGGGATCCTACCTTATTGATACGGAGGGCAGGAAGTACCTGGACGGCACCTCGTCCATCTGGGTGAATCTCCATGGACATCGACATCCAGTTCTTGACCGCGCGCTCAAGAAGCAACTCGACAAAATTGCCCACTCCACATTCCTCGGTCTCTCCAATCCCCCTGCCATTGAGCTCGCTCGCGAGTTGATTCGAATCGCGCCGAAGGGGCTCACACGCGTCTTCTATTCCGACAACGGCTCTACCGCAGTCGAGATTGCGCTGAAGATGGCCGTTCAGTACTGGCAGCAGCGGCGTCCTGAGGCCGGCCCTAAACACACCTTCCTTCATCTCAAACTGGCCTATCATGGCGATACAATTGGCGCTGTGAGCGTCGGCAACATCGAGTTGTTCCACGCTCGGTTCAAGCCGCTGCTGTTCTCGACCCTGGAGGTGGAACCGCCCTATTGTTACCGCTGCCCGCTTAAGCTGACCTACCCCTCTTGTCGAATGGCTTGCATCGATCCGATTGAACAGACTCTCAAAAGTCGCCATCGAGAATTGGCCGGGTTCATCATTGAACCGCTCATGCAAGCAGCTGCCGGTATGATCCCCCAGCCTGCTGGGTACCTCAACCGAATTCGTGAGCTGTGCACGAAGTATGATGTGCTATTGATTTTTGATGAAGTCGCGACGGGATTCGGAAGAACGGGCAGAATGTTCGCCTGTGAGCATGAAGGTGCGACGCCGGATCTGATGGCGATCAGCAAAGGGCTCACCGGCGGCTATATGCCCCTGGCTGCAACATTAACAACTGATGAAATCTATCAAGGTTTTCTCGGAGCCTACGACGAGTTCAAGACCTTTTTCCATGGGCACAGCTTTACCGGCAATCCATTGGGCTGTGCCGTGGCCCTGGCCAATCTCCAAGTCTTTCGCCAGGAGAAGACACTGTCCCGACTCTCCTCAAAGATCAAGATGGTGACCCAATGGCTGAAGCCAATGGCTGAGATCCCCTATGTCGGCGACGTCCGTCAACGTGGATTCATGGTGGGAATCGAATTGGTCAAAGATAAGAAGACCAAAGAGCCCTACCCGCTCAGCGCCAGGGCCGGCCACCGCGTAGCATCGATCGCCCGGACAAAAGGGCTGATCTTAAGACCGATCGGAAATGTACTCGTGCTCATGCCTCCGCTATCGACATCCACCGAGGAATTAAAGAAAATGGTGGAAATCCTCAAAGAATCCGTGGAGACTTTGCGCATTGACTGAGCATCGCATCGATGCCCTGCGAATCTACCAGGAGAGGCACCAAACCACATGCAGATCTGTGATTTTCTTATCATTGGAGGCGGAGTCATCGGCCTCAGCATCGCCCGTGAACTCCGTAGACGTCGGACGGACGCCCATGTGTTATTGATCGAAAAGGAACCCTCTTGTGGAGCCCATGCCAGCGGACGCAATAGCGGAGTGCTCCATGCTGGTTTCTATTACTCGCCGGACAGCCTCAAAGCGAAGTTTACCCGCCTTGGAAATGAGCGACTCACCGCCTATTGTGAGGAGAAGCGAATCCCCCTCAATAAATGCGGCAAGCTCGTCGTCGCGAAGGATGCAGCGGATTTGCCGTCGCTCGATGAATTATTCCGTCGCGGACAAATCAACGGTATCGAGCTCCAGGGTCTCACGGAGGCGGAAGCCAAGTCCATAGAACCGCGTGTTAAAACATACCAACGGGCACTCTTTTCACCGCGCACCTCGACGGTCAGTCCGCTCCAGGTCGTCAACGCGATGCAGCAGGATGCAGTCCGTGAGGGCATTCAGATACAGTGTGGCACCGCCTATCGCGGGCGCGCTAACGGCGCAGTTCATACGAGCCAGGACGGCATCGAGGCCGGCTACGTCGTGAACGCCGCAGGTCTCTATGCTGACAAGATTGCGATGGACTATGGATTCTCGGAAAAGTATCGCATCCTGCCCTTTAAAGGCCTCTACCTCTATTCCGATGAACCGCCAGGTGCGATTCGCACGAATATTTACCCGGTTCCGGATCTCAGGAACCCATTCCTGGGTGTTCACTTCACGATCACGGCTGATGGGAAAGCTAAGATCGGTCCAACAGCCATTCCGGCTTTGTGGCGCGAGAATTACGAGGGTCTCGGCAATTTCAACTTGGGTGAACTCGTCGAGGTCGCAAGCCGAGGACTTGGTTTATTGACCGGAGCTGGATTCGATTTTCGACGATTGGCAATGGAGGAGATCGCAAAATACTCACGGAGCAAGATGGTGTCGCTGGCATCGGTACTCGCTGAAGGTGTGGAAGAACGTCACTATCGACAATGGGGACGCCCTGGAATCAGGGCGCAACTGCTCGACATCACGAAGAAGAAGCTTGAGATGGATTTCGTCCTGGAGGGAGACAATCGTTCCATGCACGTACTCAATGCGGTCTCCCCAGCCTTTACGTGTTCACTCCCGTTTGCAAGCTATGTCTGCGATCATATCGACAAGGCGATAGGCTGAGGATCCTTCGGCAGTTCTGCATGTATGCGACTCACTCGCGGTACGCCCAACATGACAGGTTGGGACCGGCCTCAGGCTACCATCCTTCAACAGAGACGTACCTCTTCTCCAACGCCGACTTGCAGGCTTTGGGCGGCGCTTTCTTCCTGGAGAAAGATTTCCAAGTTTCCACTGCTGTTGATCAATGCCGATGGAGTCTGACGGCTCCCTTGGCTGTAACTCCCGACCAAATCGCTGATGACATACGTCCCGATATAGATTTCCACGGTTTGTCCCATTGCGGCTCGGAATTCTCGAACCTGCCGCGCCGTGATATTGGAAATGAGATTCCCGAACCGGTCGACGGAGACGATCTTTCCGATCAACACCTCCTCATGCCACACCGGGATCGCTACGGAACGACGAATTGGATCATGAACCGCCGGCCCAAAAAATGCCGGCGGGACTCCTTTGCTTAACCACGCAGCAGCCGGTGCGAACACATCTCGACCGTCAAATGTGGACCCGGCCGCCTCCAGACGATACTGAGGGTTGTTGATCTGCCACACCTTCGCCCCGGCCTCCTGCTCCAGGATTTCGGTGAACAACCCATTATCGGGACCAACAAAAAACGAGCCGTCCGCAGAAACGAGTAACGCCCGACGCTCCGTCCCGACTCCGGGATCCACGACGGCAACATAAATAGTTCCTGCCGGAAAATAGCGATAGCAAGACTTGAGAAAATACCCGGCTTCCTGGATCTGATGAGATGTGATCTGGTGCGAGAGATCAACGATGGCGGCGGAGGAATTGATCGATAAAATCACACCCTTCATGCTTGCGACAAAACTATCACGCTCTCCGAAATCTGTCAGCAGGGCGATGAGGGGGCGTGCCTCAGGCACGTCAGCATTCCTCGAATTTGATCTCCAGGACCTCGTACTCGACCATCTTGACGGGGGTCTTGACCTCGACAAAATCGCCGACTCGTTTTCCGATCAGGGCACGACCGACAGGGGACTGCACCGAAATCTTGTTGAATTTCATGTCGGCTTCGTCTTGTCCGACCAGGGTGTACTGCTTCTTGGCTTGAGATTCCTGTTCAACGACCATCACGGTCGCGCCGAAGACGACCGTCTCGCTGGTGCGGCCCGTGATTTCCACCACGCGAGCATCAGCCAACTTCGTTTCGAGTTCAGAGATGCGGGATTCAATAAAGCCCTGACGCTCTTTGGCAGCGTCGTATTCGGCGTTCTCGCTGAGATCGCCATGGGCCCTGGCCTCCGCGATCGCTTCGATCACTTTCGGCCGCTCAATCTTGCGCAAACGATCCAATTCGGCCTTTAAGGCCTCGTAGCCTTTCTTGGTAATTGGTGTCGGCATGCTCCGGTCGCTCCTGAACAGGTTAGGCCTGATGATACTCCTGCAATGTTCGAATTGCTAAGCCCTTCTGGAGAGTCGCTTCGATTCCCATCACCGCCGCATGGGCGCCTCTCATGGTCGTGAAATACGGCACGCCTCGGTGGAGGGCCTCCCGCCTGATAGATAACGAATCCACGTGAGCCGAGGCGGTCCGCACCGTGTTGATGACGAGTGCCACCGCGCCGTTCTTGATATGATCGACAATATGCGGACGTCCTTCCATCACTTTATTGACCGTACTCACTTCAACGCCGTGCTCTCTCAGATAACCGGCTGTTCCGCTGGTCGCTTGAATCTGAAACCCGAGTGTGCGCAATCGTTTCGAAAGATCCAACGCAACGGGACGATCCGATTGCTTCACGCTGACGAAGGCGGTACCCGATGTCGGAAGGACTGCTCCGGCTCCTGCTTGGGATTTTGCGAACGCCCATCCGAAATCGGCGTCGATGCCCATCACTTCTCCGGTCGATTTCATTTCCGGCCCCAGCAGCACATCGACACCGGGAAATTTGTTGAACGGAAAGACGGCTTCTTTGACGGAGAAATGTCTCGGCAGAGGAGCGTCCGTAAAGCCCAGTCCCTTGAGGGTTCTTCCCATCATCACTCTCATCGCCACCTTGGCGAGCGGTACACCGATCGCTTTGCTTACGAACGGCACGGTTCGAGACCCACGAGGGTTGACTTCAAGCACGTAGATGGTCTGGCCTTTAACGGCAAACTGTGCATTCATAAGCCCGACGACGCCGAGCTCCAGCGCCAGTAAGCGCATTTGCCGCTCGATGTCGCGCACAATGGCTTTGTCGAGTGTATATGGAGGCAGCGAGCAGGCGGAATCGCCGGAATGAACGCCGGCTTCTTCAATATGCTCCATGATTCCTGCAACCACCACGGTTTCCCCGTCCGAAATCGCATCGGCATCGACTTCGATGGCATCGGCGAGGTACTTGTCGATCAACACGGGATGATTGGGCGATGCTTTGACCGCCGAGTGCATATATTCCAGCAAGCCGGCTTCGTCATACACGATCTGCATCGAACGTCCACCCAACACGTAGGATGGACGGACCATGACCGGATAGCTGATCCGCCGGGCGATCTGCACCGCTTCCTCAACGGATCTGGCCATCCCGCTTTCCGCTTGCCGCAAGCCCAGTCTATTGAGAAGATCCCGAAATCGTTCCCTGTCTTCCGCTAAATCGATGGCATCAGGACTGGTGCCAAGAATCCTCACGCCGGCTTTCGAGAGCGGAAGCGCGAGTTTCAAGGGCGTCTGTCCCCCGAACTGCAAGACCACTCCGATCGGCTGCTCCCGATGAACGATGTTGAGGACGTCTTCATGCGTCAGCGGCTCGAAATACAGTCGATCCGAGGTATCGTAATCCGTGCTCACCGTCTCCGGGTTGCAGTTCACCATGATCGTGTCGATCGCTTCTTCTCGAAGTGCCATCGCCGCATGGACACAGCAGTAGTCGAACTCGATCCCTTGGCCGATGCGATTAGGACCTCCGCCAAGAATCACGACCTTTTTCCGATTTGATGGTCGGGATTCACACTCCATCCCGTACGTGGAATAGAGATACGGCGTCTGCGCCTCGAATTCCGCAGCACAGGTATCAACCCGTTTATAGGTGACCCCTCGTGCCCCTGGTTGCGTACGCGCAATCTGGACCACTGCCGCCTCGCATCCGAGCAATCGTGCGAGCCGATCGTCTGAGAATCCAAGCTCTTTTGCGTCCCAGAGCAACTCACTGCCCAAGACGGCCGCTGGGTTATCGGCATGACCGGCAAGCATTCGTTCAAAGTCCACCAGCTGTCTGACTTGTCCTAAGAACCAGGGATCTATTTTTGTCGTTGCAAACAGTTCCTCGTCCGTAAATCCCAGGCGCATGGCGTCGGCAACATACCACAATCGTTCTGGTAATGGCGTCCGCAGCACCCGATTGAGTTTCTCGATCGCTTCCGTTCGGTTCAACTCGGCTGGAATACCTCGATCAAGTCCAAACCGTGACGCCAACCCATTCAGGTCTAACTCCAGGGAACGAATGGCCTTCTGCAGAGACTCCTTGAAGGTGCGTCCGATCGCCATCACTTCCCCGACCGACTTCATCTGCGTGGTCAAGGTCGGATCGGCCCCCTTGAACTTCTGAAAGGCAAATCTCGGGATCTTGACCACCACATAGTCGATCGCCGGTTCGAGGCGATCGGGAATCCGGTGGCCTTCGACGCCAACGCTGAACTCCTAGACACCCGAGGATTCATTTCAATGATGACCATCTCCCCGTTGGTAGGGTTGACACCGAACTGAATATTCGACCCTCCAGTATCGACCCCGATCTCTCGGATGATACGAAGTGCCGCGTCCCGCATCCGTTGGTATTCTTTGTCGGTCAATGTCATGGCTGGCGCGACCGTGATACTGTCTCCTGTGTGTACGCCCATCGGGTCGAAGTTCTCAATCGGACACACGATGACGACGTTGTCCTTTAGATCACGCATGACCTCCAATTCATACTCTTTCCACCCAATGACCGATTCTTCGATCAGCACTTGACTGACCGGGCTCATGACCAACGCCCAATCGATCAGCCTCTCGAATTCTTCCCGATTATAGGCGATGTTTCCGCCGGTTCCCCCCATGGTAAAGGACGGACGAATGATCGCGGGGAAGCCGACGGTGTCGAGAATGGTCAGAGCTTCCTGTCGCGTGCACGCCGTACCACTCTTCGGCACCCGCAGGCCGATTCGATGCATCGCCTGCTTGAACGCTTCCCGGTCCTCGGCTTTATGAATCGCCTCCGCTGAAGCGCCGATGAGAGCGACACCGTATTTCTCGAGGACTCCTCGCTTCACCAACCCCATGGTGGTGTTGAGGGCCGTTTGCCCACCCATGGTCGGAAGCAAGGCATCCGGGCGCTCCCGGTCAATCACCTTCTCCACCACATCTAAGGTAATCGGTTCGATATACGTCCGATCAGCCATCTCCGGGTCCGTCATGATCGTCGCCGGATTGCTGTTGATGAGGATGACTTTATAACCCTCCGCTTTCAGCGCTTTGCAGGCCTGCGTGCCGGAATAATCGAATTCACAGGCTTGGCCGATGACAATCGGACCGGAGCCGATCATGAGGATTGACTGAATGTCCGTACGTTTTGGCATCGTGTCGTGATGGTCGGTCAGCTGGAAGGAAGCGCGGGGCCAATTTGTGGATGATAGGGGGCCACCGGTGCAGGCTGATCATCACCCTGCGCCGCATGGTAGTACTTCATGGCCTCAGGTATCCAAGCCTCAATTTGGTTGATACGTGCCACATCGGAGGGGTGCGTAGACAAAAACTCCGGGATATTATGTTGCGACCGAAAACAGACCTTGTCGATCATCTGCCTAGGGCACCCGCTCATCCGCTCCCAAAAGGGCACTGCCTCTCGAGGGTCATAGCCAGCCTGCGCCATCAATTTGAGTCCGATGTAATCGGCCTCGGATTCCTGCTTTCTCCCGAACGGTAGAGAGACTCCGACTCCATAGGCGCTCATCGCAGCCATCGCCGCATCCGGGCGTCCGACAGCAGCTCCAGCAGCGAGCGCACCGACTTGGCCGATCGTTTCAAGGATGCTTCGGCTATACCGCTCCGCCCCATGGCGTTGAAGCGCATGCGCCACCTCATGCCCGATCACAGTCGCCAAACCGTCTTCGTTCTTGGTGATCTTCAGTATCCCCGTGAAAACGGCAACCTTACCGCCCGGAAGCGCGAAAGCGTTGATCGTGCGGTCATCCCTGATAATGGCGAACTCCCACTCGTACTCCGGCTTATTGGCCACCGCCGCAATTCGCTTACCGACCCGATTGACCATCTCATTTAACTCAGGATCATCACTGACCGGAGCTTTGCGCAGCAATTCACGATAGGCGCCGATGCCCATCGCAATTTCTTTCTCCTCAGATATATAAATGAATTGATCTCTCGCCGTTCCCGGCGCGCGGACGCATCCTCCTAGAGTTGACACCACGGCGCCCACTGCTCCCAGGTTCAGAAGCCAACCCAACCCCAGCATCCCTCGAGCCCCATGCAGAAGCACGGCACGCCGATCGACGGGTTTGGAGAATAGTCTGTCGATTTCCTGATCTGCCGGCTGTGTCATCCTGAATTCCTCGATCGAAGCCGATCACGATTATATCACCAGTTATGATACTACCAGTCATGCGATCGGCCTCCCCAGCTATGGCATCCACAGGTACATGAACTGGGGAGTGCCCCCTCGAACAAACGACATGAGGTCGAGATCGGCAAAACCGGCGAGCCCGCTCGGCGCCAACACCTTGGAATACACATTGTTGGAATATTCACCTGGACGTTGGTACGTCACAACTCGGGCTTCCGTCAGGCCGGCTTTTTTCTTGGCCAATTCAATCGCGTCTTCGAGATAGCCGATCTCATCGACCAACCCAGCCGCCTTTGCTTGCTCACCAGTATAGATTCGCCCATCAGCCAACCGTTTGATCTGCTCCATCTCTAAATTGGAGCGGCCCTCCTGTACGATGTTCAAGAAGCGCGAATAAAACGAATCGATCAGTCCTTGGAAGATAGCTCGTTCTTCCGTTGTCATGGTTCGAAACGGCGAGCCCATATCCTTGCGAGGACCGGATGTCACTGCCGTAGCTTCGACTCCTACTTTCTCCAAGAGCCCTCGCGCATTGATGGTCAACATGATCACGCCGATACTGCCGGTAACGGACGAAGGGTGTGCCAGTACCGTGTCCGCTGCCGCAGCGATATAGTACCCCCCCGATGTGCCCAGATCCATGATAGATGCAACGATGGGGACCTTGCGACTGGCTTTGAACGTTTTTAGCTCATGATAGATAATATCCGACGCCGTCACCGTTCCCCCAGGCGTATTAATGCGAAGCACGACGGCTTTGACGTTCTCATCCTTTGCCGCCCGGGTCAGCTGTTCTTTCACGCTTGCAATCATGCTGGGCGCAGGTCGCAATCCTTCTTTTTCCTGAGAGCTGATCACCCCGGAGATTTCAATCAACAGCACTTTTGCTTTGCCGGTCCCATCGACCTGAGCTTCTTGCAGAGGCCCCTGGCCGGGGAATAGCGGGAAATTAAACGTACAGCCGGACAGCATTAGTCCGATCACTCCGATCACGAAACGATTAGGCATGATGGGTCTCCATAAGATGGACGAATTCATCGAACAAATAGGCAGCATCATGAGGACCCGGCGCCGCCTCCGGGTGGTATTGGACGGAGAAGAGAAATTATGGTTCTGCGAGGTAATTTCGACTTTTCTCGTCCGAAGATCCATCACAGGATGATTGGCTCCATGGTGACCGAACTTCAGCTTGTATGTCTTGAGGCCGAAGGCCAAGCAGAGAATCTGATGGCCCAAACAAATGCCAAAGATCGGATAGCGCCCGATCAGCTTCTCCATTGCCTTTGCGGCATAGGGAAGGCCTTCCGGGTCGCCCGGACCGTTCGAGAGAAAAATGCCGTCGGGCTTGAGTGCCTCGACTTCAACGGCTGATGTCGCAGCAGGCACCACCGTAATCTGACAGCCGACATCCACCAATCGTCTCAGAATGTTGTGTTTGATGCCGAAATCATAGGCTACGACTCGCCAGCGCTTGGACTTCCCACGTTCCCTGCTGTTTGTCGACGGTGCCCAATCGCCGCTGCTCGCCGTCCAGTCATATGGACGTGCGCAGGTTACCTCCGCTGCTAAATCTCGACCGATGATGGCGGGAGCTTGCCTGGCATGTCGTACAGCCCGATCAGGGTCGAGATTGAGATGGGTGATGAGTCCTTGCTGTGATCCATGCTCGCGCAAATGCCTCGTTAAGGCTCTTGTATCGATTCCTTCGATTGCGACGACCTTTGCCTCCTTCAATGATTCCTGAAGGGTCTGCTTGCTTCTCCAGTTGCTGACAAGACGGCTGGCTTCCAGTACCACAAACCCTTCTGACCAGGCGCGACGGGATTCCACATCTTCAGGCGTGATCCCATAGTTACCGATATGCGGACAGGTCATCGTGATGATCTGCCCTTTATAGGACGGATCAGTCAGTATCTCCTGATAGCCGGTCATGGCCGTATTAAAGACGACTTCCCCAACCGTCTCTCCCTCATAACCCAGAGCCCGGCCTTCGAACACCGTTCCATCCGCCAGAGCCAACAACGCATTTTTCACGGTCATCTTCTACCTTTGGTCGAGCGATCGCTTTGCTTTGATTCCAATAAGCACTACGCCCAATAGAAGGTTGAGCATATACAAGGCTCGGATCGGCAGGAGGACACGAAACAGCCCCTCCAAAGCCGCTTTCCTGATCGTCTCGTCTTTTGTCGCGAATGCCTGCGCTTGGAGTGCCGCAGCATTTGGGTGCAGAACGACAATAATGAGCCCGGCGATCATCACCATGAGGGCCAAGACGACCATCTCACTCCGACCGACCTTCACGATCGGATCGCCGCTCCACCGACGATACCAGAGTGTGGCAGAGAGGACGACACCGGCCCCGAAGACAAAACGATGATAGCCTTCAAACGCCCGGGTTAAAAACATGCCTCCGGAATCCTGTCCGCCGAATGTGTTGAACACTGCTGGGATCACTGCTCCGCTCAGTACGACCATGCCTCCAACCCAAACGGCGAGCGCAACCCACTCAAGCGCAAGACACCCAACCATCCCCCAACGGGACAGCCGTCGCACAGCACTACCGCTCCACCAGAGCGGTCTGGAACACCACGCTGCCGCCCACAATGGTTGCATTGACTCGCCCTTTTACTTTCCATCCCGCAAACGGCGTATTGCGGCTTTTGGATCGGAACTTGGAGGGATCGACTTCCCACTGTTCTTGCGGATCCACGATGACGACATCGGCATCGGCACCGACCGCCAGCGTCCCCTTCTTGAGCCCGAACGTCGCGGCCGGAGCTGAGGTCAGCTTCTGGACCGCTTGTTCCAGCGACAAAACCCCTTCCTCCACCAATCCCAGCGTCAGCGGAAGCGCCGTCTCAAGTCCGACGATTCCGAATGGAGCCTCGGTGAAATCCTGCTGCTTCTCCTGCGTAGCATGGGGGGCATGGTCGGTCGCAATGACATCAATCGTGCCGTCGCGCAATCCTTCCTTGATCGCCTGAACATCGGCCCAGGTGCGCAAAGGAGGGTTCATTTTCGCGTGGGTGTTGTAGCCTCGCACCAGTTCCTCCGTCAGGAGAAAGTGGTGAGGACATGCTTCCGCCGTCACCTTAATCCCACGGGCTTTCGCCTCCCGCACCATTCGAACCGACCCGGCTGTGCTGATGTGTGCAAGATGCAGGCGGGCTCCGGTCAGCTCCGAGAGCGAGAGATTGCGCGCCACCATCACGTCTTCAGCCGCTGACGGGATCCCCGGCAAGCCAAGCTCGGTCGAGACCAACCCCTCATTCATACAGCCGCCTTCTGCCAGATGCAGATCCTCGCAATGGTCGACGACCGTCAGATCGAAGGCCAAGGCATATTCCATCGCTCGCCGCATCACCAGGCTGTTCATCACAGGCTTGCCATCGTCAGAAATGGCCACACAGCCAGACCGCCGTAAGTCACCGATCTCCGCCAGCTCCTTTCCTTCCGATCCTTTTGTAATGGCGCCGACCGGCAGCACGTTTGCTAGACCAGCCAACCGTGCTCGTTCCAATATGAATTCCGTGACGGCTTGATTGTCGTTCACCGGGTTCGTGTTGGGCATGCAACAGACCGTCGTAAATCCGCCCGCAACGGCCGCAGCACTGCCGCTCTGAATCGTTTCCTTGTACTCGAACCCAGGCTCGCGAAAATGGACATGCAAATCAACGAACCCCGGCATCACAAGTTTCCCGTTGGCTTGAATGGTCCGCCCGCCGACGGATGCGGAAAGATTCGGTCCCACCGCGGCTATCTTGCCGTTGTCGATCAGCACATCGGCGACACCGACAAACCTGTCTGGATCGACGACGCGACCACCTTTAATCAGAATCGACACGATAAGCCCTCTCTAAAATTTGGCAGAATCTCTTGATCTGATGATCTGTTACGGAACCCACCCTATCCAAGCTCGGCCGATAGCTCACCCACTCGACAGATCATCAGGTCATCAGATTCACGAATTCGCTCCTGACATGAGGTACAGGATTCCCATTCGCACCGCCACGCCGTTCGCCACCTGTTCGAGAATCACCGAGGACAAACTATCGGCAACATCCGGGGCAATTTCCACCCCTCGATTGATCGGCCCCGGATGCATGACGATGGCGCCGGCGTCGGCTAGTTGCACTCGCTCGGCCGTTAAGCCATAGAGCCGCGAATACTCGCGAATCGTGGGGAACTGCGCACGTCCCTGCCGCTCCAGCTGCAGCCGAAGCATCATGATGACATGGACGTCGCGCAATCCTTCATCCATGTTGTAGTACACCTTCGCGCCGAGCTTCTCCACGCCACGCGGCATCATCGTCGGCGGTCCCACCAGACGCACCTCGGCACCAAGCTTGAGAAGCGCATAGATATTCGAACGCGCCACGCGGCTGTGCGCCACGTCGCCGACGATCGCGACGCGCAATCCACTGAAATTCATCCCCCGTTGCCGAATCGTGTACAGGTCGAGCAATGCTTGCGTGGGATGCTCATGCCATCCATCGCCGGCATTGATGACGGACGACTTGACGCCGTTCGCCAGCGTTTCAGCGGCTCCCGCCGAAGAGTGACGCAGAACGATGATGTCCGCCTGCATCGCTTCAATATTCCGAGCCGTATCAAGAAGGGTTTCCCCCTTCACCACGCTGCTGGCGGAGGGAGAAAAGTTGATCACATCGGCGCTCAGACGCTTGGCCGCCAGCTCAAAGGACGTGCGGGTTCTGGTGCTCGGTTCAAAGAAGAGATTCACGACGGTCTTGCCTCGGAGAGCCGGAACTTTTTTGATTTCGCGCCCGGTCACTTCCTTGAAGGAATCTGCCGTGTCAAGGACGAGCATGATCTCATCCACCGACAAGAGAGCGAGACTCAGCAGATCTTTGCGCTTGAGGCTCATGGGATTCTCCGCTTCAGGATTTTAAGATGACTACCCGGTCATCTTCCCCATCTTCGTCCAACAACACCTGGACCTGCTCATCCCGAGAGGTCGGTAGATTTTTCCCGATGTAATTCGCTTTGATCGGCAGCTGCCGATGGCCACGATCGACCAACACTGCCAGTTGGATTTCCTCCGGGCGTCCCAAGTCCATGAGCCCATCCATCGCCGCCCGTATCGTTCTTCCGGTGAACAAGACGTCGTCGACAAGGACGACGACTTTATTCGTCATGTCGAACGGCACGGAAGTTTTTCGAAGGATCGGTTGATTTTTGCGCAACGCAAGATCATCGCGATACAAGGTAATATCCAATTCCCCGATGGGAACCAGTACGCCTTCGATACTGTGGATACGCTTGACGAGTCGATGGGCGAGATACACACCACCTGTCCGTATTCCCACCAGTGCCAAATCCTTGACACCCTTATTCCGCTCCAAAATTTCGTGCGCGATGCGCATCATGGCGCGGGAAATGTCCCCCGCATCCATGATCAGCTTTTCATCCTTCTGCTCTGCCGGCTGATTCATACGCATGGACATAATCAGAGCAGTCGGGCTCCCACTCCCTCTCCAGATTTCAGGCACAAAAAAACCTCCCCACCCTGCTGGAGTGAGAAGGTCGAGTTAAAACCGGCCAAGGCCGGACCGCAATTCATGACTTGGCTCCTTGCTCACCTCGCTGGATGAGCGTTAAAGGTTTCATCATCCTACTGAAAGACTCGAAACCTGTCAAGCGCTCGAAGACAGTACGAGGCAGTTTACGAGGTAATATATAAGCTATGACGTTCAGGAGTCCGCTCGCGGTCGGCCTTAGCGGTAGGCGGCTGACTTCCACCTTGGCAAGAACGATCAGGGACCATATCCGATGAATGGCTTGAAAGCCTGGCGCTGCCAGACCATGCTCCTCAGCTTCCTACTTACCACGTCCGCCTGCACGCAAGCGTCATTCACGGCAGCCAATCTCCCTACTCATTTCGACAACGTAATAAGGGTTGTGCGTGATAAGACCTATGGGCCCGAGCCTTCGCAGAAACTGGATATCTATATTCCCGCTGATGCCAAGGACACACCATTCGACGTCATCGTGTTTTTCTACGGTGGGCGCTGGACTTATGGGGCAAAGGAGGACTATCGGTTTGTCGGTGCGACATTCGCGAAGAGGGGCTTTCTTGTCGTCATTCCCGACTACAGAAAGTATCCCCAAGTCCGCTTTCCGCTGATTGTGCAAGACGGGGCAAAGGCTCTTGCCTGGGCCTATGATCACATCGCGGAGTCACACGGCAATCCTGCGCGAATCCATGTGGTGGGGCATTCCGCCGGAGCTCATATCGGCGCGCTACTCGCGGCTGATCGTCACTATCTTGCCGAGGAAGGACACGATCGATTGCTCATCCTTCGCGATTTTGTCGGTCTGGCAGGTCCCTATGCCTTTACGCCGGATGAGCCGGATCTCGAAGACATGTTCGGCCCGCCGAAGAACTGTCCGAACATGCAGGTGACCACATTTATTGACGGCACGCAACCGCCGATGTTGCTGCTATACGGCGACAGGGACACGGCGGTGAAACTCGCCAATCTTGAAAAACTGGAACAACGAATCAAGCAACGAGGCGGCTGCGTGCGATCACACATCTACCCTGGAGTGGATCATACAGACCTCATCGGGGCCCTGACATGGTGGAACCTACAGAAGGTCCCCGTCGCTGATGACATCACAAGATTCTTCGATTCATGTCACTAGGCAACGCAGAGTGATCGACTCGAACGTGATAGGTCGCTCAATAAGGCAGGAGCCGGATGGCGCACAACTGAATTCGGCTAGATTGAGCGCAGTCAGGAATCCCGTCCGTGCTTGGTCTTCCACACGGCCAGCAACGCCGCAAGCTTCTCTTTGGGCGACCGATGCTCCTCGGCAAGTGTCTCCAGAAAATCTGACAGACGTCTGGACTTCAACACCGTATAGAGCGTCACGGCGACGACGGGAATCAGAACCAGCAGGAAATAAACGACCCGCGCCATCGCCGGCTCTTCCCCCAGTGCGAACAAATTCATGCCCAGCACACCGGTGGTCGCCACACCGATCAAGCCGACTGTGGCCACGACAGTCAGGCGGACCATGGTTTCGCCTTGCCGACGCAGCGCATCGCTGTCGAGGTATTGGCTCATATCCTCCAGCTCCGACCGGAGTTCTTCGTAGAGTCGACCGGTGCCCAGATGCTCGCTGATCATCCGATAGAGTTCCTTCACCTGTCCATGATCCGAAACCTGATGGGACCAGTAGCGATGGGTGAAGCGCAAAAAAATGCCTAACGTTTGGCGAATCACACGACGGAACTGCCGGACCGAATCCAGTTTGGTGAGATCGAGCTGATTCATGGCCTCCACCAGACGATTCGTCAGCATCAACAGAGCGGCTTTGTGAAAATGCGGGATCAGAAACAGCAGAAAATATTCGTGACGGAACTGCTCCAGGTTGGTCTTGCGGTCCTCAAACGCCGGTTCTCCGGCCTCCCCTACCATCGTAAACACCCGGCCTGTACACATGAACCGGGTTCCTGCAGCATTCCTCCCCTGTCCGTTCCAATACCGGTCGTAACAATAGCGTTCCTCAAAGTCACTGAGATAGCGCTCCGAAAAGGGCAACGTGTCGGATCTACCCGGTGCCGCGGCCAATGCAGTTCGTGCGAACTCCCCCCGAGTCAGCGCCCCCGGATCGTCCAGGGTGAGATACGCCATCACCGGCATCAGATGGTATTCAATCTGTCGATACCGAATCGGACCTGCTTTTTCTGAATGGTGCAGCACCAACGGTTCGAGCAGAAATTCCCAGTGAGAGGCGAGACTGAGCGACCGATGCTGGCAGACAAACGAGAGGTATTTCTCGCGGTGATCATAGTCCGACACAGCGAGCACCTTGCCTTCCGAGGAAAGCCATTCCACATGTTTGGGGCAATGGCCACCGTGCCCATCGGGCTCCCAATAGGTGGGATAGCATCGGCCAAAGCGAAAGAGCGAGTTCTGTACCTGCGACAGCGGCAAGTTATCGGCATAGATCTCGACGACCAGAATCGCCACATCGATGTCGTAGAAGAAATACAGATCCACGTGCGCCACGGTCAAGGTCGCCGGCGCTGCATTGGGACCAGGAAATACCATCCGCACCCTGGCGATATCGTCACGACGAAAGACACGGATCGCGGCTTCCTCGCGGACGTCCGAGCTGGTTCTCTTTCCTTCACCATAAAGAAAGCGCTGGACATAGGGCAGAAACGTCACGAACTCACTGTAATGTCGCTCCTGGAACTGACGAGGATCGCCGGTAAATTCATCGACCAACTCCCTCCAGGGATTGTTCGAATTAGTTGCCTCCAGGAGTTCCCAGTGCTTTTGGATTGGCGCATCCTCACGGATGGGCGTGAGTTGCATCGGCCACAGCAGGATTTGCCGGAAGTGCCGAACGATCTTCGTCACGTCAGACACGTTAACGCCCCCTTCACCATCGCAAGCATCGCCCACCGTCAACCTTTGGGCGTCCACTTCTTCGCCCATCACTCAGCAGGGCGGACACCATGACTTATACCATAAGGTTGATCAGAACACGTGAAACTTGGAAGATAAAGAACGGCTGCTACCTGCCAGCTGAAGCCCGGTCACACCGATGTAGCAATGGCGGAGTCTGAAAGAATTATTAGCTGTGCGTCATGGGCTGTAAATCGTGCGCCCGCACTCTTTCCAGGCGCGGCACTACTTCGGGGTCGTGAGCGCATCCTGAGCGACGTGGCCGGTCTGGGACTTCTCGACGATGTTCTGTTGGATTTCCTTGGCAATGACGAGCGCCAACTGGTCGGTGGACAGCGCACCCATCGGGAGATGCTTCGTATCGCCATAAAAGGGATCGTCAGGAACTGCGGCCCGATGGAGATTCAGGAGAATCGCGGCTGGTTGAATCGACCGTCCAGGCTCTCCGACTATCACAGCTTTATCTGCAGGCTGCACCCTGGTTCTCGTTGCCCAATCTCGCTGCTCGATCTTCACGAATGCCACGTTCCAGATGGCTCCGTTCAGGAGGCTGATTACAGCAAGCGGTGTACGTTCAAGAAATACAGGCTCCCGCACGATCTTCTGCAACGCCTCGCGAACCCGAATATCATAAAACTTGGTCGTAGAATCCGTCTGACTTGGAACAACCAAGTTGGTGGTACCCACCTCATAGTAGGACTGGCTATCCAAACTGTGTTGATCGTCGACCGTCCGCAAATATGTTTCAAAAAGTTGTCGCAGCAGCAGTACACGTTCCTCACCGGAAAGGGCTCGAATGTCCTTGTCGGCTCGAATCAGTGCACGCCGAAAGTCTCGCTCGACGGCGACTGTCTTCGGCTTCTGACTGGTCTCCGCTTTACCAACCACCCATTGAAACTCTCGCGCCAGCACCGGAGCAAACCGTTCAACCTCCCCGATGTAGCCACCCTCTTTCATCGACGATGCACTGATCAGCAGCCTCACACGACCTGGATCCACCGTCCTCACGACCAGGAAAGGGAAGGACTTTCCCTCGTGATTGCTTACGCTCGGTTGAATGATGACGCGATCGAGAAAACCCTTGCTCACTGTTTCGTCGTACCGTGAATAGGCATTCCGATGCTGATTCAGATAGGAAAAGGTTTCGATCACCGTCTGAAGAACGGCGTCTGCTTGGGATTGGTCGAGAGCCCAGCCCGCCGCCTCTCCCACTCCTCGATCAACAAACACTCGGAACGAAAGACCTGGAACCTCGTGGTCTGATGCTGAGGGATCACGGATCTCTACAGCAGACCGCCCATCATTGTTTGCATGCGTTACATAGCCATCGGCGGTAAAGCAGGCCCCCACCACACGCATCAAGAACAAAGCCCCCAGATCTAGCATCCAACGAGACATGATCGATCGATTAAGTCGAGGGACTAGGCGAAGCGCTCAAGACGATTATGTCATGGTGGCTTCGAGAGTGCCAGGCAGGAAGCGATAGAACCCATCGGTTCAAATAGAAGGGTCTTCAGTGCAACGTACAATGGCAATAAACCATTCAGATCCTCCTTAGGTACAACTTGCCTCCATCTGCAACAGCCTCGCAGCGAGCGAAACATCCCGTCAAGATGAGCCGGCTTCACTAGCCGGCTCAAAGAACTTTTCTATTGCTCAATAGGAAATCGTTCTGGTGGCCTGCAGACGACTGATGCTGTCCGTCCAGAGCGTGGCCGGGTCTTTATCGAAAATAGTGAAGGCATCTGACGGCAAGACGCCCCATGCTCCTTCGAGCATTTCATGTTCGAGCTGTCCCGGTGCCCATCCGGCAAATCCGGAAAACGCTCGAAACGTCTCGGTCGGTTGAGGTTGAGTGATAATACGCTCCAGGACGCGAGGTGTGCCCAGATAGATTCCAGCGACGATCTGACGTGTATCAGGCAAGAGCTGCGTGAGCCGGAACAACAGGACCAGCTGCGTTCGTTCGACCGGCCCCCCGGCAAACAACCGATGGTTGGTTCGCTTAAGTACAGTAAAGTCCGGCAAGGCCTCGGACAAGAGCACGTTCGTAGGGCGGTTCAGAATGAGCCCGACTGTCCCGCCTCGTCCATGTTCGACAATGAGCAGAACGGTTTGATGGAAATTGGGGTCACCCAGCGAGGGGCTGGCAACCAGGAGCACGCCCTTCTCGACCGACATAGGCGAAAACTCTTGCTGCGCCTGAGCCGAGAAGGCGGACATGAGGAACAAAATACTCACAAGGAGGGTGTTTCTCATGATGTTCCGCGCAGCAACATGAGCCAAGATTTCACCTGGTGCTAACGTTAACAGATATCTTTTCTGTTCAGTGAAAGCAACAGAGCATTGAAGAATAAGGTCATGATGGTACCTAGGTTTGGTAGCTTTTTAGAGAACGAGATGTGCTAGAGTAGATTGTGCGTTCATTGCTTGGGTGATGTGAACCACCAAGGCAACTGACGCAGAATCAGTTCGAAGGAGAAGACATTATTATGAGGGGCTGTTTGCGATATCTCATCATGATGATCATCCTCTGCACCCTGTCGGGATGCATCGATCCTCCTAAGTCTCCCTACGTCGATGTGCATGACACGGTGTCACGAATCGACGAGTTACAGTCAGCCGCAGAACAAGGAAGCGCCGAGGATCAATACAATCTTGCCATGCGATATGAGCACGCCTTGCCTAAAGACCACAGGGAGGCCGTTCGGTGGTATCGCATGGCGGCTACCCAGCGACATGTCGGTGCTTTCTATCGGCTCTGCGTGCTGTCGGACATCGGTCGCGGGATGCCACAGGATTATCAGGAAGCTCTACGGTGGTGCCGCCTTGCCGCAGACCAGGGGCATGGAGCGGCGATGTTCGTCATCGCCACATATTATGAAAAGGCACGGGGAGTTCCCAAGGATGTAGTCCAAGCCTACCAGTGGTATAATTTGGCGGCGGCCAATGGCCATGAAGAAGGAGCGAAATGGCGAGATCGTCTGGCAACGAACATGACGCCGACCCAAATCGCACAGGCACAATTTCTCGCACGGAATTGGAAGCCCAAGGCCCAAAATTTAGTTCAGGAGCAATAGCTGACACAGGCTTCTTCGGCGTATGCTCTGGTATCGAAAGCTACCAACCAAGATGTACCCGCTCGAAGCCTTCACATCCGTGTCGACGCTCCCAAGTTGGGCTAGGCGCAAGCCATTAGGAGACCGTAACATCCTTCAGGACTTCATCAACAGCTCGTTGCGACAATTCGTGCTTGAAGTCGCGCCCTTCCGCTGCGTAGGATAGCTCTCCATGGCTTGCTAACCAACCAGTAGATATCCGTCGCGGTAACAATCTTCAAAATGGCTCACCGGCTGTCACCCTACCAGCGTGTGACTCTTGTAGGATTGCTCTTGGTGTCCCTTTTCGCGTCAAGCTGCGCCGCTCCCCCTCCCGGTACGCCACAACCACTCATTGGCGGACCAGCCGTGAGTGAAGTCCTCAAACGCGCTCAGACCGGCGAACCTAATGCTCAAAATGAATTGGGCTTGATGTATAGCGAAGGGCGAGGTCTTCCACAAAACTACCTGGAGGCAAAGGATTGGTTCAAAAAGGCGGCTGACCAGGGACATGCAGGCGCACAGGTCAATCTTGGAACCCTCTACTTTCTTGGACGGGGCGCACCGTACAGTGACCACATGGCGTTGTTCTGGTTTCAGAGGGCTGCAGAGCAACGAAATGCGCTGGCCTTCGCGAAGCTTGGGATGATGTATGAACGAGGGCGCGCTGTGCGTCAGAGCCTTGTAGAAGCCCATATGTGGTACAACCTTTCGGTTGCCTACGGCGAAAAACGTGCGGCCGAATCTCGTGACGCGGTGGCCACACAGATGATGCCAGGACAGATCGCGGAGGCGGAAGACCGGGCGAAGAAATGGATGCCCAAGCGACAATGATCGGTCGGATCGCTCTATGGATGAATGGGGAAAGACGTATTGGGAGGATCAAAAAATTCCGGCTTGTTTTTGTAGCCAGCGGACATATTTTACGATGTGACCCACATCCTCTGGTTTAACCGCATCGATCCTCGGCATGTCGCCGAACTGCCAATGATGCGCCTTTACTCCGTTGGTCGCCGCTCGCTGAAACGCCTCGTCACCGTGATGATTCGGTTCATAGACCTTGTGAAGAAACGGTGGGCCTTGGGTGGTACCGGCTCCTCCGATCCCATGGCAGGTTGAACAGTAAGCGTTGAATTTTTGCTCTCCTTCCCGTAACTCCGCCGGAGCAGAGGCCACGGCTCCCGCCCTCTTTGGTTCCACCCCGTCTTGGCTGCATGATGATGCGCTACTGAGGATCAACGCAAGGAGGCTCACCAACAACATTCGTGAAGACTTCATAGAGCAAGACCGCATATCCACGTCGGACATCTGGCTCACCATACCGCATACTGAATCGGATCTACAACTCCCGCCTCCGCAAATCCCTGTTTCCGAATCAGACAGCTGTCGCACTGCCCGCAGGCAATCGGCCCGATTGGGTCATAACAACTATGCGTGAGGTGAAAGGGAACGTTCAGCGTGAGGCCAAGCCTTATGATCTCTGCCTTAGTCATCCGGAGCAGCGGCGCTCGAATCTCAATGCCCATGCCCTGCATGCCTGCCTTCGTTCCCGCTTGAAGTGCTGCCTCCACGGCCTCAATGAATTCGGGGCGGCAGTCGGGATAACCGGAGTAGTCGATCACGTTAGCGCCGAAATAGACGATCGAGGCTCCCAGTACTTCCGCGTGGGCCGCAGCCAGAGATAGAAAAATCAGGTTTCGGCCCGGCACGTAGGTAACGGGCACATCCTGTTTCCGTTCTGATTCAGTCCGATGCTTCGGCACCGACATGTCGCCGGTCAGAGCCGATCCACCAATCGCCCTCAAATCGACCTCCAGCACCACATGCTGGTGAGCTCCCAGAGCCGTCGCCACCTGTCTCGACCGCTCAACCTCCACCGCGTGACGTTGTTGGTAGGCGATAGTCAGCAAGTACAGCTCGTATCCATCACGCCGTGCGATGGCCGCCGTAACAGTGGAATCCAACCCGCCACTGGCAAGAACGACCGCTCGTTCTAAAGTCTGCCCATTCATGATGAGGAGGGAACGATGCAGGGTGAAGGGAGAGAAAACTTTTGGAGCTAGTCGCGATCCTCTTCGCGTTCAATCTTCTCCAACAATTCCGCGCGCGATTGGCACTCCACACACAGCTTAGCGAAGGGAACTGCCTGGAGACGCTTCTCGCTGATTTCGATCCCACACTCGGCACAAATCCCGTAAGTCCCCTCGTGTAGCCGGGTGAGGGCCTCATCGATCGACTGCCGTCGGCGGTTACGCATCTCCATCAATGAAATACCAAGTTCGCGCTCAAGATCCATTAGGGCTTGGTCGCCGACATCACGAGCTGACTCCAGACGCCGCTGCTGATCTTCGGTCAAGGACTGCCCCAGACTCTCTTCAATCTCCTTAATGATCTCTTGACGTTTGCCGATGAGCATCTTGTGAAGCACTTCTTGCCGCCGTTCCCGTGCTTCCCGTTCTTTTGCCGTTTCCTTAGGCCGCACAGGCACCTCTATTTCAACCTCAGATGGTGCTTTGAGCGCTGCAGCAGCTCCTGTCGTCACCGGCTGAGATTTCTTGGCCGCGGAGGCCGCAGATTTCGTCTTGGCCTCGCCCTTTTTCTTCGCCTGTGCTTTCGTTGCCATAGAGAGTCCGCTCCAGAAATAAATAAGTGGTTGGAGTGTCGAAAAATTTCGGCTTCTATATCACGCCCTGAGCCCCTTGAACAAGAGGTGGTGAAGGGTACGCTCAAACCCTACGGATAGGTAATGGCCGAATGGACATCGTAACCAACGAGTTTGTCACGTCCCCTCAAACTCTTCAGTTCAACCAGAAAATCGAGCCCGACGATCGTGCCGCCAAGCTGACGAACAAGATGAACCGTTGCTTCTGCCGTCCCTCCGGTCGCCAACAGATCATCGACAATCAGCACATGCTCTCCGATTTCGATCGCGTCACGGTGCACGGATAAGCTGTTGTTTCCATACTCGAGGCTGTACTTCACTTCATAACAATCAGCCGGAAGTTTCCCAGGCTTACGAACCGGGACAAATCCGGCACCGAGACGCGCCGCGAGAATCCCACCGAAAATAAATCCCCGGGACTCAATTCCTACAACTTTGGTGATCCCCCGATCATGATACCGAGTTGTCAATTGGTCGGCAAGACTCCGAACTGCGGCAGGATTCTTCAGGAGCGTGGTAATGTCATAAAAGAGAATACCGGGCCTCGGAAAGTCCGGCACTTCTCGAATGAGTGCTTTATAGTTGACGGCTGTCACGGGGCTAGAGCAAGTCTGCCTGTGTCATAGTTTTTCGCGCGATGGTGTGACGAAGCCGAACTAAAGCCGCCATCTCGATCTGCCGGACACGCTCACGAGTCAGCCCCATAGTACGGCCGATTTCCTCGAGCGTTTTGGCTTCGTCTCCGTCGAGCCCGAACCGTGACACAATAACAGTTTGCTCTTTCTCAGGCAACTCCCTCACCCAGGCCATCAGTTCCGTCCTCCGCCGAACCCCGTCGGCGGTCTCATCTGGTGAGAGCCCAGCAGAATCTTCGATCACATCACGCAGGAAGGTATCAGTGCGGTCGTTGAGCGGGCTATCGAGCGAACAGGTTGTGCGCACCAACTGCTTCAGGTCCACGATTTCTTCTTCGGATGTCTTCATCTTGGCGGCCACTTCGGCCGCCCTCGGCTCCCGTCCAAGCTCCTGCACCAATTGCTCGACACGATTCAAATAACGATTAAGGCGCTCTACCACGTGCACCGGCAAACGCACCAGCTTGCCTTGATTAATGATCGCCCGCTCGATGTACTGCCGTATCCACCAAGACGCGTAGGTGCTGAACCGGAACCCCCGCTTGTAATTGAATTTCTCGACGGCTTTGATCAAGCCCAAATTGCCTTCTTCCACGATGTCGGAAAACGGAAACCCCCGGTGCATGTAACGCTTCCCGATGCTGATGACAAGCCGCAGATTCGATTCGATCATCTGTTGCCGAGCTTGCTCATCGCCGGCCATGACCCGTTTACCGAGCTGCTGTTCTTGTTTGAAGGTCAGCAAGGTCGATCGGCGGACCTCCCGCAAATAGCTCCTGAGGGTATCTAGACCCTCCGACCGACCCGTTTCCCGTTCCCCCTGATCAGGTGTGCTCGCAGATTCTGAGGCATCCATGTCGTCGACGGTTTGCCTTCGAGCTTCGCTCAACTCGGACTCCTCGTCATGCGGTCGACTCATGATTCCTCGTTTCTAATACCAAATACTGAAGTTTGAATATCGCCCGGTTGCGGTACTCCACTCTGTCTCAATCTTTGTGACACGGGCGGCAGGAGGACCGGTCTTCAATTCACGTAGAAGTACTTCGATTACCGTTCTTCTTCCCTCCACGTCCAGTTCGACCGGACCATCGTCGAGATTGCGGACGCCACCTACTAGATCTAGTCGTGTGGCGGTTCGTGCCACAAACGCGCGAAATCCCACCCCCTGCACACGACCACTCACCAGGATACGCACTCGAACCGGCAGTTTATCAACCGATTGAGTCATCTGGCCTTACCAAGATCCTTGAATGCAAACAGCCACTTGCGGGTTCGCTCAGCGGATATTCTCACACCTCTTCCGATGCGTCACGCGTTTTACAAATCTGCGCCGGAAACTCGGCCCGGAACATAGAATTTATGAATAATCGACTCTAGACATGTGCAAGACCAGAATGGATGGGCAATTCACACGAAATGAGGTTTGGAATGAAGAACAACACCGGGGAGTCTTATCCGCCGGCGTCAATTACGATAAGACGCTAAATAGCCGGCGGTACGAACAAGCTTGGTATGACTAAAGAAACGAGGATTACTGGATGTGTTTATCCGGCGCCTCAATTTCGATACTGCGATAAATAGGCGCCGGTTCACACGAAGTGCGGTGTGGTCGGGGCGAGAGGATTTGAACCTCCGACCCCTGCGTCCCGAACGCAGTGCGCTACCGGGCTGCGCTACGCCCCGACAAGACCGACCCGAGAAAACAGAGGTCTGATTGTCTTACAAGACAGGGGTAAAAGGCAACCCATGAGCCTCCGCCACACCCCGATGAGCAACCCTCCCGTCCTTGAGATTGACTCCCTTGGCCAGGCCGGGATCAGACCGGATCGCTCGATCTACACCGTCAGACGCGAGCCGAAGTAGATACGGCAATGTCGCATTGGTGAGGGCGTAGGTAGATGTGCGGGGAACGATTCCGGGCATATTGGCCACACAATAGTGCACGACTCCATCGACGACATAGACCGGCTCCGAGTGAGTCGTCGGTCTCGTCGTCTCAATACAGCCGCCCTGATCCACAGAGACATCGACGATGACGGAGCCAGGTTTCATCCGCGAAACCAGCGAACGTGACACCAGCTTGGGTGCCTTGGCACCTGGGACAAGCACCGCACCGATGACAAGATCAGCTGAGCACAAAGTCTCCTCGATGGTAGCGGGGCTCACAGCGCGCGTGACAATCCGGCCCTGGTACTGATCATCGAGGTACCGCAGCCGTTCAACATCCAAATTGATTACAGTAACCTGGGCTCCCATGCCGACGGCGATACGAGTCGCCGAGCTTCCCACTATCCCAGCGCCAAGCACGACGACCTTGCCTGGCTCCGCTCCCGGAACCCCTCCCAATAGGACACCGCGCCCCCCATGGATTTTTTCCAGGTACTGCGCGCCGATCTGGACTGACATTCGGCCCGCGATCTCGCTCATCGGCTTGAGCATGGGAAGACTCCCGTCTCTTGCTTCAGTCGTCTCGTAGGCGATAGCGGTAACCTTGCGGCTCAGAAGCTCCTTGGTCACATCCGGCAGTGAAGCAAGATGCAAATAGGTGAACAGGACCTGGCCTGTACGAAACAGATGACATTCGGAAAGCAACGGCTCTTTCACCTTCAGAATCAACTCAGCTTCCTTGAATACCTCGTCCTTTGAATCGGCAACCAAGACTCCGGCCTTACGATATTCGTCATCGCTGAATCCGCTGCCCTCCCCTGCAGCCGGTTCGAGCCAAACCTCATGCCCGCTCTGACGGAGGATTGCTGCGCCATCCGGGGTAAGACTGACACGATACTCGTGATCTTTGATCTCCTTTGGGACACCGATGACCATAATAGGTTCCCCCTTCTCGCTATGGGTGCCGCGCGTCTAATCTTGTCATTATACCTCGATATGCGGAGAGATCGCTTGGCCTACCACATCATCCGCCCGTGGACAGCCTGGAAAAGCCTGTTGTAAAATGCAGCCCTCAGTGTCATGGAGAATGTGGGTGTGGACTCTTGGAACGAATCTTGTCAGGCCTGCGGCTCCGCCGGCGGCCCGCTAACCAAGTTTTCTCTCGGGAAAGATTTTTTCGGCCGCCCCTATGATCGTTTATCGCCATTATCAGATCAAAATCCGAACTGGTATTGCGCCACCTGTTCGATGCACAAGTACTTGCAGCGAGACTTCCGCGACATCCGTGCCGAATTCGACAAATTACGCGCCTGCCAAGGATCGGAACTATTGAAGGGCGACGAATTCCGACGAGCCTCATTGCGGCTGCATGAAATGATGACGATTCTAAATGCGCCTCAACAACGGTCTCCGTTCTTAAATGGTCACGATGTCACGCTGCTGATCGAGCGGCTCAATACCCTGACGATGCCGGCATAACCGCTAAGCCTTATGCCACCGTTTCAACGACATATCTTCATCTGCACCAACCAGCGCCCAAAGGATGATCCACGCGGCTGTTGTGCCAACTTGGGATCAGAAAAGCTTCACGCACACTTCAAGAGCGAAACCAAGCGGCTCAACCTGAAGGGTGTCGTTCGCGCCAACAAAGCCGGCTGTCTGGACCATTGCGATCTGGGTCCCAGTGTGGTCATCTATCCTGAAGGAGTGTGGTACTGGGTCGGTACGGAAGACGATGTCACAGAGATCCTGGAGCGGCACGTGCTGAAAGGCGAAATCGTTAGCCGATTGCTCATGCCCGACCATCCAGTTCCGGAACAGCTGGCACCCCTCAAGAGACCGTAAGGCTTCCCTTCGATACCTCTATATATCCATGCCAACCGAAGACAAATGGAAGGCCAACATGGAAAAGGTGGCCTTCACTAAACGGTTTCCAGGACTGACGCTGGACTGGAAAGTCTGCGAACGGAAAACGATCGAAGCCGTGGTCCCGTTGACCGGTAAGCCAAGTGCCTCGGTGATCGTATTTACCGATGGTTCGTTTACGGTCGCTCCCCTCCTGGCACCGGAGCCCTGGGAATTGGGCCAGGCCCTACTGGATGCCAGGCAACACCTGGAACCCAAACACCGAGCAGCGTATGAGGACTATGACCGGCTGGCGAAGCAGGATAAGGAAGCGCTTCGCTCGGCTCGGCTGGAAAAAATCATCGGCGCGATTCAGAATAATCTAGAACAGATTCCTGAGCTCAAGGATCGGCTCAAAGAACTCGTGAAGGGCTGGAAGTGAGCAGTCTGCCGAAGAAGAACATGTTCGAGATCTTTTCGCAGGGTCTCTTTGAAGGAGTCAAACCCATGTTGGTCGTTCGTGATCATCTCGTCCGTCATCCCGACCGCTGCACTCATCAGGCTGTCTGTGTGCCGATTTGCCCGACCGGCGCCTGGCTCTCGACACCTCCCTACAAGTTCGATCCATCTCGCTGCCTCGAAAGCTGCCGGCTCTGCCTGGACGCCTGCCCCTCACAGGCGATCTATGCTGTTTTCAAAAAGGGCGATAAACTTTTGGAACCGCAGAAGAGGTAGGGAGCGAGGCGGTGCGGTCAATTACCTGTGCTCGCTGACCGTGCACGCAAGAATCGATGCAAGGATAGATGGAGGGTGGTGCTCGGTCAATGCGCGCAGTCTTGTGATCGACCGCTCCACCTCGCAAGAGGAGAAAGGAATAATGAAACGGCGCAGCCGCTCGCCCATTATTTCAAGGGAAAGATGGATAATCACACGATCTGCTTCCGCAAATGTCCCCAGTAGGCAGTCCCCGCATATCCGCAACCAACTGTGCCTGTCGACATGGCAATGATCTTATAGACCTTGCTGCGCGGGATTTTGACTTTCACGGCAGGATTCAAAAGATCGGGGGAGTTCATGACCAGCTTGAGCGATTCCCCGGCGGATAGGATCGGCCACATGCAAGAGAGCCGCAGCCGGGTTTCATAACGCGGAATCGTCATCGTGTAGAGCCAGCCCTGATCAAGGTGCTCGACCGCCAAGCGAACAAGCTTGCTGAGAACAGGCCTAAAGCGAGAGAGGTTGTTCTGATCCAGCAAATCGTGAGGTTCAAGCCCAGCTTCTGTGAGCATCATTTCAGGAATGTAACAACGCCCCTTCTGGAGATCGTGGGCGATGTCTTTGACGATGTTCGTCAGTTGCAGCCCCTTTCCAAACCTTACTCCAACTTCTGACATCTGTTGAATGTCCCAACTCGCAAGTGCTTTACGATGGGCACACATCAGATCGGTCCAGAATTCACCGACACATCCTGCCACATGATAGGTATAGCGATCTAAGTCATCGAGCGTCTTGAGCGCCGTGAGATCCGCCACAGAAGCTCCAGGGAACGTGGTCAGATCCATTTCCATTCCTTGTGTCAGGGTTGTCATCACCCGCTGAATCCGACGTCGGTCATCGGGCGAACAGGTGAGAAAAAGTTGGAAGCACTCGTCCAGCCGTTCGAGCAGGGTTCGCTCAGCCGAATCTTGTTGGAGCGGACCCATGGCCTGCTGGATGGTACGGATCTGTGCCCAATCGATCTGATCACCGACAAACTGCTCTCTGAGCCGGTTGAGAAAACCTAAGCGGCGCGGTCTGTCGATCAGTTCCGTATCGGCAATCGTATCGGCGGCCCGGGCAAAGAGATACGCCAATCCCACTTGATCACGCACATTCGCCGGCACGACAACCAATGTCGTGTAGAACAGACGCGAGACCTTCTTGAGAAGATCGCGGAGCAGCTCATGCCTAGAAGAGACGGTCGTCGTGGAAAGATCCATTACTTGACTTCCAATAGTCCTTCCATCCCTTTATTTCGATGACTGGGCATAGGCCACAATCGTTTGTCGCAAAAGAACAAAAAGAGGCCAGGCTGAGTCGGGACGAATCTGGCCATGACGGTCCTCCCGGCTCCGACGTCCTGTTCAACTAACAAGCTACCGGCTGAGTCTTTGATGATAAAGTTATGCGGCGTAATCATAGTGATGCTGGCCAGCGTCAACTCGACCTCCTTCCCGCTTTGGACGACCAAATGGTTCGGCGAGTAGGAGTAGCTGTCAAGAATGACCTTCGCACGCTGAACCCCATCAGGCGAAACTGGAACGACGATCGGTGGGCCCGGCTCTGAGCCGTCGGCAGCCTGCCCGACCGCCACGAGCGCTACGATGAACCATCCCACCATGCCAAACATACCAAGAGACCTCCTGGTGAGTTTCATGAGAACTTTCTAACAGGAATTACTGGAAGGGGTCAACTTTACCTCGTACTTTCAGTGACTTCGAACGTCTTGACTTTCACCCACACGTTCTTATTTGATGAAATCAATGATCGCTGAATGGTGTAATACTCAAGAACAGTTTATGTATAATAAGTCCTGTTCCGTCTTTGGTTGAATGCGTAGGCGAAAGCTTATCGCGAAGGAGGATCTCAATGAAGTGGCTTAAAGGTATTGGCCTGTTCCTGATTGCAAACTTTCTCATCTATATCACGCTGTCGTTCACGGCCAATTTATTGATAAACGTCGTCCTGCCGGCGTTCGGAATCGATGTGCGGGGAGTCTTCAATCAGCAGCTCTTGGTTTGGTCGTTGGTGATCGGATTCGGCGGCGCGTTCATCAGCTTGGCATTCTCCAAGCAGATGGCCCGCGCGATGCTGAGTTGTCAGCAGATTACTCAGCCCCGGTCGCACGCAGAGCACGTCATTTATGGGTCGGTCCAGGAGATTGCTCAGCGGCTTCACATTACCATCCCGGAAGTCTGGGTATATGAGTCGCCGGACCCTAATGCCTTTGCCACCGGCCCAAGCAAGAACAATTCGATGGTGGCGGTTTCTACCGGCCTGCTGCAGAATCTGAAAGAAGATGAGGTGAAGGCGGTGCTCGCCCACGAGATGGGGCATGTCTACAACGGAGACATGTTTACGACGACCGTCCTCTCCGGGCTGATGAACACCTTTGTCTACTACATCAGCAACTTCCTGGCACAACTGGTTGGGCAACCTCAGGGAGACCGAGAAGAAGGAAATGCGGGGAATCCAATTCTGGCCTTTGTGGTCTATATCTTCTTGCAGGTTGTCTTATCTTTTCTCGCTATGCTGGTCGTCAGTTGGCATTCCCGTCGCCGAGAATTCGGTGCGGACGCATTCGCCGCACGGGTGTATGGCAAGGGCGCAATGATCTCAGCCTTGGAAGGGATCAATCGGTGGGTCACCAGAGCGCAGCCTGAATACGGCACGCAGGATCCCCTGGCGACCTTTAAAATCTCGGGCAAAACATCTGGATTCATGCACCTCTTCGCCACTCATCCGCCCATTGAGGAGCGGATCGCGGCTTTGCAGCGACTGCCGGTCTGACGAACATCAACGCATTCTGTAGAACAGGATGTGCTGACGATATTCCTGGACGGCCGCCCACAGGGCGGCCGCCCCCCGAGCGATGTTCACCTCAAGAGCAGCCTCTATCTCAGGATCGTCAATCTCAACCTCATACCGATCCTGGATATTCGTCCGAACCGGACCCTGTACCATATCGCGAGGCATGAAGATTTCCTTCCAGACTTCCTTTTCAACCAAACAGACATCCCGAAATCGCTCGTACAGTAAGCTCAACTTTTCAGAGTCGGTAATCTTAACGCGCTCTCCCATGAAACCCTTTCTTCCTGAACTTACCTCGCCGATTTCTCATCCTGAGACAAGGCAGGCACAACATCCTTGATAGTAAAGCGCATCGTGCCGACCTGATTCACGGCATGAAACGGCTGCTGCCCCAATGGCGCAATATAGATCTTCACCAGATAATTGCCTACCGGCCATCTTTCGGCCGACCTTTTCAACTCAAGGTAACCATATCGTTCATGGCCCGGCACTTCGAGCACGTCCTTGCCCAACGGATGCTCGTTTAGGAGCCCGCTCGGCTGTTCCAGATACCATTGCACTGCAAACTGTGCCGGATCTTCCAAGGGGGCTACCTCAAAGATGAGATAGATCGCCGGAATATCCGGGGTAAATGTTGAACCCGCCTCGATTGGTTTCAGCCGTGGATCCTGGGTATACCATCCTTTTCGTCCAAACGTATCCCATTCTACTTCAAAGCCCTTGGCCATTCTGATCCATGTAAAAAGCGACAGCGGAACGCCTTTTTCCTGATAATCGAATGACGGACTTTGAGTTGATCCAATCTCCGTAGTCTCCTGCTCCTTGGGAGTTAGAAGATCTCTAGCGATCCCTGCTCGCCCAGAGAATAGGATGACGCACAGAAGACCAACAGCAACCCAGCTTCCGGGCAATAGCCTTGTCGGAACATCATCAGTCTCAGTCATGGAAGTTATCGTACTGAGAGGCATCGCAGGGGGTCAATTACTACCGCCATCATCCGATGAATCCTTGTGCCATATGTGTTCTATGGTAAAGTGCTCTTGGCTTTGGATGATGAAGGCCCAACCAGCATCGACACATTCAGCAGAACAGGTTCCTGTCAACCATCCTGCTTCTATGAATCCACACGAATCCGGCCGGCGCTTTGGCATTCGTGATGGGCTGTTCCAAGCCGTCGCCCAAGGCGGAGGTGAGCAGTATCTCTCGGCCTTTGCCTTACTCCTCCACGCGACGCCATTCCAATTAAGCATCCTCTCCGCCATTCCCCAACTCTTAGGCACATGGGCTCAGTTGGTTTCCGTCAAAGTCTCCCACTGGTTCCCCAGCCGAGCCACTCAGGTTTTCTGGGGCATCATCGGACAATCAGTTGCCTGGATACCCATTCTTGTGTTGCCGTTACTCTGGCCTCACCAAGGGCCGTGGCTGCTCATCGCCGCCGTCGCTGTGTATTTCACCTTCACTCATTTCACCTCTCCTGCATGGAATAGTCTTATCACTGACTTGCTCGAGCCCAACGAACGGGGCATGTACTTCGCCAGACGATCTCGGGCGATTGCAATAACCAGTTTTGTCGCACTTGGTCTGGCGGGAGTTTTGTTGAGCTTCTTCGAAGAACGGCAACTGCTTTGGGTCGGCTTCGCCATCATGTTTTTCACAGCCGGTCTCTGCCGTAGCGCATCAGCCCTCTTGCTTCGGAATGTACGCGGCTTACCAGAGCATAACCCAGGCAGCAACCCAACGGGTTTTCTGGTCTTTCTCCGTACCGGCATGTCCGAGAATTTTCGCCACTTCCTCCTGTTTTCAGGGCTCATGCATGCTGCTGCGCTGGTTGCCGGTCCGTTCTTCGTCATCTACCTGCTTCAGGATCTTCACCTTGCTCATTGGCAATATGGAACCTGGCTGGCCGCCGGCATCATCGGCCAATTCCTGACTTTTCCGGCCTGGGGCCACTTCGGCGATCGTTTTGGGAATAAGGCATTGCTCACCTTCACCGGGCTACTCGTCTCGTTCCTGCCGATGCTGTATCTGTGCGGGACGACGTGGCCATTCCTTGTCACAGTGAATTTCTTCGGAGGTGTGGTCTGGGCAGGACTGGGACTTGGACTGAACAACTATGTCTTTGATGCGGTACAGCCAACGGATCGGGCCAAGGCGGTTGCCGTTTCAAGCGTTGTCAACGCCATCGGGTGGACCATGGGAACAATAATTGGAAGCTGGCTAATCGGCACCGTCCCCGCCAACCTGCAGGTTGGGGCTTTGACTTTGGATCCCCCCTCCAATCTTCCGTTTATCTTCTTTCTTTCCGGTCTGCTCCGCTTGATCGTCTCGGCGACACTCCTCAGAACCTTTCATGAACCTCGTCAAGTGGAACAACGCGCCCACCACCGATTGCTATGGGAACTGCCGCTGTTGAAGCCCTTGCGGCAACTCTCACGCCGGGCGACCAGCGCCAATCAATAAGGATCCTCTCCAAGACCTCCGGCACGATTCCTCTGTTCCTGTTTCAACTTTTCAAACGCTTTATCGGCATTGTTTCGAACCTGGTCCTGTGTCATCGTCGGCGCAGGCTTCGGCGCATCGCCGGCGCAGCCTCCCATAGCCATCAGCAATGCCCCTATTCCAGCCGTGACCAACCCATTCTTGTGCCCCGTCCGCCATGTCGCCTTCTCCACCATAGCTAGTTCCCCCTTCTGCATGATAGCCTTTCGATTCGAGTCGTATCATACCATTCCTTCGTCTGAATACTACTCCGAACCCATCTCGTGTAATCCCAAAATGATAATGTCCGCTTTGCCCAAAATAGAAATGTCCTCTGCGTTGATAGACTCCCCACTCTTAGAAGGAGGGGGGGATGGTCAGAGAGGATACGGTGACGATGAGTGCGAAAGAGTTGCGGCGGGTCCATGTG
>JARFPM010000109.1 GCA_030444405.1 Nitrospira sp.
CGTCATAGCTCACAAACTTCGCCATCCCTTTGTCCGCACACACTTTCGTCAACGCCGCCGTCAACGTCGTCTTCCCATGGTCCACGTGCCCGATCGTCCCAATGTTCACGTGCGGCTTCTTCCGCTCGTATTTCGCCTTCGCCATGCGTCACCCCTTTCCCTGAACCACTATACGGTGTCTATCCGCCGCACATTCAAGAGGCGGCGCCCCGAGCATGCTTATAAAATCCAAGAGCCCACACTTAAGGCACTCATCCGGTCACCGAGAGCGATCTTATCGGTTCCCGGTGGGATCAAGTATGACATGGAGCCCACGACGCGGATCGAACGCGTGACCTCGTCCTTACCAAGGACGTGCTCTACCAACTGAGCTACGTGGGCATTCGACACGTCATGCGTCATTCTTGAAACTAGATCCATTCCCTTACATTCAGTTTTCCCCATACAGACGCCCGATGATTCTTACCGCCCTTAAACCATCTTCTTGGAGCGGGCGATGGGATTTGAACCCACGACAGCCAGCTTGGAAGGCTGGAACTCTACCACTGAGCTACGCCCGCCTTTTCTTTACTTCTTTACCTTCTTTCTTCACTCAAGCATTCAAGACCAAAACAATTTTGGCGTGTATCTGATTTGTCCACTTAACAAGTTCGCCATCCCCACGCAAGCCCACACATAAACTTGCGGGTTTTATCCCGTCGCCAAGAACAATATGATTGGCTCCTGGGCGAGCAAGCTCTGTTATGGTGGGCAGGCAAGGATTCGAACCTTGGAAGACATAAGCCAGCAGATTTACAGTCTGCCCCCTTTGGCCACTTGGGTACCTGCCCGCGATGTTTCATTGTTGTATACAAACCAATTAAACCAATTTGCAGCACAAGTAGCGGGTGCTCTCACCGAATCAACCGCTCAACAAAGACAAGTAGGCCTATCCGCGCACAGTTTTCTTCCTCAATCCTCAAAAAGATTGATTCGTTGAAGTGCTCGGACAGGCTAGTTCACGAAATGATGGATTCTATTGATGAACTTCATTCATGTCAAGAGGGGAATTCGGCTCAGGTACTTTTTTCATTTATCTCCCCTCGGAGGCTAACAGGAAGATGCCTTAAATGACTCAAGTGAAGCTTGGAGCCGCTCGATAAAATCATGCTGAAAACCAAGAACTTGTTTCATTAAAGCCACAGCTTCCTTCAATGTCAACTGCGATGGCTTGGCTAAATATCTCTTCTGAGCAAGGCGCCGTTCGTCCGGATCCTCCGGGACATAATATCCATGGAGATCACCCTTCTCGAAAGCCCTCTTGAGTCGTAGTATCCATTGCTCGGCCTGACGCGGCTCCTGAAACATGGATCTCCCAGTTTTGTGCTGTACCTCAAGCTGATTCCACACCGTCCAACCAACGAAGACCGCCCATGTTTCGTTCAGGGCCTCCCACGACTCGACCTGCGTCAGATAGCGTGATTCCGTCTCACTTCGCTGAGCAACCGGAGTGATCCACACTTCTTCATATCGACAGGCTTGCTGCTCCCTGGCGAAGCGCAGCAACTCTTCTGAACCGTGCCCGGCCTCGCTGGAGTGCTCTTCAACGACTTGAAGGTAATCCACATAGGCATGAAACAGCTCATGATAGAGCACTTCCAACTCCTTGTGCGTCATCTTGCCAAGCGGCTTGAGGGTCCTTCCCGCAGCGTTAAAGGACAACGAACGGTTCAGAACCAACCGATGCTCCTCGGGATGGTACTCAGCGGCATAGGTCCGTAGATCATCGAACTCAAAATAGATAAAATCTGGGGGAAGCACCTTCAGAAACTTCGTCGGCAACTGTATGCGCTCCGCCTCGGCGACAAGACGCGCCCACATGTGACCAACACTGCTCTCATCATGCAAGGATGTGACGGAGGCTTCGGCGAGAGAAGCCGGTCCGAACCAGCAACAGCTTACGAGAAACAATCGGATGCTGAGGTGATACATAGAAGAAGGAAAGTGAGCCGATCAGATTGACAACGGTCGCGATCAAAAATATGGGTCTCGCGCCATTCCCCAGTCCTCTCGTCCGCCTTCTTCCACCAACGCAAGCGTGTCAAGAAGGTCGGAGGATACATGGTCCAGAAATCGCGAGGGCTTTGAAAGCAACATCCCGCTCGTCTTGTCGTACACATTGATGGGGTACGTCAAAAACAGATGCCGCTTGGCACGAGTGACAGCCACGTAGAAGAGCCGCCGCTCTTCTTCCAATTCGTCATCTGTGAGAAAGGAATAGGCCGATGGAAACCGGCCGTCGACTACCCAGATGACAAAGACGCACTGCCACTCCAATCCCTTCGCGGAATGAATCGTCGAGAGCACAAGCCGTTCATCATCACGATCAGGTGCCTCCACATCCAGCGCACTGCCGTCCGGCGGTTCCAGCGCCAAGTCAGCGAGAAATTCGTCAATACCGTGATAGCCCTCGGCAATTGTATGGAGATGATCCAGATCTCTCGTACGCTTTGGGTAATCGTCAAATTGCTCCTTCAGGATCGGCAGGTAGTATTCGTAGACGTGATTGACCTGTTCGGCCGGCTGCCGATCATCCGATCCAGTCAGGCTCTCCAACGTATTAGCTAAGTTCTTCAGCCCCTGTCCGGAACGGCCGCTTACTCCGCGCAGTACGTCAAATGGTCGTTCCGCCTTCACGATCGCAGCGAGCAGCTCCTGAGCCTTCTTCGGCCCCACACCTTCCACCAACATCAGCACGCGGTGCCAGCTGACTGTATCAAGCGGGTTTGAGACGACTCGCACATGGGCCAGCAAATCTTTGACATGGGCTGTCTCGATAAACTTCACTCCCCCGCGCTTAATAAAGGGTAACCCCTTGCGAGAGAGCTCGATTTCGAGATCGAAGGAATGAAAGCTCGATCGGAACAGCACCGCCACCTCACTCAACGGCACGCCTTCTTCGCGAAGCTCAAGAATCTTCTGTCCGATAAAGCGCGATTGCGCATTTTCCCCTGCGGCTTCTACCAGAGCCGGCAGCGGTCCATCGATCTTCCTGGTAAAGAGGCGCTTCGTATACTTCTCGGTCGCTTCCTCGATAATGCAGTTGGCGAGATTCAAAATCGGCTGCGTGCTGCGATAGTTTTCTTCAAGTTTATAGATCGTCGTCCCGGGGAACAGTACCGGAAAATCCATAATATTCTTAAAGGTTGCGCCCCGGAAGGCATAGATCGATTGAGAATCGTCGCCGACCACCATCACGTTCTGATGGGTCGTCGCCAACTGACGGATGACCTCGGCCTGTAACCGATTCGTATCTTGATACTCATCGACGAGGATGTAGCGATACTGACGGGAGATATTCGCGCGGGCCGTTTCGTCAAGCAACAGCAACTGCCGCAGCATCACCAGCAGATCGTCGTAGTCCAAGAGTTGTTTTTGGCGTTTTGCCGCTTGGTAGGCCTTTTGGAGTCGCCCGAGATCCTCCGAGTGATCGGTAAAATGACTGAACTCTTCCAGAATGATCTCGTCGAGACTGCGGAGCGTATTCTCGCTCTTGCTGATCATTTCCATGATCGTCCCCTTGCGGGGAAAGCGCTTGTCCTTTTCGTTGAGACCCAACTGTGATCGCAGAAGGGCAATCAAATCTTCCGCATCCCCCCGATCCAGGATCGTGAACCCAGGCTCGATCCCAATCGACCGGCCATACCGCCGAAGTAACAAATTCGCCACCGAATGGAACGTTCCTCCACAGACCCGATGACTGCTGGTCCCGATCAAATCCCCGGCACGCTCCAACATTTCCTGTGCGGATTTTCGGGTAAAGGTCAGCAAGAGAATGTTCGACGGATCCACGCCGGAGTCGATCAGATAGGCCACGCGATAGACGAGCGTGCGTGTTTTACCGCTTCCAGCCCCCGCAATGACCAGCGAAGGGCCGTCGCCAGCCGTCACCGCCGCCAATTGCTGAGCATTCAATGCGGCTGCATAGTCGATCGACAACTTGCGCGGTACCACGTCCTCAGCGGGCCGCTTCAGTACGTAGGTTTTAACTTCTCGTTCCATGGAGAGTATGAGAAGAAGCTACCAGCTAATTTCGTCACTCAGGAAGGTTCGTTGTATACCACACTCGACTTCCCTTTCCTATCCACCCGCGACCATCGACCACACCTTGATGACCAACCAGACTACGAAGGCGATCATAAGCAACAAGAGCGCAACCGTGCCTCCGATAATTCCGATCACGTAAAACCAATCCGTATGGGTCTCACGATCCGGCTTCATGGCCGCTTCGCGAAGCAGTACGGCATTTCTCGTATGGCTCCGAAACCAGATCGAGAAGAGATCTCCGGCAATTGGGACTGCGCCCACCGTGCCATTGATAAGCAGATTGAGACTCATGCGGGCCAATACGATCCGCGGAAGTTGTAAACGCGTCGCTAACCCAAGAATGATTGTGCCAATGAGATTGGCCAAGACATCTCCGATTCCAGGGATGAGTCCGAGCAACGGGTCCAACCCGATGTACCACGACGTACCGGGAATCCTGACCGTTGTATCCATTACCTTGGCAAGAATGTCCGCGATCGCGATCAAGTGCTCCCGCGCCTCATCGCGCGGCAAGACTTCAATCGGCGATGTGGACGGACGATGAGAAGCCATTGGAGACGAGGGGGATGTGCCCATCACAGATCGTCGCAATTCCAAATAGGTTCTCCACCAAGAAACACAACGGAATCACACGCACTTGACCGATAAATGGCTAATATGTACAATTTAGACAGATTGGTTATTACATGAACCCCTGGCGAGGACATCATGCCTAAGCTCACGTTCAGAAACAGCCATGGACAGCTTGTAGACATCTCCACCGTAGCGGCCACGAAAGTCAAGAACGAGTTCGGCGCAATCTTAGAGCAAACGATGCACAGTGGCGCGGTCGCCATTACCCGTCACGACATGCCCAAGGCCGTGCTCCTCTCGTTCGCCGAGTTCGAATCGCTGGTGAAAGAGCGTAGCCGCTCGCTTGACGATCTGCACGCGGAGTTCGACGGATTGCTGGCCCAGATGCAGACGCTACGCTCACGAAAGGGCGTCGAGGCCGCGTTTAATGCCTCTCCGGCGGAACTGGGACGCGCCGCGGTCAAGGCCGCCCAACAGCATCGCGCACCGCGCAAACGAGCTGGGCGCCGGTCCGCCGCCGCGCAGACATGAGCGCCTCCCGACGACCACGCATTCATGTGCTGGCCGGCGTCAATGGAGCGGGAAAGAGCAGCATCGGCGGCGCTACAGTCCGTCATTTCGGTGGCGAGTACTTCAATCCTGACGAAGCGGCTCATGCCTTCAGAAAGAAAGATCCTACCCTAACACAGGTAGCTGCCAACGGTGCAGCCTGGCGCCAGGGGGTGAGGCTGCTGAAGCGGGCAATCGAAGCGCGCCTGGATTTTACCTTTGAGACCACCCTCGGCGGGAATACCATCACCGGCCTGCTTGCGAACGCCGCGGAGCACGGGATCGAGCTACACGTCTGGTACGTGGGACTGTCCAGCCCGGAATTGGACATCAAGCGTGTGCAGGCTCGTGTCAGCCGAGGCGGGCACGACATCCCTGAGCACGACATTTATCGGCGCTATGAACATAGCCGTCTCAACCTCATCGCGCTTCTCCCCCACCTCACCACCCTGCATGTGTATGACAACAGCGCGGACGCGGACCCCGCAGCTGGACGGACACCAAAGCCGGTGCCGGTGCTGCACATGGAGCGCGGCAGAATTCTCGGCCCACCTGACCTGGCATCCACGCCGAACTGGGCCAAACCGATCGTCGCCGCCGCGCTCAAGATGCAACGCCCATATCGGTAATGGTAACGGGACAAGGAGGCACCCCCTGGTTCATCTGATAGGTTCGAGCAATTTACCGGTTTCAGGTACACTGCCCCACCGAAACGACCCTCTATAAAGGTTCCTTATGCTCTGGGTTGCACCTTCTGAAAAAGACACTGCGACCGATGCGCTGGAAAAGCGTCTGTGGGCTGCTGCCGATCAGCTGCGGGCCAATAGCGGTCTCAATGCTGCGCAATATTCCACGCCGGTGCTGGGCCTCATCTTCCTCCGTTTCGCCGATGTCCGTTTTGCGAAAGTGCGGGCGGGGCTGGAAAAGATCGCCACCTCATCGCGGCGCGGCTCACGCGTAGACGAACCAGCCGCCTACCATGCCGAAGGGGTGCTCTATCTCACGCCGAATGCTCGCTTCGACAAGCTCCTCCATCTACCGGAGGGAAGCAATGCTGGCAAGGCGACCAATGAAGCGATGCGCGACATTGAGAAGCACAATCCCCAGCTCGCCGGGGTGTTGCCCAAGACTTATGAAATCTTCACAAGCACGCTGCTGAAGGAACTCCTCAAGCGCGTCTCCGAGATCCCAGCCACCATGGACTACGACGCCTTCGGCCGCATCTACGAATACTTTCTCGGAGAATTTGCCAGGACGGAAGGGCAAAAGGGCGGCGAGTTCTACACGCCCTCCAGCATTGTGCGGCTGCTGGTGGAAGTGTTAGAGCCGTACCATGGCCGCATTCTCGACCCGGCCTGCGGTTCAGGCGGCATGTTCGTCCAGAGCGCCCGCTTCGTCGCCGAGCACAAGAAGAATCCGTCATCGGAGTTGGCCATTCACGGCGTCGAGAAGACCGACGACACGGGCCGACTCTGCCGCATGAATTTGGCCATCCACGGATTGGAAGGGGATATCCGGCACGGAGGCAACGTCAATAGCTATTATGACAATCCTCACGATGCCACCGGCAAGTTCGACTTCGTCCTTGCCAATCCGCCGTTCAACGTGAATGCGGTCGATAAAGAACGGTTGGAAGCCGAGGTCGGAAAAGGCCGCCGCTATCCTTTCGGTCTGCCGCGCACGGACAATGCCAACTATCTGTGGATTCAGCTCTTTTATTCCACGTTGAATCAGACGGGTCGGGCCGGATTCGTGATGGCAAACAGCGCTTCCGATGCTCGCGCCTCCGAGCAGGACTTACGCAAGCAGCTCATCGAAGCCCGCGCGGTTGATGTGATAGTCGCCGTCGGACCGAACATGTTTTACACGGTCACACTGCCCTGCACGCTCTGGTTTCTGGACAAGGGGAAGCAGAAGTCGCCTCGTGCGGACAAGGTGTTGTTTCTGGATGCGCGACATATCTATCGGCAGGTGGATCGGGCGCACCGCGACTGGACCGAAGGCCAGATCGGCTTCTTGGCCAACGTCGTCCGCCTCTATCGAGGGGAGGAACCAGACTTCACGCTAGGCGGAGCGGAGGCTGAAGCGAAACTGAAGGAAGTGTTTGGCAAGAAGCTGAAGTTGACCGACGTACCAGGCCTCTGCAAGGCTGCCACAATCAAAGAGATCGAAGCCCAGAGCTGGAGCCTGAATCCTGGTCGGTATGTGGGAGTAGCTCCAGGCGAAGAGGTGAGCGACGAGGATTTCAGGGTGCAGCTTGAAACGCTGAATGAAGTCGCAATGTAGCGGAGATCCTCAGTACATGACCTGCGGGGGCCACAGACAAACGACGCTTGGAGCAATTGCCAACTTCACGAACGGCGGTGCCTGGAATCAAACAGAGTATTCCAGCGAAGGCGTTCCGGTCATTCGTGTTACTGACATCAAAGGTGAAACGGTCGATTTGTCTCAGTGCAGGTTTCTGCCGAAGAGTTCGCTTGTGAAATACGGTAACCATCTACTTGAGACTGGTGATCTAGTGATCTGTACCGTGGGCTCGCATCCGACTCAACCGGGCTCTGTTGTAGGACGCGCTGCGGTGATGCCGCCAAGTGCGCACGGTGCACTGCTTAATCAGAACGCTGTTCGAATTCGTTCGGCGTCATCTGATGTTGACCAAGGCTGGCTCGGTTATCTAGGGCAAAGCAAACCGTTCCACGACTACATCATCAGTTGCGCTAGAGGCTCAGCAAATCAAGTCCGAATGGCAATTGGACTTCTGAAGGAAATGCCCATAGAAGTTCCTCCGCTGCTGGTCCAGCGCCGAATTGCCGGCATCCTGTCGGCCTATGACGAGCTAAGTGAGAACAATCAGCGGCGCATCAAGATTCTCGAAGAGATGGCTCGCTCCCTCTACCGCGAGTGGTTTGTCCGCTTCCGCTTCCCCGGCCACGACAAAGTCAAAATGGTGCCGTCACCACTGGGACCTATTCCGCAAGG
>JARFPM010000110.1 GCA_030444405.1 Nitrospira sp.
CGAGACACAGAGCTCACCGTCACTTTGAAGTAGAGGCGGTCTTTGTGAATGATCCCGAAAAACTTGGCTCCCTGATAGAGACCGTAGCCGCCGAACATGGCACGTGCGGTCACGTTTCGCAGACTTGTCAGTTGATCCAGGACGAAGTCTTTAAAACCGTCGTTCTTCGCCAACATGCCTCATCCGGACTTGCGCCCGGCGACCATCCGCACGGCGATCGGCAGCGCGATGACCGAGCCCTTCCGATATTGCTCCGCTGTATGAATGATGCGCTGTTTGGCCTCAGTCTGTTGCGTTGCGCTGAGTTTCGCCCATAAATTTTGGATCGGTGCGGCGATGTCCATCAGGCTGGAGTAGTAATCCTCTGCCACCGCAAATCGGACATCGCCGAGGAATTCTTGTTCGGAGACGTCAATAAAACCTGCTTGGTGCAGCATGCCGGCAAGCTCACCAGGTCTCGCCAACCGAAAAATTCCAGGCGCTGCCGGATCCGGTTGAGGGAGCTCGATGAATTGCTTGATGATATCCATGGGAATTTTGAGATAAGGATTCTTTTCCGGTGCGGACCATACGGCGACCGCTACCCAAGCGTCTGGCTTAAGGACACGGACGATCTCAGTAGCGGCTTTCTGAATTTCCGGCAAAAACATCAGGCAAAAGCGAGTGGTCACTGCATCGAACGAAGCTGTCTCGAACGGCAGGATTGTGACGTCACCGGCGCGAAAAGTGATATGAGAAAGGCCGACCGAAGCTGCTTTTCGTCCGGCGACTTCCAGCATCTGCTCGGCTAGATCGATTCCCACCACGCTGCCGTTTGCTCCGACTGTCTGAGCGGCTAGGAGGGCGGGATAGCCGGTGCCTGATCCAAGATCCAATACGCGAAGGCCGCTGCGCAACCTGGCATCGGCCACGAGCCGGTGGTTCAGGAACGCCATCTGCTCGTCGAAGAAGCGATCCCACTTCTCCCAGCCGCCGGCGACGCGGTTCCAATCCTGGCGCTGACTGTTAATGACTTGTTCGGGTAATGGTGATGCCACGAAGTTACCTCAGAGTTTGTAAGGTCTGGCGCATCTCTTGGAGTTCGGACATAAGAAGGTCCAGGTGTTGATCCCGATGAGGCTGATCGTCTTTGAACTTCCACAGCCGCTTGAAGATCGCCTTAAGTTCTTTGTTGTGCGTCACGGCCAATGCATAGAGCGGCTGCTCGCTCACAGATTTCTCGACGCAGCAGATGCTCTTGTCGATCGCATGAAACTGGTTGTGCAGATCGTCGAAGGGTTGATCGACTCCCTTGCCTCCTTTGGCAGCTTTAGCCGAGGCTTCCGCCATATTGGTCAGGTTGATCAGCGTCTCGACGCCTGTTGCTCCCTTAGCCTTTTCAGTAAATTCCTTTGCGTGGGGATAAAACAGGTAGCTGCATCCGCTGGTGCTCAGCAGTAGCAGGACGGCAATGGGGAGCACTGACCTCCAGTTCATATGTCCTCCTTGGCCAAACGGGTGAATGTCGAGAAAGGAGCTCCCCGCCATCCAATTATAGATTGTCAGCCGGGAAGCTCCTCTCCATCTGATGAGCTCTGTCAGACCGTGACCGTCACGGTCTTGATGGCTGACTTCACTTTGGCAGCCATCTCTTGCGGGATCGAGTCCAGCTTGTGACACTGTTTGGCGTGGGTCGCGACTAACTGCATCAATTCCGCCTCCGTTTCTGTTCGCACCTGGAATCCGCAGCCGCCTGACGGTTGCACATCCAGACATTCGAGCTGCTTGTACTGTTTGTCTGCCATGACTTCCTCCTCCGGTTTGGGGTTGAGTTGGTAACAGTCCACACATCGCGTGGGAAAGTCTTCCTTCGCGCTCTTTCCGTCCTGCACCGTGTAGAGATCCGTCTCATCCAGAGGCATGCGTTTTTGTTGTGTGATGCGGTGTGACGTCGTGTCCCTACTCTCGAAAGTCTCAAAGAAAATAGATGAGACAATCCTAATGGATTTGTACGTAGCAGATCAACCCTTGATGCGTACAAGGATTCCCTACGGAGACGTTCGTTGCGATCTTATCCTGATCGCGTCTAGAATGCTAAGAGGGAATCCGTAGGATGCGATAGATGCACAAGTGCAGGTGATGACCCTAATCAGACGAAAAGATTCGGTGCGGCTGGGTCGGCCTGAAACCGCATCTTATTCGGTACCACGATGACGAATGGGGTGTGCCGGTGCATGACGACCGCAAACACTTCGAGGTGCTCTTGCTCGAAGGAGCTCAGGCTGGCCTAACATGGGAAACGATTCTGTTGCGCCGAGCGGGATATCGCAAGGCCTTTGCCGGATTTGATCCAGCCGAAGTTGCCCGGTTTACACCTCGGAAGAAGGCCGCACTGCTGAAAGCCGTGGGCATTATCCGCAATCGATTGAAGATCGAGGCAGCTGTCACGAATGCGCAGGCATTTCTGGCCGTGCAGGAGGAGTTTGGATCATTTGGCCGGTATGTCTGGCGATTTATCGGTGGGAAGCCAAGAATCAATCGTTGGAAGACTTTGAGTCAGGTGCCGGCTCTAACGTCTGAAAGTGACGCCTTGCCCAAAGCCCTGAAGAAGCGCGGCTTCCGATTCGTGGGAAGTACGATCGTGTATGCCTATATGCAGGCAGTCGGGCTGGGAGGCTCACAGTCGGAAAGGGCCGAGGACACCTCCTAAAATTCTGAGCTCTATCTCGTGGCAAGACAGGAAAACTATCGATCAGGCGCTCTTATCGCTGGGGTTTGGCCAGAGCGTTAATGACACTCCTATGATCAGGTATACGATAGCCACAATTATCGGCCCTATGTTGAGTTCGTACCATGCGTTTATCCCGAGGAATAGCTCATTGAAGAGGAGCGCTAACACCAACATCAGGAATCCCATCCAATTGATAAAGCGCATACCCATGGGTTGTCTCCTTTCTAGTGGTAGTTTTTGCTCTGTGCTCGATGAACTCCTAGAATTGTCCTTATCGAACTGCAGCAGAACTCGACTCACGCACAAAACTCAGTCCCACACATTGAAAAGCGAAGTGGCTGAACAACATCATGCTTCCTGACGACGGGGCCCTCCCCACAGTGAGAGCAAGAGGGCAATACCGATGTACAGGATAGCCGGAACAACAACGGCGAAGTTGGAATCGTACCACACGTTGAGGTACACGACCTCGTTCAGGAAGAGAGCAAAGAACAACATCAGAAATCCTATAAAATTGAACCATCGAAAACCCATGAACCGCCTCCTTTCGTTCACATCTCTGGTTCGTGAGCAAAGATCGTATACATGAACTGTCCTCTCTCCTAACTGGGAAACAATTGTACGTCACCCCTGCCACGAAAAGCTACCGGTCAAAGTGAGAGAATTGCCCATGAGGCGTCCTCTCATCTGTGAGCCTCGTCGGCTGTGTGACGGTATTCAGTGCAGCACAAGGTAGGAAAGTGCCTCGGATTATCGCTCACTTAGATATGGACGCGTTCTTCGCGGCGATTGAGGAGCGAGATACTCCGGCTTTTCGTGGGATTCCCCTCGTCGTTGGCGCAGACCCGCTGGGCGGAAAAGGGCGCGGGGTAGCTTCCACGTCGAACTATCTAGCACGCGCGTACGGAATTCACTCGGCGACGCCGATCTCGACGGCGTGGCGCTTGTCTGAGGCCGCTCGTCGGGCGGGGAAGCCGCCGGTGACCTTTGTGTCGGTCGACATGCCAAAGTATGCGCGGGTTTCTGGGGAAGTGATGCGGATCGTACGGCGCTTCATTCCTCATGTGGAACAGGCCAGCATAGATGAAGTGTACGGCGACGTGAGCTGGACAGGATCGTATGAAGAAGCGGAACGCGTATGTCGCTGCCTGAAAGAGGAGATTCATTCGGAAGAACAACTGACGGCCTCAATCGGGATTGGGCCGAATAAATTGATCGCCAAAATTGCTTCAGGATGGCGGAAGCCTGACGTACTCACGGTCGTACGCCAGGAGGAGGCCGAGGCATTTCTGGCTCCACTCTCGATTCGGGTCATCCCCGGGATCGGACCTAAGACAGAAGGCCTCCTGAAGGCGAAGAATATCAAGATCGTCACGGATCTGAGAGCGCTCACCGTCCGGCAGCTCGAAGCCCTGTTGGGGAAACGCGGCGTGGAACTTTATGAGAAGGCTCGCGCACGAGATGACTCACCGGTTGTTGAATATTGGGAGCCAAAATCCATCGGAGAACAGGAAACCTTCGAATCCGATACGCTCGACAGTCATGCGCTTCTCAATCAACTCGATGGGCTTGTCGGAGGCGTGATTGATCGCCTACATCATGAGGGATTTCATTCGTTTCGAACCGTCGTGCTGACCGTTCGTTTTGCGGATTTTGTGACCAAGTCACGCGCCCACACGTTGGCTATGGCGACCGATGAGCGGGCAATATTGAAACGGGAGGCTATGAAGCTGATGCTGCCCTTTCTCGATCGGCGTGAAAACCCGCACCGAAAGCTCATCCGCCTGCTCGGCCTTCGAGTGGAGAAGCTGAGCTGAGGGGATGAACCGTGCAAGGATTCTCATTTGGCTCCTTACCTTTGGCTCCACGAACACTCCCTGCCCTACGTTCCGGTGAAGGGCAAACCTTCTGCCGTGTATGCTTTTTCGTTCACCATAGAATAGTATTTATAATCAAAGACTTATCGTCGTAATACATCGGAATGATGAATCCATATCCCTTCGCTGTTTAGTTTCGATACGTTCTTAAAGAAGGAATTTGAAGAGGATTGTTGAGCAATACGCATGTGCATTGATAACTTCGCAGGTATAACACTTGCTGCCTCCCTTCTGCGGGTATTGTTTGATCGATCTTTGGAGGCATCATGAACATTGGAACAAAGCAAGTCATCCATGAATCGTCCATATGCCGCGTGGGGAACCTGAAAGCTGAGGCCGCTGTGGTTGTTGTCCCTGAAGATGTGGAGGCTCTATTCCCTTCGCGACGACGAGAGGCGCGGGTGAGCGACCAAAGGGTGTGCGCCTATAGCTTGTGCGAATCTTTCAATGGGGAGCAGGTGACCATTGAGCAGGGTGAGGTGTACTGCATCAACAGGAGTGAGCACGGGATCCTCGTGTTGATGGGTGGCCAACCTCGAAAGCGGCAACTGCTGGAACTCCATGCTGCTGAAACTCGATGGGAATATTCCCTGAGTTTGTATGAAGTGCAGTGGACGAAAGTAGTGCCGGTTGAGTCTCACGGTGAACTCTTTCTAGTGGGGTGTCGTCTGGTCTTCGGAGCATCTCGATACTGGGCATTCTAGGTTGTATTAGCCGGTAGAGCACAGCATCGGCACCGCCTTGGAGTCAGTGTGAGTTTCGCGTGGCGGTCACGCAGTCTGTGACCAGTTTCTACTTCCTCCGGGCCCTCCTTGAAGGAATCTCACTCGTTTCCGAACCAAGCCAGTTGTTCGGACGGTCCGCCTCTATGCCGGAAAGTTTCTTGAATATCGATTGATTGCAAGCCAGGATCGCTTTATCCTGCGCGCGTGGTCTTCTGGTTCGTCATCCTCTATCTTCTCCTTTCTGCTGGCATCGGCCTTTTCGCTGCGACCCGTGTGCAGAACTCCAAGGACTTTGCCGTTGCCGGCAGGAGCCTGCCTTTAGCCGTTGTCACGGCGACCGTGTTTGCGACCTGGTTTGGTGCCGAAGCGGTATTGGGCATCTCGGCTACCTTTGTCAAAGAGGGCCTGCGTGGCGTTGTCGCCGATCCATTCGGGTCCAGCATGTGCTTGATGCTCGCCGGACTCTTTTTTGCTCCGCGCCTGTACCGACTCAATATGCTGACGGTGGGGGATTATTATCGGTACCGCTACAACCGTACGGTAGAAGTGTTGTGTACGCTCTGCATCGTCGCCTCGTACCTGGGCTGGGTCGCGGCACAATTCAAAGTGCTGGGCTTGGTGCTCAATGTCGTGACGGAGGGGAGTGTCAGCCAGTCGATCGGAATCGTGATCGGCGCAGCGATTGTTCTGACGTATACGACGTTCGGCGGCATGTTCTCTGTGGCGATTCTCGATTTCGTTCAGATCTCCGTGATCATGGGGGGACTTTTGTACATTGCGTCGATCGTCGGGGATCTGGCGGGCGGCGTACGCACGGTCGTCAATCATGCGGCTGAGGCGGGCAAACTCGACTTGTTTCCACCGGCCACGATGACGGCTTGGGTTCCGTTCGTCGGGGCTTGGATGACCATGATGCTTGGTTCCATTCCGCAACAGGATGTGTTCCAGCGGATCACGTCGGCAAAGGATGAGCCTACAGCTGTGCGGGGCTCGCTACTGGGCGCTGCCCTCTATTTTACCTTCTGTTTTGTACCGATGTTCCTCGCCTACGCCGCAACGTTGATTGATCCTGTCAAGTTCGGAGCCTTGTTGGAGCAGGATTCGCAGCTGGTCTTGCCGACTCTGGTGTTGCAACATACTCCGATCGCAGCGCAGGTCATTTTCTTTGGAGCAGTTCTTTCTGCAGTGATGAGTTGCTCCAGTGCGACACTGCTCGCCCCGTCGGTTGCGCTGAGCGAGAACGTCATCAGGCCGATGCGTCCGCGCTTGAATGATTCGGAGTTTCTACGCCTTATGCGTGTGGTCCTGGTGGGATTTGCCTCAGCGGTATTGGTTCTTGCGCTATGGTCGGACGCGACGATCTATATGCTGGTTGTGAGCACGTACAAGATAACCCTGGTGGCGGCCTTTTTCCCGTTGTTCGCAGGACTTTACTGGAAGCGGGCGACGACACAGGGTGCGCTGTGGGCCATTGTCGCCGGGCTCACGAGTTGGCTGGCATTGGAGCTGGTAAGTCAGCCGACTGACGTCTGGCCTCCACAGCTCGTCGGGTTCGCAATGGCGGGAATCGGCATGCTTGCGGGGTCGTTGTGGCCGACCCAGATGCGTGAGCCCCAGAGACCTATGGAGAGAGGCAAGGACGGACTAGGGTAACACGCTGTCTATCTTCGGGGGCGAGGCCGGTGCTGTTGTATTCATCTCGGTTGATCTGGCTAATGCTCAAGCGTGAAACGCACGACCCGACGAATAACGTCGGGGGTGAAGGGTTTCTGAATGACACGTCGGGCGCCGAATAGCTTGGCAACGTTGAGGAAATTCTGGTCGCCGGTCGCGCCGGTCATGGCAATGACTCTGGCATCCAGAAATTCCTGCGTCAGCGCGAGGGTGACTTCCATCCCATCCCGCTCCGGCATCAGGATGTCGGTGATGACAAGGTCGGCCGGTGCCTCGCGATAGAGCGTGAGGCCGATTTGGCCGTTGGCGGCTTCACGAATCTGATGACCGTCTTCTTCAAGGATGGCCCGCAGTACCGTCCTGATCGGGGCATCATCGTCGACGATTAAGATAGAAGCCATGCTCTCCCTCCAAGCCAGAAACCTGTAAGTACCTGTCTGTATGGCGGCGTGGTTTGGATTCGGTTTCAAGCCGCACGCATGACGACTGAATGCACGTCCCTATGGAGGTTGTCTTCCTTGTGGCCTGCTTCACCGTTTGCGACTACCAACTGCGGTTGTGTCTTGGCAAGGCGGTGTTGCTCGATGAGCGGGTCATGAACATACCCGCAATTCATGCAGCGATATCCGCTGGCCCACATATGTCCGTAGGTTCCCTCAAAATCCAAGAAATGTTCTTTCACCATGAGTCCGTGGCAGCGTGAGCAATTCATGTGTGTTCTCCTTAGTAAAGGTTGGGCCTTCGAGCTGGTTATGAGAAAGATAGCCGAGGACGTGGGAGTGAGATAGATCCGGAGGAGGTAACTCGGAAGGAGGGCAGCCTGGCCGGTGGGGTGCCACGCCAGCCAGCAGTTGATGTTTGGAGGACTGTGATACTACAAGAAGCCAACATCGATCGACGACCGCCGAGGCAAGGCGTGATCATCGTGGCATAGGAACGACGGTTCGGCCTAAATGATCTAAGGAAGGTCTGATTTATTCTCTGCTCGTGATGTGCTAAGGGTGCGCGCCGCACTGATGAGGAGGGGCGCCCATGCCGCAACAGACATTTGCCGAGGTCACGTTCGAACAATATCGCAAACCCACCCGCCAGGAGCGGTTTCTCGACGAGATGAACTGCGTCGTACCGTGGACGGAATTGGTGGCCGCGATCGAGCCCGTCTATCCGAAGGCCGAGGGCCTGGGGCGTCCGCCGGTGGGCGTCGAACGCATGCTGCGTCTCCATTGTCTACAACAGTGGTTCAATCTGTCGGATCCGGCGGTGGAGGAGGCGCTGTGCGACTCGCGGGCCATGCGACAGTTCGGGGGGATTGATCTGGGCCGTGAGCCTGTGCCTGACGAGACGACGATCTGTAAGTTTCGGCACCTCCTGGAACCCCACCAGCTGGGAGCACAGCTTTGGGGGCGGATCAGTGCGTATTTGGCGGCCCACGGCATGACGCTCAGTCGCGGGACCATCGTGGATGCCACCATTATTGCGGCCCCGGTTCGACAAAGAATCGCACGAAGGGGCGGGATCCGGAGATGCGTCAGACCAAGAGAGGGGGAACCAGTGGTACTTCGGTATGAAAGCCCACATCGGCGTGGACAGCCGGACCACATTGATCCGTTTAGTGGCGACTACGGCCGCCAATGTGCATGACAGTCAGGTGTTGCCCCAGCTGCTGCGTGGCCAGGAGACGCGGGCGTGGGGCGATGCGGCCTATAGCGGGCAACGCGGGCAACGCGGCGTGACCCGGCACCACGCCCCCAGTGCCGCCAATCGGATCCAGACCAAGGCCCATCGCCATCGGCCCCTGAGCGAGACAGCGCGCGCCCGCAATCGCACCAAGTCGAGGGGCCGTGCCAAAGTCGAACATATGTTCTTGGTGATCAAGCGGCTCTTTGGGTGGGCCACAGCCCACTACTGCGGGCTGGCGAAGAATACCAATTGGCTCTTCGTCACGTGCGGCTTGGCGAATCTGTGCATGGCGCGCCGGCGTCTGCTGGCGGGAGTCTAGCGGGCGTGGGTGCGAACAAGGTGCGGGCGGCCCGACAGCGGGCGAACCTCGACAATGACGCTTCCGGGCCATCGGATTCCCACCTGATTGCCCGTGTTGATCATCCCTGGAACTGATTGCTCAGCGCGACCGTGAATTAATCAGACCTTTCTTAGGATCCAGCTTGCTGATGAGATCGAGCGGGCCTCCCGGCCCGCTTTTCCTGTCGAGACCTCACATTGCATTCCGATAGAGCGATGATGACCCTGCGGATCCTATCCATGCGGATCCTATCCAGGTTGACAGCGTGCAAAGCACTCCACTAGACTGCATCGTTCTCGTCAGCAGCCGACAATACGTGAGTTATCGAAGGGGAGGCATGAATCGATGGCCAAGAAGCGCGCAGCGGAATCGGATGAAGTGAAGTTGAAGAAGAAGATCGCCGCTAAGCTGACCAACCACAGCAATCCGGAGGGGGCCGCCACACTCCGGTCGCTGAGGAAACGATTGAAAAGGGAACAGCGCAAACGGCGGGCACTTGCGCAGCGGAAGAAACAAGCGGCTGGGAGCAAAGGTGCGGCTGCAACCCCTGCGTCGGCATAATCTTTCAGTGGTCACAGTCGTATCAGGTACTGATTCCATGGAACAAGAACCAAAACATTCCCCTCTCAGCCAGCAAGCCGGTGACGAACCCATCGCCGATGTTGTGGCCGATCAGACACAGGCTGATTCTCCCGCTGGTGACGCATTGACGGTCGGCCAAAACACTGTCGCGCTCGAAGAAGAGCAGGTCAAGGATGAGATCGATATTCAGATCGATCTCTTGAACGATCCCGAGTGGGTGGTCCGACGAGAAGCCGTTATCACGCTCGGCGAGATGGGTGATGAGCGGTGTGTCGAACCACTGGCCCGCGCATTGCGCGATGGTGATTGGCAGGTCCGAGAAGTCGCGATCGAAGCGATGGGACAGGTGGGTTCTCCCGCCGTCGAGACGCTCCTCAAACTCCTCCGTGACTGGGAGGTTCGCAAGTACGCCATCGCGGCGCTCGGGAAAATCCGCGATGAACGGGTGCTCGATCCTCTGATGCTTCAGCTTCGGAACGACGAATTCAAAGATGATGCCATTGATGCCTTGGTCGCACTGGGTGAGCCGTCCGTTGAAAGGCTGATCGGAGCCCTTCGCGACAAGGATGAAAACGTCCGCAAGTGCGCCGTCCTTGCGTTGGGACGAATCAAGAGTAGCGAGGCCATTGATCCACTCATCGAGCTGCTCGGCGATAAAGACTGGTTTACGCGGCTGACGGCTGCCGCCGCCTTGGAGTCGATCGGTGACGAGCGGGGTCGCGAGGCGATCAAACCGTTGCTCAAAGACCCTGATATGGTCGTGAAGATGCGAGTGGAGCGAATTCTGGCAAAGTGGAAGAAACAGCCGATTTCTCAACCGGCCAACGCCTGAGTCATTTATTCAGCAGCTGATCCATTCTCTGCTGCAGCTCGTCCAGCTTTTTCAACGACACCGGCTTCCCCATCTCAATTTCCAACTTCACCTCCCGCAGCGATCCGGCCATGTCCCGTAGGGCGTTGGTTGTATCATCGGACTTGGCTCCTTTTGTGATGGTTTCCACGGCCTCGACGGCCTGGCCCAATTCTCTGGCTGCGTCGCCGAAATTGCGATCGGCGAGGTGCGCCTTCGCCTGGACCAATCTGGACTTGGCCTCCACGAGCCCCTGACGCCGGCGGAGATCGCGCTCGATCCCGAGTGTCGTGTCCAACACGTTTCTGGACACATCCTTCAACGACTGTTGAAGTTCTGCGACCGTTCGCTGCAGCGTTCCGACGGGCCGCTGACCGAGATAGTAGCCTGCTCCGAATGCTCCGATGAGCAACAACACAACAACGAGAAACTTTGCCATAGAGATCCTTGGTTAGCGGCGACGTTTCGACGAACTCAATCGGGTCAGTTGTTGGAGCAAGCTGTTTGCGGTCGCGATACGCACGGCCTCATCCGAGTCGTGCAACCCTTTCACTAAGACAGGGATGGCACTGTCGCTGCTTTTCCGCAATCCCTTGGCTGCCATCAGGCGAGGAAGCGGCTGCTGGTCCTGTAAGAGAGTTTGTAGCACCGCAAGGGCCTCGTTATTGGGAGACGCACTCAAGGCCTGCGCCGCTACGGCGCGAACGGAAGGGTCGGAATGCCGAGCCAGCTCGCTTGCCAGCGTGAGGGCTGATGGATCGCCGAGGCGAATCAACCCCTCTGCGGCGCTGGCACGGACATGGAGATTCGGATCTCTGGTGAGTGCCAACAACAAGGGCCGGTTTTCCTTGATGCCGAGCTTTCCAAGACTTGCCGCGGCCATGCCGCGAACCATCGCCATCTCGTCGCCAATTGCATGCGTCAGCGGGGCCACGCCTCCCGGGGACCCGAATTCTCCCAGTGCTCCGGCAGCGAACGCGCGCACCGATGGATCAGGATCATACACAGCTTGGGCCAGGACTGCCAGGCTTGCCGGACGTTTGAGTCGTCCCAATACCCCCAGCGCCGCCATCCTCGTCTCGGGGTCCGGCAAGGTGGCCGCGCTGGTAATGTCGTCCAGCTTTTCAGAGAGTCCCAGCTTAAACAAGGCCGCATACGCAAAAATAGCTTCAGGCCCGTCTTCCGTGCGCGCGACGTCGAGCAATCGTTGTCGGACGTCGATGGCGTTCGCTTCTCCGAGCGCGGTCATGGCGGCGATGCGCACGGTCGGCATCTCATCTCGCAACGCACGACGCAAAGCGCCGGACTTGGCCGCCAGTCCGGCTTTTCCGATCGCCTCCGCGGCCCGTGCTCGTACGACGACCGAGGTGTCTAGCAAACCATCCTCCAAAATCGCGGCGGTCTCCGGCAGCCCCAATTCAGCGAGGGCCGAGTAGGCCGCAATGCGGACATGCTCTTTTCGGTCCCGAACGTGGCTCGTGATCACTCCGAGCGCCAATGGGCGAAGAAGCGAAGGATCATGAGGCTGTCCCGGCTGGGTCAATTTCGTATAGATGGCCAGGGCTTCGTCTGTTTGTCCCAGACGGACATAGCTCAGCAAGGAGAGACGGAGGAATTCTTTCGAGGCCGTCGCGTCTGGTGGAAGACTTCGGTAGAGAGATATGACTTCGGGGTAGTCACCGGCCTTGAAGAGGGCCTCGGCTTTCGATTCGACCGTGGGAGTGGTTCCTGCTGATGCAGTCGAGAGAGGTGCTGTGATGAGAAGCAGAATAAGCGCGCCGATGACACGCACTATTGTAGTCGGATTGAAAACCAGGTCGCGTATCAGATGACGATCCGCTGCATCGAACCGAGTTACCATGTCGTGGGCAGCCGCACCGTGGCGGCGCGGTACATCAGACCAACATAGTCTTTCAGCATACGTGTGGTGCAGAACTGTGGCACGATGGTACGGATACATTCTTTGACCATTTCGAGCCAGCCCCTGGGAATGCCGTCACGATCGCGTTGATAGAACAGCGGCACGACCTCTTGTTCCAACACGCGATAGAGTTGTTCTATATCATGATGATCTTGGGCCTGCGCGTCGGCCTGTTCGCCCAGCGGTTGGATGCCCCACCCGTTGGCCCCGTTATAGCCTTCGACCCACCATCCATCGAGGACACTGAGGTTCAACACGCCGTTCAGGGCGGCTTTCATACCGCTGGTGCCGCTGGCCTCCATCGGAAAGCGAGGGGTGTTCAACCAAATGTCGACGCCCTGGACAAGATACTTGGCCATGTGCATCTCGTAATCTTCGAGGAATGCGACACGGCCGCCCAGCTTGTGGTCATGGCAGAAGTTCAGCACCTCGTGAATGAAGTATCGACCCGGCTCATCGGCCGGATGGGCCTTGCCGGCGAAGATGAGTTGGACCGGCCGCCAGCGGTCTTGGAGGAGTGTCTTCAGCCGTTCCAGGTCTCGGAAGAGCAGGGTTGCCCGTTTGTACGTCGCGAACCGTCGGGCAAATCCGATCGTCAAGGCTTCAGGGTCGAGGAGTGTGCCGCGCGTGAGCACTTGAGACGGCTGCAGGTGTCCATGCATCCAGCCGTTTCGCGCTCGTTCGCGGATAAACCCCATGAGTTTCCGCTTCATCGTTTGTCGAACCGCCCACAGCTCATGGTCGGGGACATCCATCACCCGCTGCCACATGGCCGGATCATCGCAGGTGTGGGCCCATGTCGGGCTGAGCGACTTGCTGTACAGATGGTGCAGCTCCGGCGAGATCCACGTCGGCGCATGAATGCCGTTGGTCACGCTGCGGATAGGGACCTGGTCGGTCGGTAATCCAGGCCAGAAGTGCTGCCACATCTCGCGAGTCACGCGGCCATGTTCGCGGCTAACGCCGTTGACGTGGGCCGACAAGCGCATGACCAGCGCGGTCATGTTGAAACCGTGTCCTCCCGACTCTGGAGTTTCGCCGAGGCGGAGAAACTCGTCCCGCGAGAGTCCCAATTGTTCCCAGAAGCCGGCAAAGTATCGATCCATCAGATGGTGGGGGAAGACATCGTGCCCGGCCGGCACAGGCGTGTGGGTCGTGAAGACGGTGCTCTGACGAACAAGCTCACAAGCTTCCGCATGAGACGAACCCTTTTGGACCAGTTCACGGACACGCTCCAGTGTGAGAAAGGCCGAGTGACCTTCATTCGCATGCCAGATCGATGGCGAGATGCTGAGCGAGCGCAACATGCGCACGCCGCCGATGCCCAGCAAGATTTCCTGACAGAGGCGCATTTCCTGATCGCCGCCGTACAGACGGGCGGAGAGGGCGCGGTCCTCCGGGCTGTTCTCCGGCACGTCCGTATCGATCAGGAACAATGTGATACGACCCACCAGTACTTTCCAGACTGCCGCAGTCACACGGCGGCCCCCCATGTCGACGGCAAACCGGCAGGGTTCTCCCGATGGCGCTTGAGCCAGATGAATGGGCGACTCGTCGCGGTTGAACGGGGCGTAGGCCGCTTCTTGCCAACCCTCCGGAGTAATACGCTGGCGAAAATAGCCCTGTGGGTACATGAATCCAATTCCGACGAACGGCAAGCCAAGGTCGCTCGCTTCCTTACAATGGTCCCCGGCCAAGATTCCAAGCCCACCACTATAAATGGGAACGGAGGCGTGCAAACCGAATTCGGCCGAGAAATACGCGATGGTCGTCTTCGCCAAGTCGGCATGGTGCGTCCCGACCCAACTCTTCTTGTTGGCCAGGTATTCGTCGAACAGGCGGAACACCGCCGAGTATTGGCGAAGGAACGAGGGGTCCTCGGCCAAGCGCGTCAATCGGTCCGGTGCGACATCGGCCAGGAGTTTCACCGGATTATGGTGTGTGAGAGACCATAAGGTCGGATCGATCACTTCGAACAGTAGGCGAGCCTCCAGCGTCCAGCTCCACCAGAGGTTCTGGGCCAGTTCAGACAGGCGATTGAGGTTCTGAGGAAGAGAACTGCGTATGGCATTAGAGGAATCCACACAGGCTCCTTTGGTCAAGATGACGGAATGCGTTGAAACGACAGTGAGAGGCGACCATGGGCGAACTCAGGCGTGCCCTGCCTGATGCCACGAGGCCCATTCTTTGGAGAATGCCACGGCAGCATACCGTTCGCCAAGGATTTTTGCGACCCGATTCAAAAGTTTGGTGAGTTGCTGCAGCTCGGATGGGGTGAGGTCCTCGCGAAACCGGGGGTGGAGTCCCCAACGGGTCTCGACTTCTTCGCCCGACACGCTCGACATCAAGCTGACGAGCTTGATCTCCTGGCCGGTCGTTCGAGGTTGCTCGGAAGCGTTTCCGACGGCCGCAGGCGCAGCCTGGGACACGCTAGGTGAGGGTGGGGCTTGTCCTTGCAGGACTGCGCTGAGGGCTGGTACGACGGCGCTGGCACAGAGCGACGCCGCTGAGCTGAGCTGCGCATTGCCGGCTGCGCCGAGGGCGTCAGCCACTCTAACGCCAAACTCGTGAAACATCTCATTCTTGGTTTCGGAGTCTTCGGAGATCAGGAACTTGTACTTCTCGTAGGTCTGTCGACTTTCCGCTACCGTGGTGCCGATCGTCAGCACGATTTCCATCTGATCCGAGTCGTATCCGAACGCCGACTCCAGCGCAAGCTTCATTTGTTGCGTTACGGCGTCTTCCAGCCCGTTCATAAATTCCATCTGGTCCTTCATCGGGACGTGCAGAGCCACCAGCCGATCGGTGAGATTGAAGATGATCTTGAGGAATTCCAGGTAGATGCCCCACTCGTCCTGGCGCCTGAGCTTCAGCGCCTGCTCAGGCGCATTGCGCTTCATCATCGTGACCGATTCGCCCGACACGGCGAGCATCAGTTCGGCCAGCTGGCGAAGGCGTTCTTGGTATGCAGTATTGGCAGTGTCCATAGGTCCTCTCAAGAGCAACGAGGATTATAGCGGAGACTGAAGCGGCATTCAAAGCGAAGAGGATAGGGATGAGCCGCCGGAGTAGGAACGATACACACTGGCTCCCTTATCGCCGTAGCTCTCATAGAAGTGCTCAAATACAGCTGAGCATTTCTGTTTGTAGAGATCTGGCGTGTAGGCCCGCGGGAGGCTTTGGTCGAGCACATCTTCGATGGCCAGCTTCACGCGTGAACGAGCGGCGACTGTTTGCCGCCAGTTCAGCACGAGCAAGTCTTTGAGTTTCTCCAGCAGATCTTTGGCGACCTTCTTGAGCTCGGCCCGTTCCCCCGAACTTAACTCAGGAGCAGGACGCGTCAGGATATCGAATATGACCAATTCCTCTTCGGAGAGGTGCTCTCGGACATGCCGTTCCTGCTCTTCATTCAAACTACGGCTGAGCGCGAGGAGCTCCTTGAACAGTTCATCGATGTTGCGGCTCCCTGCATTGTAGGCTTCGATTAATTCCTCAAACTTCGTCAGATAGTCGGCCCTGGTCCGATTCAGACGAATAAGCTTATCGAGCTGAGAACGGATGGCGGCCTT
>JARFPM010000001.1 GCA_030444405.1 Nitrospira sp.
GGTGGACGTTTGTGTCGAGGCTGCTTGTACGTGGGAAGCCGATTCGAGCGCTCTTCATTCGGCGATGGATACCAGCAGAGGTCACACTGAGGTTCCAGGGTTGAGCCGAGGTCGGACTTCTGTAGGCGCTGGGCATGGGCGCCAGATGTGGAGGAGACAAACAACATCCCGCAGACAAACAACCGGGCTAGGATTATTGTTGGGTGCGTCTTCATGGCCTGTCTGTGTAGGCAGGTGTCGTGCCAGGTTTGGTCGATTGACAATGTTCAAAACGGCATGTTGCAATGCGACCCTCCTTCAATTCTGTTGAGGCGTGGTTGTCATTCCAAACGAGCTCCGAGGAACTACATATGAGTAATGGAGGGTTAAACGCATGGATATGATGGGAAAGGTGGGGCTGGTCGAAATTCCTGTATTGATCGCCCCGGATCAAAAGGCTTGGATGGATCGCATGATTAAAGAGGGGAAGATTGCCATTCCGCCTGGTGGCACGTTGGAAAAAGGGTCACTTTATTCGATGTTTATCCGCATGCTGCTTCACAACGCGATGGAAGAACAGAAGCGGCAGGAGGCACTAGAAGCCGAAGATGAGGATGATGAGTAGAGAGTACGCAGATAGCCCTCAAAGGGAAGGGCTCTCAGGCGCCGGTGCCCTGTATCTAAATGGACAACGATTGTATCTTCAAAGATACGAATGACCAATCTGACAGGATGCCTTGAGCAGGCATTCAGTTAGAGTTTTTTAAAGGCAGTATGCGCGGCGCGGATGGTTTTCTCGATGTCCTGTGTGCTGTGGGCGGTGGAGAGGAAGGCAGCTTCGAACTGGGACGGTGCCAGATAGACACCTTGTTCCAGCATAAAATGAAAGAATTGACCGTATCGCTTTGTGTCGGATTGTTTCGCCGTATTCCAATCTACAACAGGCCCTGGAGTAAAGAACGTCGTCAGCATCGACCCGACACGGGTTTGCGTGACCGGTATTGCTGCTTTTTTCGCGGCCTCGCCGATGCCTTTGGCTAGGGCGGCTGATCGTTCCTCGAGTTTCTTGTAGACTCCCTTCACCCGCAACTGCTTAAGGGTGGCCAATCCGGCCGAGACTGCCAGCGGATTACCGGAGAGCGTACCGGCCTGATAAACCGGTCCAACCGGTGCGATGAGATCCATGATCTCTTTCCGTCCGCCGTAGGCACCCACCGGCAATCCACCACCGATGATCTTTCCGAGAACCGTGAGGTCCGGTGTGATGCCGTAAAGCGCCTGCGCACCTCCATAACTCACACGAAATCCAGAAATCACTTCGTCGAAAATCAACAGGATGTTGTGATCGCTAGTCAGCTGCCGCAGCGCGGCGAGGAAGTCCGGCGCAGGAGGGACGACTCCCATATTCCCTGCGATCGGCTCGACGATGATGCAGGCCAGCTGATCCCGGTTGGCCTTGATCAGTTGCTGGACCGTACGAATATCATTGTAGGGAGCGGTGAGCGTATGTTTGGCAAAGTCATCCGGCACGCCCGGTGAATCCGGAATTCCCAATGTCGCCAGCCCTGACCCGGCTTTGGCCAATAGATAGTCCCCGTGACCGTGGTAGCAGCCTTCGAACTTCATGACGCCGGTCCGCTTGGTGAATCCTCGCGCCACTCGGATGGCGCTCATGACGGCTTCGGTGCCTGAGCTGACAAGCCGAATCTTTTCCATGGACGGCAAGGCGCTGCGGATTTCTCTGGCCAGTGAGACTTCCGACTCAGTCGGCGCTCCGTAACTGGTGCCTCGTCCAGCCGCTTGCTTGATCGACGTGATCACAGCTGAGTGAGCATGTCCTAGGATCATCGGTCCCCAAGACAGCACGTAGTCGATATAGACGTTCTTGTCTACGTCATAGAGGCGTGATCCTTTCGCGCGCGCGATGAAGCGCGGTTGACCCCCAACCGAGCGGAAGGCCCGAACAGGACTGTTCACGCCGCCGGGAATGAGTTGCTGAGCCTCTACGAAGAGCTTGGCGGAACGGGATGTTTTCATAACGGGGGCGCACCCTATCACGCGAGGCGAGAGCCGGTCAAGAAACGTCGTAACAGATACAGTTCTATCGATTCAGATACGGTGACAGATTCCAAGGTTCGACTGGAAGTTGAAGTTCTCTGTTGTTTTCGTCCTGGCCGCTGTTTTGGCATGACGGCGCGATTCTTGCTGATCAAACTAATATCAGAAGAGCGAGACGGATATGCAAGTCATCTGTTCATGGTGCCGTGGGGAAGGTCGGATCGGACTCGTCGGAGAAAAAGCTCCCCTCGAAGACCGCCGAGAGACGCACAGTATCTGTATTGAACATGAGAAGGCGGTGCGAGCTCGATGGACCGCGTGTCAACGGAACATAGGTCTCTCTGGCGCATCCAACGACGAAGTGAAGGAGCATCCTTCTCGTATTCGCTGGGCGGTGCGATCTGTCGTACGGATATGTGTTGGTTTAAGGGGTTTTGCCCAAAAGACTCGCGTCTAGGTCCTTCCCACCGGTGCGGCCTGTTCCAGCTCATCGTAGAAGGTTTTATTTTCTAGACCGCTTGGGCGAACGTTTCGGGATGGGTTTGGTCTTAGGTGTCTTCGACTCGGTAGAGGAGAGCTCCTCCAGCTCCCAGTGCTTCCGCTTAGATTTATCCTGCTCGGCGATCATAAACACGACGTGGAATGGGGCGCGCCGACCGTCGGCGGTGTGTCCCTTGCTCCAGGCTTCGCCGGCGTCGTCGAGGACCTCCAGCAGTGTTTCGTACTCTTCTTCATCCTCGGGAAGCACAGCGTCGGCATCGCTAATGACCAGGATGTACCCTTTGGCCGGAAGCCATTCCAAATCGGCCAGACATTCTTCGAGTGCGTCCCAGTTGTGTCCGAAGTATTCCGGGAAGGCGAGTGCGCGTGCGAATTCACCGAAGAGCCCCGATGGCGTTCGGCATTTCTTCCCCTGGATGGTACGCACGGCATATCCGGGCGGCGTTTTCACCAACGCCGAGGCTGAGGTCTCTCGCGGGACGACAAGAAGAGCCGACCAGGGAGGCGTGGCATTGCAAAGATGAGTTTGTAAGGTAGGGTTTCCTGCCATGAAGAGATGTTGGTCGGTTTGGATGTTCGTCAGTTAAGAGGGACAAACGTTCGGTAGTGGTCTCCGGTATAGTAGGCCTTTCCGGTTCGCTGCTCGATGACAATTCGTTCGGCATCCCGCCCGCGGCCTCGTATCTTGGGATTGACATCATACTCCCGATAGTCGCCTCGTGGAAGACGTCGTTCACGGTTTTGGAAGTCACGCCCTCCGATGTAGCCCGACAGCGGTCTCCCACCTCGTTCTTCCAGCTGTTTGAGCAGATCGTAGGCTTTCCGGGGAGGGGTTGTGAGTGAGAACGGTTGCTCGTTTTGATTCTGCGAGCTGAAAATGGTGTCGGCATTCAGAGATCCATCGCCGCTGCCGGCAGCGGCGATGGAGACCAAGGACATCAGGCTGAACGTGCAGTGGAGGGCGATGAGAAGACCGATGAGCCGAATCCATCTCCATCGAAGAGTGAACACAGACTCTTCTTCCTTGGCAAGACGTTGACGTGAAGGGCGACCGTAGCATTCTCTTTTTAAGAAGGTCAAACAACGCAGGCGACATCGCTTCGTTACCTGGATGTCCTGAGTCCCGTTTGCTAGAATGAAACGGCTGAAGTGTATATCCTAAAGAATGGAGGTGCCGAACGTACCTCCATGAGTCATCGCGCGGAACTTGTGGGTCTGTGATCCATCCGGTTAGACACGTGAATCCTTTACCCAAGTGCTTCGTCCATTACCTTGTCGCTCTCGCTGTCCTTGCTCTGGCCGTCCCTTCGAATGCCCAAGTGAATCCGAGCGGTTCGATGAGACGGTCTCCTGTGGAAGTTGTGAAGCGATATGTTCTTTTGGACCAGAAGGGCGCTCGCTTAGACGCACCTTCATTCGACACCTTGATCCCTTATATTGATTGGAAAGAAGAGCCGGCATGGGGCCGTATCGTTGTCGTCCAGAAAACAATCGTCCCGGAGGACTATCGAAAATGGGAGATCCTCAACAATCTGGAAGTGATCATCCCGGTCACCTTTTATGTCCGGGGAGCGGTCTATCTGGAAACCGCCAGCTTTGTGCCTGAGGAAACGACGGAAGAGGTTCGTTTTCACGTGAAGGTCGTGGGGAACTATTGGCGTATCATTTCGCCGGTGATCCCTCCGCACGTCGGACTGAAACGGATGGTGAGCTTCGCACGGGAGGCGGAAGCTCATGAACAGGATGAAGCACAACGCATCGTGCTCACCGCCCTTATTGATTCCCTGCGAAAGGTTGAGTAATGGCTAAAATCCCAGTGGATTTGATGATTTTTGACTTGGACGGTACGCTGATCGAATCGAAGTGGGACATCGCACAATCGGTCAACTTCACCCTTGTCGAGCTGGGATTACCCGAACGCCCCATTGAAGAAATTTTTGGTTTTGTCGGCGACGGCGTCAAGCGGTTGCTGCGTCTTGCAGTCGGGGAGGGCAATCAGCCCAGATTTGAAGAAGCGCTGAAGGTGTTTCGAGGCCATTATCTCGAACATTGCTTGGACCGGACGAGCTTCTACCCCGGTATCGAGCCGATGCTGCAACATTTCGCCCGCAAGGACAAGGCGATTGCAACCAACAAGTCGATTGAATACACCCACGTGATCCTGAACAGTTTGGGCCCGCAACATTTCCGGTACATGGTCGGTGGAGACAACGGGTTTGGGCTCAAACCGGAACCAGGGATGTTATTGCACATCATGGAACAAGTAGGTGTGCCGAAAGAGCGGACGGTCCTTGTGGGGGACAGCACGAATGATATCAACGGAGGACATAACGCCGGCATTCGTGTCTGTGCCGTCGGGTATGGCATGGGGAATCGAGCGAAGATGGAAGCCTGTCAGCCCGATTGGTTCATCGAAACGCCGGAACAACTCATGGAGATATTTGAATGAAATCCAAATTAAGGTTGAGGTGTAGGTTGAGCGAAGATCTCGTTCTCGGGCGAGGTAAAATCCTCATATTTTGTTTGGGCCTCATCCTGAGCCTTAACTTCAACCTTGGCCCACTTCTAGCGGAGTCACCGAGCCTTGCTGAACGGGTGATCGAGCATCGACTGGCCAATGGGCTGACCGTTCTTATGGTCGAACGACATCAGACGCCTGTGGTCTCCATCAACATCACATTCGCGGTGGGCGGAATCAATGAGCAGGTCGGCCAGACTGGGCTGGCCCATCTCTACGAGCACATGGCCTTCAAAGGCACACGTGTCATCGGGACGACCAACTATGAGAAAGAAAAACCGATCTTGGATGAGCTGGCCTTGGTCGGGACCGAGCTCGATCAGCGTCAGCGCGAGGCAGCCGCAAAGAGCGGCGGCGCGACGGCTGAGGAGCGGGCCGTGATCGAATCACTCCAGAATCGCCTCTTGGAGCTACAGACTCAGGCCGCGCAGTACGTTGTCGGGAATGAAATGGCTCTGTTGTACCAGCGGCACGGCGGGGTGGGACTCAATGCATCGACGGGCAAAGACGTGACGCGGTACATGATCAGTTTGCCGTCCAATCGACTGCCTTTGTGGGCCACGATCGAGTCGGATCGAATGGCCGACCCTGTGTTGCGCGAATTTTATAAAGAACGCGGTGTCGTGATGGAAGAACGGCGCTTGCGGAACGACGACAGCCCGAACGGCCTGTTGTTCGAAACCTTCACATCAACTGCATTCCGGGCCCATGGCTATGGGGTTCCGACCATCGGATGGGGGTCCGATATCCTGTCCTTGACACCTGCCGACACGGAAGCCTTCTTCAGGACCCACTATGGTCCGAATCGCGCCACGATTGCTCTGGTCGGTGATATCAATCCGAAAGAAACGATTGCCTTGATCGAGCAGACGTTTGGGAAGATTCCTCCCGCCCCCCTGCCGCCACCTTTGGTGACGGTCGAGCCGGAACAACGGGGTGAGCGACGAATTGAGGTGGAGTTTGACGCCGAGCCGGCTATTGTCATCGGGTACCACAAGCCGGGGTTAGGGCATCCGGATGACGATGTGTTTGACGTGATCGATGCTGTGCTGAGCGACGGACTCACGTCTCGCTTGCATCAGACGTTGGTGCGGGAGAAACGTCTGGCTGCCTCAGTTGGGTCGGATGCGAATCATCCGGGAGTGCGCGCGCCGAACCTATTCATTCTCACGGCTGCGCCGTTGGCGCCTCGTACGACAGCGGAAGTAGAAGCCGCCCTCTATGAGGAGATCGAGCGACTGAAACGTGAACCGGTCTCTCCTCAGGAACTCGAAAAGGTGCTCAACAACTTAGACGCCGATTTGGTGCGAGGTTTACGGTCCAACAGCGGCCTCGCTTCACAACTGTCGCTGTATCAGGCGGTAGCCGGTGATTGGCGCTACATCCTGACATCACGCGACAAGGTTGCTGCGGTCACGGCTGGAGATGTACAGCGGGTGGCGAAGCAGTACTTTACCAAGTCGAATCGCACCGTTGCGGTCTTGGTGAAGAAAGGTACCGATAACACCGTTGCGGCGAATCCTGTCGGCGAGGTGAGGCCATGAGGCAGGTGAGGGGACACAGGTCAGGGTGGAGGAGCCTTCGTCACGTGGTAAGAGCCCTCGGCATGCCGGCGATACTGCTGGCGTCCGTTGTGGTCGCCTATTCAGCAGATCCGACAGTCAGCGATCCCAGAACCATGACGTTCAAGCCGGTGGAATTCTCACCACCGGAGCCAGAACGGGTCGTTCTGGACAACGGCATGGTCCTCTATCTGCTGGAAGACCATGAACTACCGTTGGTTACGATCACGGCCACGATGCGAACAGGTAGTTGGCTTGATCCAGCCGATAAGATCGGACTGGCGGCCATGACCGGGGCGGTGATGCGGACCGGTGGCGGTGGCGGTCTTTCCGCGGAGCAGGTTGATGCCGAACTGGAGCAATTCGCAGTCGATGTGGGTATCGGGATCGGGCGACAATCAGGGTCGGCGTCTCTCGATGTCCTGAGCAAGGATGTGAAGCGGGGGTTGGAGATCTTCGCCGGTCTCCTTAGGGCTCCGGCGTTCGATCCTGCCCGCGTCGAATTGGCTAGGTTGCAGGCCATAGAGGGGATCCGCCGCCGTCAGGATAATCCCGGCTCCATCGTCGGCCGAGAATTTGCCAAGATGCTCTATGGGGCTGATCATCCGAGTGCGCGAGAAAGCTCGCTGGATTCGGTCAAACGCATCACAAGGGACGATCTCGTCGCGTTCCATCGCAACACAATTCATCCGAACGGTATGATCCTCGGTGTGACCGGCGACTTCAACAAAGATGAGATGGTGGCCTCTCTGCGCAAGGCATTCGGGGAGTGGAAAAAGGGAATGGTGTCGGAGCTGAAGATTCCCGACGTACCGGAGGCGGAGCTGTCCAGACCTGTTGTCAGGTTCGTTGGTAAAGATACCTCGCAGACCCATCTCCGGGTGGGACATCTCTCGATCAAGGAGAATGATCCTGACTACGTCGCATTGGCCATCGCGAACGATATTTTGGGTGGAAGTTCATTCCGCAGCCGCCTGTTCAACGACGTGCGGACAAAGCGGGGTCTGGCCTATTCCGTCGGCAGCCGCCTCAATGCTGGGATGCATGACCAAGGTGTCTGGCTGATGCGGGCGGAAACCAAGTTGACCTCCACCCAGGAAGTGATCGAGCGATTTGTGGCGAATATCGAACGAATGCGCGCCGAGCCGGTGACCGATGCGGAGCTGGCGGAGGCGAAGGAAGCGTACGTCAATTCGTTCGTGTTCTCCTTTTCCAGTTCATCGGCGATCGTCAGCCGGTTGGTCGAGTTGGAGTACGATGGATTGCCGAAGGACTTTTTGCAACAGCTACGGGCCAAGGTCGTGCAATTGACCAAGGCAGACGTCCTAGCGGCCGCCAAGAAACATTTGCGCCCAGGCCAATTGAAGATCGTCGCCGTCGGATCAGGGGAGGCGTTGCCGAAAGCCCTTGCGACGTTTGGAGACGTGAAAGAGATCAAGCTCAGTCCGGAAGGGTGATGGGATGGCTACAGACTCTGAAGCAATATTCGGCAGGTTCGTCGAAATGGTCGAGAAGCACTTCGACGTTGATCGTGATGGGTCGTCAAAGGTTCTTCATTTGCATCGGCGAACAACTGAGCGCGAGTCGGCACCTCTGCTCAGGAAACTGGGAATTGGCGAAGGTGACTTTGGGCTGTATGCTCCGGAAAGTTCTGTTGAGTGGTGGGGAGTGAGAAAGCCGATTTTGGAAAAGTTGAAAGGGATCTATGGAGACAAGTGGGTTCTGATTCTTTTGGACAATCACCCGGAAGCTGGTTATTTCTACACACCGGAAGATGTGCGCAACTCAATGCCCTGGTCTTCCGATGTTACGGGGGAAAACCTGAAGATCACGCAATCCACACTGGGACACCATAAGCCATTTTACAATGCTGATGCATTCTGGGCGCTACTTCAAGAAGCTGGTGGTACTTGGAAATGAAAGTGTGTGCTGACGCACTTCTCTTTTACACCGCGATCTCGAATTGAATCCGTTCGTAGGGGACGGTCGGCGTGACGGAGTCCCTCACATGCGCACCCGGTTCCAGTTGCACCAGGCCGACGTCGGCGAGGAGTTTCAGATCTGCGTGCACATTTTTAAAATCCCTCCGGATCAGTTTGGCCAGCGCGGCAATAGAGCGAGGCCGACGAGTGCGGATGCAATGTAAAAGGGTCAGGCGCGATGGCGTCAACACTTGTCGCATCGCTTCTACGCTGACGAAGTAGACTCCTGTTCGTTTGGGCATAGTCTTGCCGGATTGGACTGCCTTCAGAGTGGCACCGAACTCTAGCAGGCCTTCCTCTAATGAGCGCACTCCCACCTTCAGTCGTTTGACTTTCATCGTTCCAACCCCTTCTTGACTGCCGCGACATCGCGGCGAAAATCTTCGATCAAGCGATCCACAGTCGTAAAGACGTACGGTGTTGTGGCCCTATGAAAGTGTCGGTGGTCGCCCTTGTGTTCGTGGTTGTCGTAGCCGACCAATCGCTGCCGTTTTCGTATGTAAACCAAGGGGTACTTGAATCCGTACGGCGTGGCTGGTGCTTTTGGAACGTCGTAGACCTTCATTTCCACCAAACCTCCCTGTTCATCCACGTACTTCGTGTGGAGGACCAGCTTTGCTTTTGGCATATGGCAGTAGACACCATATGGAAATGGAGTGTCAAGGAACATGGCCAGGGAAACTTATACGGCTGCTAGACCCATTCTTGATTGACACCAGTACGACACGGTACTGTGAGCTGTTAGAACTGAAAGGTAAGGGTAAGGTTGATTCACTGAAAGGCCTAAGTCATGGTAATCTTTAGTGGGTTTCTCGATGGGGCTAGTGGCAAGGACTTGGAAACTAGGAATCCAGTAGCTGAAAGCGGGTCACATGCCTCTTGAAGACGACTTCTGTGACATCGTGAAAAAGGCACGCACCGGACAAGGGTTGTCGGTCGGCGATGTCGCGCGAATGACGGGGTTGCCTGGTGGCGATATTACGGCGCTGGAACGTGGCGATAAACCGAGAGATAGGGCGGAAGTACGTGCATTGGCAAAGGCCTTGGGCCTGCGAGTTCAGCCGCTCGAACAGATCGCCATCGATAAGTGGGAGCCGGTTGCTCAACACATGCCACCCTGGGTGGAGATGGTTCATGGGTCCATCAATGGATATGGTGTTCAGGGGTACGTTGTACATCATGAGGGGGAGGCACTGTTGGTCGATACCGCCTACAACGCCTCCGCGATGCTTGATCTGCTTCGTCGGCGAGGGTTGCGCCTTGTCGGCATTTGTCTCACGCATGGCCATGCGGATCATGCGGATGGAATCGAACAGATTTTGAGCCATCGTGAAGTCCCGGTGTATCTCGGGCCGGAAGATGTGAGTCTGCTGAGCTGGCGGCCACGGGAGGATTTACTTGTTGCACCGATCGACGGATTGCCGATCAGCGTTGGACGCCGTACGGTTCACTGTTTGATAACGCCGGGCCATACACCGGGCGGCATCTGCTATCGTGTCGATGATGAGCAACTGCCGGTGTGTTTCGTCGGTGATACCCTCTTCGCCGGATCCATCGGTCGATCCAATCCGAGGGAACTTTATTCGACCCATCTCAATTCAGTTCGCCGCCGGGTGCTGACACTCTCACCGGACTATCGTCTCTTGCCTGGACATGGCCCTGCCACGACCGTTGAAGAAGAACTCGATCATAATCCATTTGGGACGATTCAATAAGCAGGGATTGCATGGATGGATTCGGGCGGAATGAACATGGAGATTTCGATCGCGGGATCGTCATTGACACCAGGGAAGAGCAGGTCCCCCAGGCAGTCGATCCGACCGAGAGTGACGATGGCACGGAACCGTCATTTTTCTCCAAGTGGACCTTGCCGATTGTCCTCTTTCTCTTAACGGTCTTTACCACGCTGTGGGCCGGGGCCTACCAAGCCTACAACGGTCCGGCGCGTGGACCTCTCAATTTTCTTCTGAGCTCTCCTGAGACGCTTTGGCGGGGAATCCCCTTTGCGGGTGCGTTGCTGTTTATTCTCACCACCCACGAGTTGGGGCATTATCTATTGTCGAAGATTCACCGGGTTCCCGCTTCCTTGCCGTTGTTCATTCCCGGGCCCCCTCACTTTATCGGGACATTCGGCGCCATCATCCGCATGCGAGGACCGATTCTGAGTCGTCGCGCCTTGTTCGACATCGGCGTCGCCGGTCCTCTGGCGGGCTTCGTGGTCGCCGTCGTGGCATTGATCGTGGGACTGAACCTTTCCACGGTTGTGGATCGAACAGCCACGTTTGGGTTGCAATTAGGTGAGCCCTTACTGTTGCAGTTTATGTCGTGGGTGATCATCGGGCCGCTCCCGCCTGAGGCTGACGTGGTGCTCCACCCGATCGGCTTTGCCGCCTGGTTCGGGCTCTTCGTGACCTCCCTCAATCTTCTTCCGATCGGCCAGCTCGACGGCGGCCATGTTGCGTATGCCCTCTGGGGTAGGCGGCAGCGGACGATGGCGCTCGCCTTTCTCCCGATTTTGGTAACTCTGGGATTCGTGGGTTGGCCCGGCTGGTTTCTCTGGGCGTTCATGGCAGGACTGTGGGGATTCGGCCATCCCCCCGTCATGGACCCGCAGGTTCCGTTGGGTCGCAACCGGAAGATTGTCGGATGGATTGCCTTTGCCGTGTTTGTCGTCACCTTTGCGCCGGTCCCCTTTTCATTCCACTAACCGACTGATTGCCTCGCCGTTCCTGCTCGCACCGTTCTTCTCATTTTCTTGTCCGATTTCCTGCGTGATCCTAAAGTGTAGAGATGATCACGGAAAACACATCCCCAACCCGCTGCCCGAAATGTCAGGCTCAACGGCTCGCTGGGGTGGAGGAATGTTTCCGCTGCGGTATCATCTTCGCCAAGTACCGGCCAGTCGTGGCGAAGGCTCCTCCCGCCTCATCCACGCCGTCGTTTGGGAGATTTGAGTGGTTGCTGACGGCCAAGCATTGGCTGATCGAGTCGGATACGACGACCGATTCAATGACCTTCTACGGTCGGGCGGCAGTATTTGCGGTCATGGTCTGGTGGGGATGGGCGTTCATCATCACGCCCCTCGAAACGAATTACACCGGCGAGTCATTTCTTCACCTGATCAATCTGCCCTTTCACGAAGCCGGACATGTCATCTTCACGCCCTTCGGTCGTTTTATGATGTTTTTGGGCGGCAGCCTCGGCCAGGTATTGATGCCGGTCGTCTGCCTGGTGACGTTTCTCGTGAAGACGAGAGATCCGTTCGGTGCCTCGGCAGCCTTGTGGTGGACGGCGGAAAGCATGATGGATATCGCGCCCTATATCAACGATGCGCGAGCACTTGACCTCCTGTTGCTTGGAGGAGTCACCGGCAGGGAGACGGACGGCCACGATTGGGAGAACATCCTGAGCATGCTGGGGTGGCTATCCTATGACCATCGCCTGGCGCATCTCTGCTATGACGTGGGCATTGCCCTGATGCTCCTGTCGTTCGTCTGGGGCGCCATGTTGCTCGTCCGCCACTATCGCCGATTCCGAGCCTATTCAAGTCTCCCCTGAAGCCCCATGAGTGAAGCGCGAGCTGGCCGGGGGAGGTCCGCTTGCGCCGATGCCGGAACTTTCCTACGATAGGCCCCCACATCAGCGAGGTGCCCCATGAAGATACTGATCGTGGCCTTTCTGTTCGGCGCCTGGTGGCACACCTTCGCCAGCGACTTGGTCGCCGCCGACCAGTCCACCCATTCTCGCTTCACGCTGGTCATGAATGGCGCGGCGGTGAAGGACAACAAGACCGGATTGATCTGGGAGCAGGAACCGGATCGGGAACAGGACCTGTGGAGCCGCTCGAACGGGCTGTGCGACTAAGGAGATCGGGGGGCAGGAAGGCTGGCGAGTTCCGACGATCAAGGGGCTGAAGACCTTGGTTGACCCTGTTCAGCATGACCCGGCCTTGCCGCAGGGCCATCCCTTCTCCAACATCAAATCGGAGATCTATTGGACTTCGACTCCGCACCCCACTGACGACATCGTGGCCCGTCAGGTGAGTTTCTTTAGCGGCGAAGCGGTGACCGCGACGAAAAATCGGGCACACGCCGCATGTGGTGCGTCCTGGGCGCGTCGGGCAAATAGGGGGTTCAGGGCGAGTCGAATGTCCCGATGAGAGCGAAGATCAGCATCTGCTGCCCGGGCGTGAGAACGTTGTTCGAACCCTTAAAGAATCCGCCACCCGACCCGGTTGAGTCGTCGTACCGATATTCCAGTCGGCAGATCGTGTTGGTCCACCTGTAAGGGATGTTGTACTGGAGCGTCGTTGTGATGGCTTTGACGAGTTGCTCATCTCCGGTGATCAAACCGCTCGGATCATAATAGAACTCTGGCCTGAGGGCCACGCTCCACGGACCACCTATCTGCCACCGGATGGTCAAGTCACCGCCGGTATAGACTTCACGCCGATTGCCCGGTGACGACGCATTCTTCTGAGTGCCGACTTGATAGTCGAGTGCGACGGTCACATGGGCGCTTTTCCATTCGATGATTGTGTCGGAGAACAGCCGCCAGAATTCCATCGCTGTGTTGGCCTGGTCTGGTCCGTAATAAAGGGTTTGCTTGATGGTCCAAGATGAACTCGGGGTGTAAGCGACCTGTCCCCCATAACTGGGCAGGCTGTTCGCTTTTGATAAGTGAGCATACCCGTTGATGATAAAGAATGCGCCGGACCATCGGTCGTTAAACGAATAAACCGCGTTGGCGCCGAACATGAGATAGGGGGAATAGTCGGCAATCCACGCGCGCGTATAATTCGAATTGTCCTTGGCATAGAGGGACTCGTACCCGATGAAACTGTTGAACAAGCCCGCCTGCAAAGTCAGTCCGTTTCCGACGGGCGCGAGATACGACACGTTCGCGCGTCCGAAGTGCCGCCAAACATCGGCATTCTGCACTTGCGGCAAATTGGCCTCGAATCCGAATTGCTTCGAGTCCTGGCCCGCCTGCACGAGAAGTTCCGTCCCCCATCGAGATTCGAGGGTTGCATCCTTCTTGATATAGGCTGTGCCCATATTCACGACAGGATCATTCACACGGGGTGTAGTTGCCCGGTTCCGCCAGGTGTGATTTCCGGGAAAATTGAAGTCTAGCTCATAGGCCAGATCGATGAAGCCCCCGTAATGCCAGAGCGATTTCTCCTGGGAGGCCGTCTCCGGCTGGGCCGTCGCTGGCGCGCCGGACGAGGGAAGCTCGCCGCTCGAAGCGCCAGATGGCGCTTCTTCCGGCGCTGCGGATAGCGCCACCGGCGCAAGGCAGATCCACAGAAGGATTGTACATGCCTGCCAGACAAGACGATTCACCCGTCGCTCATCTCCTCTTCGTACGGAACTTTCCCGAACACCGTAGCGCATTATCCATCAAGATGAGGTAAAGAAGTGTGGCAAATGCGTTAGAATAATATCTCAAGGAATCACCATCCCGCAGAGAAATGATCGCGCGGGCCGGAAGGGCTTCTCGTCGGTCCGCGACCGGCGTCTTCACTGTCTGGCTGATCCTCTGCGCATGGAGCGGAAGCGTCACGCCGGCTTGAGCGGAGGAATCCCAGCCGACATCGGCCCAGCCGGCGGCCGCAGATGCTTCCGGACAGGACCAGCCGGCCCAATCGTTGTGGCATTATGGCGCCTACCTCGATCTCACCCGTCCGATCGATTTCAACTACCCCGATAATCATCTCTGGCGCAGCAGGGTCACGACGCAGAAAGTTAACGAGCCGAACGTCAACATGGCGCTGACGTAAGTCCGGAAGGAGGTGTATGAATCCTCGCGGTGGGGGATGGAATTCGCGCTTCAAACCGGCCGCGATCTAAACGGGCACGTTCCGAGGGAGCCTAAGGTTCAGGGAACCCTATGACAACGCCAAGACATTCAGCCACTTCTCGATGTCCAACGTGTCATGCCTGGCGCCGGTGGCAACCGGTTTGAAACTCACGGTGGGGCTGTTCAACAGCTACATCGGCTATGAATCCTTCTACGCGAAGGACGACTTCAACTATATGCGGTCGTGGATCGCGGACAATTCGCCCTACATGATGTTCGGTGTAAATGCGCTATATCGCTGTGAGCGATGATCTCACCGTCACCGCCTTTATTGTGAACAGTTATTATCATCTGGCGCATCCGAATGATCTTCCGAGCTACGGCGGAAGATGTGCTTGGAAAGCTACGCCAAGATTGACGTTCACACAAACCCTCTATGGAGGGCCGGATCAGACAGAGACGTCCCTGGAGTTTTGGCTGCTGTATGGGAAGAACATTGTGGAATGGGGGGGCGACGATGTGACGGTCCCCGCCTCCTTTCATATCGGAACCGAAATCATTGCCCATCTGCCGAGCAGCCAGCGGGCATTCGTGATGGGTGGCAACATGGTGCTGAGGTGGCACATCGCGGACCCTTGGTCTGTGCCGCTGCGCCCCGAGTTCTATTGGGATCGCAATCTTCGATGAAATGGAGCGGAACAGTTCGTGAAAGCGATCACGTCCACGGTCGAGTACAAGTTCACGTACAAATGGACGAACACAATCGTACGAGTAGAACAGCGTTATGATGAATCAACCGGCGTCGGAGGTGGGTTCTTCAAGAACGGCGAGATCAGCCCCGGTGCGATCGGTCTCACGCTTGGACAACATCTATTGTTACTGGGAGTCCTGTTGAGCTTCGATTCGCCGTGAACGAAATTTCGCGCGTGGAAGCTCTTCTTTCAGGAGGCGCAGCTGATCGATGATGCGCTTGCCCAATGCTTCGATCGCGCCTTCCTTGGCGCGCGCAATTATGCCATCGTCCTCGACCAAGACTGCCGGGCCGACCACCTTTGCTACTCCTTCGGCTGTCTGGATGGGAGCCTGCCAGTCGGAATGGACGGCCCACAACCTGCCGGTGACCATGACCAGAGCGTCGCTTTCGGTGCCGGGAGCGAGATAGGCGCCGATCACGGTCGGATAGTACCACGCATAGGCGTTGTTGTATCGATCGAGAGCGGCTGCTCCATCTACGATCAAGACCACATCGGCTCCATAACGCGCCCCAGCCTGTTTGATCCCCCGTACATCCTCTCTCCGCAGTGTGGCATCCATCAGCGCGACGGTATCCGTGAGTATCTGTTCATCTTGCAAGGTCGCCAGCAAACGGAGAAGTTGGTCTCTATCCGCGCCCAGCCACTCCACTTTCCGGATGGACTGTCCGGTCGGAACGTCGTGGCCCGCATAAAAGACACCGAGGCGAAAGGGCAGGGATAGATTAGATGTCGGACTTACAGGTGACTGGTCTTCGTTTCTGTCAAGATCTACGTGAAGAGCTTCGCTTATTCCGGCTCGGTCGAATCCTTGGCTGCTCGCACAGCCAGCCGACATGGACAACACCAGTATCAGGGCTGTTGTGAATCGTCTCGCCATGGCCATTCCACCGCGCATTGTTCGATCCTTGATACCAGGCGGGCGGCTGTGTGTAAATGCCTTCGAACGCGCGGCCCAAATTTTGTTCGACACCTAACGCCTGGCGAAGGGCAGGACCTTCTCGAACATCCGGGGTGTGTTGACGACTCGTTCTCGTGGCCGACATAGCCCTTCACCGTCTCGACCAGGTTCGGTATGAGATCGTACCGCCGCTTCCGCTGGACATCGATGTCCGACCACGTATTCCCCGACCGCACCTTCAGCCTTCCCAGGCTGTTGGACATGCCGATCACCAGCCGTACACATACGGCCAGGACGGCCAAGAGCATCCACGCCATAAGCGTCTCCTGTTGTGCTTGTATTCGTGAGTGCTACACAGGTTGGGACTCGATCGCTGGGGCGAGAACCTGTAAAGAAAAGTGACGATAGCCGACATCCGAATTAGTGGGCAGGAACTATTCTGTGATTGGAAGAATGCGATCGGCCACTGCTTGCACGATTCCCTCTTGTTCGGTCACCACTTTCAGTCCCTTGAAACTAAGATAGTACCCACCGTGACTGGGTGCCTGAATCGTGGCACTCACTTCGACTCGATCACCATCCTCGACTTCCGGATCGCGGACAATCGGCCTACCACAAATACCCAACACTGCTACCGGGATGGTCGCCTCATCGTCCTCAAGGCGAAATAAGTAGGCGCCGTAACAGTTATCGCCATTAGGAACTGTGTAGGGGGCGAGTGGCTGCACGTCCCGTACAATGCCTCGCAATGTGGTGTGCCGAAGATGATAGACCCGCGGTTCTTCGAGAATCTGCTGTATGTTGGTCGGTTCCTCTGCGCACACCAGTCTCGGTGTGCCTGCTATAAGTGTGAGCAGAACGTGGATGAGAGAAGCGACGATTCGCGCCGAAGTAGTCATGATTGATCAAGGCATCTTACCATCATTCTTCGTTTGGAACCCGGAGCTGCTTTCTCTTGCGGGACATGGTCGCTATAATCCCCCGTCTTTGGGTCAAGGAGGATCACTCGTATGGTGAATGAGCGGCAATTGAGGAGCTTTGTAAAGGGGTCACGCCCGAGGTTTGAGGATCTCTTGGGGCAGATGGTCGAGGTGCCGTCGATTAGTATGGATTCATCTCGTTCGGGCGACATGCGACGCATGGCTGACCTTGCGAAGCAGTATTTGGCCGGGATGAATGCCAAGGTTCAAGTGGTAGAGACCGGTGGATACCCCATCGTCTCCGGCGGATGGATAACAGGGCCTGAGTGTCCGACCGTCACGATCTACAATCATCTGGACGTGCAACCGGCGCAGGAACCTGAATGGAAGCATGCCCCATTCGCGTTTCGGAACGACCGCGGTATCTACCATGGTCGAGGGGCCACCGATGACAAGGGGCCGGCCCTTACGGCGATGTTTGGAGCTCGATATGCTATCGAACAAGGTTGGCCGATCAACATCCGATTCTTGTGGGAATTGGAAGAAGAGATCGGGAGCCCGCATTTTGCCACCGGGCTTAGAAACCACAGTGTGATTCCACGACCAGATTCCGTGGTTGTGTCGGATACAATTTGGATTGCCAAGGGGCGGCCAGCGGTCCCATACGGCTTGCGCGGCCTGCTCGGCGCACGGCTGATCCTGCGCACGGGGGAGAAAGACGCACATTCGGGTGTGACCGGTGGAGCCGCTCGTAACCCGCTGGCTGAGTTGATGGAGGTGGCGAACACTTGTGTTGATGCGAGGACCGGCAGAGTAAAAATCCCTGGTTTCTATGACGATGTGGTCGAGCCCACTATCAATGAGATCAAGGATTTCCTCAAGTCCGGCTTCGATGTAAGACGTTTCAAAGAAGCCTATGGGTTTCGGTCGCTTCGAGTGAAGGATCCGGCAGAAGTCATGCGACGGATCTGGTCTGCTCCGACCTTCGAGATTCACGGACTCAGCGGAGGATACCACGGACAGGGAATCAAAACGGTTGTGCCTGGTCGTGCCGAGCTCAAGGTCAGTATGCGCCTCGTCCCAAACCAAACACCGGAGAGAGTGTTTGCCCTGTTGAAGAAGCATGTTTCCAGGGTGAATCCAAGTGTGAAGATGGAACGAGAAGGCGCGCTCTATCCCTTTAAGGGCAGTTTTGCCGGGTCTTATGTGGATTGTGTGAAGCGCGCCGTGAGGGCGGGGTTCGGTAAAGATCCGGCGTTTGTGCGAGAAGGGGGATCTATCGGGGCTGTCGTGACGATGCAAAAAGCCTGGAAGATACCAATCCTCTTCATAGGCTTGAGTCTGCCCGAGCATGGGTATCACGCTCCCAACGAATATTACGACTGGGGTCAGGCCTCAGGGGGAATGAAGACATTCGCCCATTACTTCTGGGAGTTAGCAAAGATGGGGACGGCATAGGAATCGGTTGTTGACCATCTTTGGACAGCCCGTGGAGTGCCGGAAAAGGTCGGTTTTGAACATCGGTGTCCAAAAAATTGCCTGACTGCCACGTTTGGCATACAGTCCATTGTTCTAGGGCCACATCCCCATGCGGGATGAATTCATAAGTCATTGTAAATAAATATGATGTTCATTATGAATCTTTGCTGGTAAGGCACGGATGTTGCTGACTGAAACCAGGAAGCCGGTCGTGCCGTTGAAATGATCAGGTTGATTGTAGAGAGGCGCTTGGGTATCCTGGCTACCCTATGGGGGCTGAACCGATCCATGTAGTGGTTGTCATGGTCACAACAGCAAGCCAAGATGAAGCGGTGAAGATTGCCGACCAAGTGGTACAGTCTCGACTCGCTGCTTGCGCTTCGACGATTCCCACCGTGCGCTCAACGTACTGGTGGGAAGGAAAGATGATGAACGACCAGGAATCACTCCTTCTGATCAAGACAACCTCTGATAAATTCCATTCCCTCGAAGAAACAATTCGGAAGATCCATTCGTACAAGGTGCCAGAAATAATAGCAATTCCGGTGAGCCAAGGGTTTCCACCTTATCTTGAGTGGGTTTGCCGAGAGACCTCCTAGATAATGTGGTTGAAACCGTCTCGTAGAAATACTATTTGGGGGTTGACCAAGAGGGGGCTAAGTCGGTAATTTGGAGGGCGAGTTTATACATGCCTTCCAGGTACAGTAGGCACGGGAGACGAAGGTTATGAGTCAGACAAATATTCAAGACGGCGATGCCTATACCGTTGTAGTGTTCAGAGGATCCACTGCAAAACCCATTCGCTTCAGCTTCTCTAAGAAACTACTCCGCCGATTGTTGGTCTGTGTGGGTTTGGTCGTTCTTGCTGATCTTCTTGTGGTTTCTCACTATGTCATCAGAACCGGGGAGGTATGGGAGCTGGCGGCTTTCCGTGCGGAAGCCATGAGTGCACGAGAGCAGACCGCCGCTTTCTCAACTGCCATTGATGACCTGAAGAAGCGCATTGGGGCGATGAACGAGGTCAATCAAAGGCTTCGAGTCATGCTGGGTATAGAAGTCCCCAAGACGGGAGATATGGCAAATGGCAGAGGTGGAGAAGAGGTACCGATTCCCGAGGTAGGAGGCACGATCCCCGGTGGAAACGAACAGAGCCTCCCTTCAGGTGCCTCCAAGCAAATGTCCGATGGGACCCAGGAACATTCGTCTGATGTTGGCCTAGTGTCTTCTCCAAATACCCTCCTGGCGGTTGCATCGGTTAAAGAAGGCTTGGAGTGGCTTTCAAAGCAAGCCACGGTGCAGGAACGTATCCTTGACGAATTATCACAAGCAGCCGAGCAGCGCTCGTCTCGATGGGCCTCGACGCCCTCCATTTGGCCGGTGAAAGGGTGGGTAACGTCGGGGTTTGGCCCCCGAATTTCTCCTTTCACGGAGAAACCTGCTTGGCATGATGGATTGGATATCGGGGCCGCGCCAAACACTCCGGTCCGTGCTCCGGCTCAAGGAAGGATTACGTCCATAGCATACGATCCTAAGCTTGGGAACATGGTCCGCGTAGATCATGGGTTCGGAGTTGAAACTCTCTATGGGCACCTGGCGAAGGCCTTGGTGAAGGAAGGCCAGAGAGTCGACCGTGGCGATGTCATTGCGCTTGTCGGGAGCTCGGGCCTGTCCACTGGTCCTCACCTGCATTACATGGTGAAATTGAACGGCCAAGCGCTTGATCCAACCAAGTACATTCTCGAATAGCAGATCGCTTCGACGTTATCGAGGTCAGTCCAACCTGTTTCTGCTGCTTCTCGAAAGTCCAACAGTTCGCCGCCCGAGAGCTCTTTGGCTTCCGCCCGATCCGTACCTTGATTAGAACCTATGCTATACTGCGGACTCCAATAATCCGGATAACGAGATGAGAGCCTCTTGACCGACCTCGACATCGCTCAATCCGTTACTCCTCGCCCTATTCTGGAAATTGGTTCCCAGCTTGGGATCCGTGCCGAAGAGCTTACTCTCTATGGACGGGATAAGGCCAAAATATCGCCGCAAATTTTGGATCGCCTCGATGCTGCGCCGCAAGGACGGTATGTACTCGTCACAGCGATTAACCCAACACCTTTGGGAGAGGGAAAGACGACGACATCGATCGGTCTTGCCATGGGGCTTACTCGGCTCGGGCGTCGGACTGCCCTTACTCTAAGGCAACCATCGCTCGGTCCTGTGTTTGGAGTGAAAGGCGGTGGTACGGGTGGGGGACATGCCCAGGTCGTGCCGATGGAGGATATCAACCTTCACCTGACGGGAGATGCTCATGCGGTGGCCGCCAGCCACAATCTGCTTTCTGCATTCCTCGATAATCATCTGTTCCATGGCAATGCTCTCTCGATCAATCCTCAACGGACTACGTGGCCTCGGACACTGAGTATCAATGATCGTGCTCTCCGGGACGTTTTGTTGGGGGAAGAAACCGGCAGACGTCGGGGCCAATTCGTTATCACCGAGGCTTCAGAGATCATGGCGGTGTTGGCACTGGCGAAGGATCACAAAGATCTCCGAGAGCGGCTTGGCCGAATAGTGGTCGGGCTCACGACGTCAGGGACACCGGTCAGGGCCGAGGCGCTTGGGTGCGTAGGATCGATGGCGGTTCTCCTGAAGGACGCCCTGAAACCGAATCTGGTTCAAACGCTAGAAGGGACCCCCGCATTGGTGCATACGGGGCCGTTCGGCAACATCGCCCATGGGAACTGCTCGATCATTTCCGATGCGATTGCGCTGAGATGTGCCGACTTCGTCGTAACAGAGGCGGGTTTCGGCAGCGATCTTGGAGCGGAGAAGTTTTTCAACATCAAGTGTCGTGTGTCGGGATTTGCACCAACAGTGGCGGTTGTTGTGGCGACGTTACGGGCGCTGAAGCTCCATGGCGGGGGCGGCGTCGCCAAGGCGGGCGTTGCACTGCCCGCGAGTCTCACGGGGCCGAATCAGCAGGCCTTATCGAAAGGGATCGCTAATCTGGAGCAGCATGTCGCCAACGTCCTCGCACACGGGGTCCCGGTCGTTGTCGCAGTCAATGCCTTCAAAGATGATCCTCCGGATGAATTGGACTGGGTTCGGGAACAGTCGCTCAAGATGGGAGCGGCAGATGCGGCAGTCTCAAACCACTGGGCCGACGGTGGGAAGGGGGCTGAACAACTGGCCGCCGCCGTCGCCAAGACATCTGAAGGACCGGCTCATTTCAGACATCTTTACGAATTGTCTTGGCCGATCAGAAAGAAGATCGAAACCATTGCGACCCGCATGTACGGAGCTGCTGGAGTCAGCTTCGAACCGGAGGCCGAACGTCAAATCGATACGGCAGAGGCGTTGGGGTACGGCGGTTTACCTGTCTGCATGGCAAAAACGCCGCTGTCGCTGTCACATGATCCCACATTGAAGGGGAAACCAACCGGATTTACAGTCCCGATAAGAGAATTGCGTATCCTGGCTGGGGCGGGCTTCGTCACTGCAGTCTGTTCGGGGATTCAATTGATGCCGGGATTGCCCAAGAAACCAGCCGGTGAGCGGATAGATCTTGACCCGACAAGCGGCAAAATTGTGGGTCTTTCGTGAAGGGTCAGCGCTGTTTTAAGTATCGGAAAAATTCTGAATCCGGGCTCATCACCAAAGTCGAGCCGTCCTTGAAAGCGCTCTTGTAGGCTTCCATCGAGCGGGTGAACTCGAAAAACTTCAGGTCCTGTCGGTAGGCGTCAGCATAGATCCGAAATGCCTTGGCATCGCCGCCGCCGCGAAGTTCTTCCGACTCTTTATAGGCCTGGGCCAGGATGATTTCCCGGTCTTTTTCGGCTTCCGATCTGATTTTTTGTGCTTCCTCTGCACCTTCTGCGCGATATTGCTTGGCCTGCCGTTCCCGTTCCGCCTGCATACGGGCAAAGACTGCTTTCTCATTCTGTTCGGGCAAATCGGCCCGCTTGATCCGGACATCCTGAATTTCGATGCCGTACGCAGACGCCTTCTCGTTCGCTCGTTCGGTGACCACCCTCATGATGTCGGCGCGCGTACTTGAGACGATCTCGAGCAGCTCGTGCCGGCCTAACTCCACGCGGAGCTCGGAATAGATGATATCGTGTAGCCGTTGGAGAGCGCCTCGTTGGCTCTGGAAGTTCTGGTAGACCTTCAATGGGTCGACAATGCGCCATTTTGCGAAGTTATCCAGCAGCAGAGTCTTCTTGTCCGAGGTAATGACATCCTGCGCGTTCGAGTCGTAATCCAGTAAACGTTTTTCGAAGTAGGTCACTTCCTGGACGAACGGCATTTTCACGTACAGTCCTGGCTCGGTAATGTTTCGAACGGGCTTCCCGAGTTGCACGACAATCGCCGTCTGGATTACGTCCACGACAAAGAGCGGAGAGGCTCCGAGCACAAACAACGCAACAACCACCGCGAGGAGTGTGATGACCAAGCCCTGCTTCGTCATGGCTGAGTACTCCTAGGCTTGAGGGTGGTATGAGATGGCTCTGATCGGGACTCCTCGACCTCCGGTTGTGGAACAGTTCTGGCGATGGGTTTGGAAGCAGGTTTGGAGAGGCGATCCAGCGGTAGATAGGGGAGCACACGCTCTCCACCTTTACCGTCGATGATCACCTTCTCCATATTCGGGAGAATTTCTTCCATCGTCTCGATGTAAATCCGCTTGCTAATGACGTCCTTTGCTTGGTTATACTCTTTCAGGGTGGCGAGGAAGCGATTTGCTTCTCCTTGAGCGCGATTGAGTCGTGCCTGTGCAAACCCCCTTGCTCGGTTGACCAGTTCAGCTGCTTCACCCTTTGCCCTCGGAATGATGTCGTTGCGGTAACCCTGCGCTTGGTTGATGAGCTTTTCTCGGTCTTCTTTGGCGTTCGTGACATCTTTAAACGCAGCGGCGACTGCCTCGGGAGGATCGACGTCCTGGAGTTGCACCGCGGCAATCTGCACGCCGGATTGGTACTGATCGAGGATCGTTTGAAGGAGAGTCAAGGTGTCCTGCTGAATCACCGCTTTTCCGGTGGTCAGGGCTTCGTCGATCTTACTCTTACCGACGATTTCACGCATGGAGGCTTCAGCTGCTTTACCGATGGTTTCATGGATGTCCGCGACGTTGAATAAGAAGTTGCGTGCCTCTTTGATCTTATATTGAACGATAAACTCGATCGCGAGGATGTTCATGTCGCCCGTCAGCATTAAGGCTTCCTGGGGAACCATCTGCTGGCGACCTTGCTGGTTGGTGCGGAAGCCAACTTCCACGCGATAGAGCTTCGCAACCTTCGGCTGGAGAACGGTTTCAACGATGGGAATCTTGAAGTGAGGACCAGGCTCTACAGCGCGGACCGGAACCCCGAATCGTTTGACGACACCCTCTTCGTCGGGGGCGACAATGAACACCGCCTGCCAGACAAATAAGATTAGCACTGCGGCGATAATGAGGTTCCAGACTCCGCCTGATGGTAGCAGGTTTTTAAACCCGCCGGGAGGGAACAGGTTTTTGAATTGCGACTGCGCCTGTTTGAGAGCATCCTCAAGCGGGTCGGGCTTTTTGCCCCACGGATCTTTTGGGTCCCAGACCATTCAGAAAAGTAGAAACCTCATAGGTGAATCAAGATGGCCCATCACCATAGCAGAGTGTTGCGAGAGTGACAAGATCTAGTAGGCCCTTGAAAGGAGAAGATAGGTTAGACAGGCAAGGATGGCCGCGACGGGAAGCGTCACAATCCAGGCAAGCACCATGTCTCGCACCGTGGCCCAGCGGACAGAGGATCTTCCTCTGAGCAGGCCAATACCGATGATCGCGGAGCTGCTGACATGCGTCGTAGAGACTGGCAAGCCAAACGTCCCTGAGACGAGCACGAGAGAAGATGCGGTGAGGTTGGCCGACAATCCTTCAGCATGATTCATCTCCGTCACTTTTTCCGCGAGGACTTCCGTGACACGGCGCCCACCCCAATAGCTACCGATTCCCATGGCCGTCGCCACCCCGGCGAATGCGAGGACCTGCAAGGCCTGGCTGGGCCACGAGGCCGCAGAGCTTCCGAGTAAGAGCATGGCGGCAATCTTCGGCGCGTCGTTGATGCCTCGGGCCAGAGATGTTAACCCGCTCGAGAGCCAGTGGATGGAGTCCAGGCCGAGCGTTGGGCCCGACAGGCCTGCGCGGTCGCATTGTGATGGGACGGAGGCCACCGGTACGCCGATGTTTCCGGCCTGAAACAAGGTGCGGGTGCAGCCCTGTGCATCAATCGTCACCAGGGCTCGATGGCTCGGCATGACGCAGATGCAGAGCCCCTCCCAGCGTTTGGCGATCGATTTGATAAGAGGATGGATGAAGAAAGAAAGGCCGAAAGCAAGAAAAGGACTCAGCAACAGAGGAAGGGCAATCTTTTTCGACAGCGTCGCCCAGATCAAGCCCTCACTGCCGAACGCCAGCAGACCTGCTCCGATGAGGGAACCGGTCAATGCATGGGTCGTGGAAACGGGGAGTCCGGTCATCGAGGCGAACAGTACCCAGAGGCACGTGCCGCTCAGAATTGCGGGGGTAAGGGTAGAAGGGATGACAAGGTCAGGCTGAAAGAATCCGCTGCTGAAGGTCTTGACCATGGCGGTGGCGACAGACGCGGCAACAGCGGCACCAACCATCGTCCAGAATGTTCCCCAGGCAATGGCTGTTCGATAATTGGTGACCCCACTACCGACCAACGTCGCAATGGCCTTCGACACGTCGTTCGTGCCGTTCGCAAAGGCGAGCATGAGGATCAGCAAAAACGTGAGGACAGACAGGTCCATGAAGGCCCTCTAGGTAGTAGACCCGCCACAGGATGAACCGGAGCTGGCCGTGCATCCGTAACAATGGTTGCGCGTGACGATCCGACGATGATGGAGCTGCACCGGGTCGAAGTCTCGGATATGAGACGGCGCTCCATAGTCGACCGGGAGTTCCAGCATCTGGTTGAAATCGCAGTCGTACAACCTGCCATCCCACCCAACCGACAGGGTATACCGACACATGACGCCGACGGCTGCGGAGGGATTGAACGCATTGGCCAGACGCATCATGTACTGATCATAGTTGCCGCTTTCGACGAGAAACTCCAGGAACCGGCTGATCGGCATGTTGGTGATCGTGTAGAGCCGGTTGAACTCGATCCCATGCCGGATTCGCAATTCTTTCTTGAACTGCGCTTCGATGGCCTCCTGCTTTGGAGGCAGGAACGCGCCGACGGGATTGTAGACGAGGTTCAGTGCGAGTTCGCTATTCGAACGGCCATAGCCGAACCGGTTCAGCAGACGAAGCGCCTCCATCGATTTCTCAAAGACGCCGTCGCCTCGTTGCGCATCGGTCTGGCTGGCACGGTACGACGGAAGCGACGCAATAATTTCGACTTGATGATTGGCCAGAAATTCTGCCAAGTCGGCCTGTGAAGGAAGCAGCAACACGGACAGGTTGCATCGATCCATTACATGTCGGTGGAGCCCACGGGATTGTTCGACCAGCCAACGGAAATGGGGATTGAGCTCCGGGGCGCCGCCTGTGATATCCACCGTGGGGATATCGGTCTTGGCTAAAGCCTGGATGCATTGCTCCGCCGTTTCCAAGGACATGGTTTCGGGACGATCTGGACCGGCATCCACATGGCAGTGGCGACAGGTCTGATTGCACAGTTTGCCTACGTTGATCTGAAAGACGGTGATGCCAGTCGCCTGGAGCGGAAACAGATCGGCTTGAGTGAGCCGAAGGTCAAACGGCGGAGAAACGGTCGATTGATCGAGGAGGCGAAGTTGTTCAGTCGCTGAGGCGAGGGGGTTGCTTCGGCCAAGCAACGTGAGCGTCATCTAGCAGCAGCCTCCGTCAGGAGCACAGGTTACAGCTTCGCCGCTCACGCGTTCACCGGCTCGTTTAAGGATCACGAAGTGCGGGGCATAGCCGTCAGTCTCCAGAACGGCAACCGTTTTGGAACAGATTTCCAGCGGCTCGCCGCGGCGATAGACATGGTGATCGTCATCGGCCACTTCGACAAAGGGGCCGGCCGGCAACGCATAGTGGCCTTGCCACGTGCAGGGAGCATCCGCTGGGAAGACGGCGGTCCAGCGTGGATCCTCGCTGTCGAGTGGGGCAGGTTCCAAGGTCAGAAGGAAGTGTTCGGCGAAGGGAGGAGTGCTCAACAACAGTGTTCCCTTCGACGTGATCGGCTGCGGAATGCCACGCTGGTACGTCGTGCCTCGCTCATCCACAAGTCGGCTGAAGGGACCGCGCAGGGTGGCGTACCGGACCGAGGAGGTGGTCGGTGCAGGAGGTAGCTTGTAGCCGGTCAACGTCACGGAAAAGAAATGGATGCCGTCGATGACGCGCCAGGGGGAAAATTTCACCAGATGAATACCGAGAAAGCCGGCAGCCGTCATGCCGTTCATGTAGTCGGTCAGCGTCAACGCGCCGGATAAACAATCTCCCCATTTCCGAGTGTCATGGACGAGGTACTGTGGCACGATTTGATCCGAAACGATATCAGAGATGGTGAACCGTCCGCCGGGCTTGGCGACCCGATACATTTCCTGAAACACCTTCCGTTTGTCGGGCGCCAGGTTGATTACGCAATTCGAGATGATCAGATCGATTGTCCCGTCGTCGACGGGCATCGCATCGGCCAGGCCCTTGCGAAACTCGACGTTGGAGGAAGGATAGCCGAGATTCGTGGCCACGACGGCTGCGTTCTTTCTCGCGATGTCCAACATGGTGTTGGTTATGTCGATCCCGATCACGCGTCCAGTGAGGCCCACCAAGCGGGAGGCCTCAAAGCAATCGATCCCACCGCCAGATCCGATGTCCAAGACCGTCTCACCGGTCTGCACTGTCTTGAGCCCGGCCGGTGTGCCGCAGCCATAGGAGATCTTGAGCACTTCTTCGGGAATGAAGGTCTTGAGGTGGCCCATATCGTAGCTGGTGGGGCAGCACATCTGCTCACCGGTGCTGGCGGCTTTGGCGTAGCGATCGCTGACTCTCTGGGTGATTTCATCAATCGGCATGACGGGCCTCGCAGAATTGGTCTGGATATCTGCGAAATATGTGTATCAACACTCCACCTATCTGGTCAATCGGACCTTCTCCAAGTACGCAGATAAGGTGGTGAATGGAAACATCCAGGTATCTCCCCTTCAGAGTCGGTTTCGGGATCCAAATCTTACAGGCGTTTCGAAGTGCTCAATTGGGAGATGGCAACTTTGGCGGGCTGCTTGTCAGCTAGAACAGGCGAAGAAGCACGGGGGAAAGATCAAGGTCAGACGTGTGAAGGAGGTGTTGATTTCAGCGTGAGGCTGGTTGATCACATCTGTGGCGTGCATCAGCAGCCGTTGGTCTCGCACTGCTGGGCGAGCTAGTTATTTATGGGAGGCTGAGTTCGGAAACTTTTCGCAGCGCCTCCAGCAACGTGAGGTCAAAGTTCAGACGGTACAGGTTGAGTTGCAGCGCTTCGAAGGTCTCACCTTGTGCCCAATGATCAGGAAAGTTCGGCAGATAGCCCAGCCACTGTTTCTCATTATCCAAGTAGAAACATTTGATTGCCTGCATAAGGTACCTCGCCTCTAGGCTACGGACTAGTAGAGCCGTCCCGGCCTCCTGGGGTGCGCTAATTCATTCCACCACGCACTTGTCGATGGATCAAGAATATCAATGAAAGTCAATCCTGTGGTCGATCAGCGAGAATTGGCGTGGTCGTCAATTAAGTCGAGTTCAGTTTCGCGACGGTATTGGGGCAAGTGGCATGCAATGGTCCGGGATTGAGGTCAGTCACGTTCAGCGATTACTGATCATTGCAAACATAAGCTGTTCGACTCGCGCTCGGCGCTTGATCTGGGCGTGTGACATGGGGCGGTACTTCGTGGGGGTGTGACGGGATAGCGTGGACGTGTGATTGTGAGGTCGATCGTGTTCTTCGCTTTCGTATTGGACATGTTCTCCACGGTGGTATTGGTATTGGGTCTGCTCTGCTTCTTGGACAATGAGTTCTTGGTGCAGTTGCCACAGCTTGAACTGCAGCTCTTCGAACGACTCCCCATAGGTCTCTTGCTCCGGGTAGCCCTCCAAGTAGCCGCGCCACCCGTTACCGTCTTGCATGATGATGTATTTCGTGGAGTGCATCACGAAAGTATAGCTGGACATTTCAGATGCGCAAGTGAAGGGAGGAAATGAATTTCTTAGGCTTCCGATCTGCTAAGTCGATGTGGTTGTTGATTTGGCGGAAAAAGTCGACAAGCGGGGCATTCACCGCTACATTTCCATCCAGGTGCTGTGAATTTCCGATTGACTACTGCGATCACGTGCAGAGGGGAGCTAAGAGATGATGTTAACCCAAACACTCACGGATCAACAGTTAAAGGATCAGGCGATCAGGCAAGCGTTGGCGGGTGATACCACCGGAGCGCGACAGACGGTCAGTGGGATGGTCGACAGACGGTACTTGCGAGAGGCCTGGCAAATGATGCTGTTCGTCGAATCGGAGCGGGGAAATGTCCAGGCCGTGAAAGACACGATCCTCTCATGTCCTGATCCGTCGCTTTTAGCCAGTCACTTCTACCTTGAGTTGCCTCAACTGTTCATCAAGGCTGGGGATCGGTCCGGGGCCATCGAGATCGCCAAGGCAATGGGCAATGCTGGAGTCTTACCGCTCATCGGCATCGCGGCCCATCTGGCAGAGGACGGCGATTTTGTGGGGGTGCGAGAAGCGCTCTCTCATGTCGATGAAGACCTGAGAACGATGATAATGCGCAAGGTGAGTGCCTATCAACCCAAGATTCAGCGACTCGATGGAGTGAATCTGGTGGGGGACCAGGCAGCAGAAGCCGATTCACTGGCGGCCTGACAGGTTCCACACCGACATCTTCCCGCTCAGCTCCCTCCTGATTCCTGCCCGCTGCTGCTTTCTCTGAGGGTGGTGCATGACAGCCAATGGTGAACTGTAAATCGATCGCGCGATCTCGGCCAGCTCGACTTCCCCACCATCGGTCATCTATACTCGATTCGTTTGATCTGTATCACGACGCTATCCTTCTGATTCGCCTTCCCTGTGGATGATCTAACTCGACAGCTCAGCGAACGATTCGGCTTTGCCACGTTTCGGCCCGGCCAAGACGAGGTCATTCGCGCTGTGTTGGCTGGGCGCGATGCGATGGCGGTCATGCCCACGGGGCAGGGGAAGTCGCTCTGCTATCAATTGCCGGCGACTCTCTTGCCAGGGCTGACGCTGGTGATTTCTCCGCTCATCGCGTTGATGCAAGATCAAGTGACGGCCATGAAGCAGCGGAAGATTGCCGCAGCCGCGTTTCATTCCGGTCTCACCGGGGTTGAAAAGAGCCGCGTGATGCAGGAGCTCCAGCATCGGCGGCTTCAGCTGCTCTACCTGGCGCCGGAACGGATGCAACACGAGGGATTTCTCCAACTCTTGCGATCCCTCTGGGTCTCGCTGCTGGTGGTCGACGAGGCGCATTGCATTTCCCAGTGGGGGCATGATTTTCGACCGGATTATCTCAAGATCGGTCGCCTGCGCCGGGAACTCACGAATCCTCCCTGCCTGGCACTGACGGCCACGGCGACCACGCGTGTGCAAATGGATTTGTGCCAACGGCTGTCGCTTCGCGATCCGTTCCGACTCGTCGCAGGGTTTCGTCGGGCCAATCTTGCCTTGTCCGTCCAGTGCTGCCAGTCCCGCCGGGAGAAACTGACGACGCTGGACCGGTTGGTCTGCGGGACGGAGAAGGGCACGATCCTCGTCTATTGCGCGACTCGTCGGGCGGTGGAGGAGGTTGCCTCATGGCTGGAACAATCTCATCCCTCGGTCGGGTACTACCATGCCGGTCTCTCCGATGAGGAACGGCGTCGCGTGCATGACGAGTTTCGTGCGGGGGCGTTAAGAATCTTGGCCGCGACGAATGCATTCGGCATGGGCATCGATAAGTCGGACGTCCGATTGGTCGTCCATTTCGACATTCCCGGAAGTATCGAGGCCTACTACCAGGAGGTTGGGCGTGCCGGTCGCGACGGACGGCCTGCCGCCTGTGCATTGCTATTTCATGAGCGCGATCTGGCCACGCAGGAATACTTCATTGACCAGGCGTTAAAAGACCCAGAAGGCGTTGCTCGTGCAGAGCGAATGCGGACGCTTCTTCAAGAAATGCTGGGGTATGTCGCAGTAGTGACCTGCAGGCAGCTTGCGATTCTTGAGTATTTTAGCGATGAGGCCGAGCTGGCCTTGGGCCCCTGCGGCCTGTGCGATCGCTGTCTCGCGCCGGCGCGGCAGCCGGGCCGCTCGATCTCTCAAGAAACCGAAGTTTCCGAGAAGGCCATATTGGAAACCGTATCCTGGTGTATGGGGCGGTTCGGCATGGGCCGAATCGTCGACATTCTCCGTGGAAGCCGTTCGAAGGCGCTGCTGGCCTACGGCGCAGAAGACTGTCCGACATACGGAATCGGTCGCGCACAGACGAAGCTGTCGGTGACGCGTCTGGCGAAAGACCTCATCGACTCAGGGTATCTTCGCATCGAAGGTACCGAGTATCCCACTCTCGAATTGACGTCCAAAGGGCGAGAGGCGCTCCAAGGGATTCGTGCGGTGGCATTGCCACAGGGAGAGGAACCTCAGGCCGATGTAACGGTGAACAAGCCGCGTCGTGTATACGCCGCCGTCGCAGGTGCCCCTCAACCTTCGCCACCGAATCCGCAGCTATTCGAACGGCTCAGACAACTCCGCTCCGAACTTGCCGAGGAAGAAGGGGTGGCACCGTTCCTCATCTTTCACGATAAGACGTTGAAGGCCATTGCCGGGTATAAGCCCGGGACGCCGGCAGCTCTGTTAGAGATTCCAGGCATCGGTGAGATGAAAGCTGAACGATACGGCCGGCGGGTGTTGGAAGTCGTCAACGGAGATCTATAACGATCAGCGGTCGGCTAGCGATTCTCACCTAGCGAGAGGTCCCCATCTGGAGAGACGACATCTTCTCTCGTGCGTGCCGGCTGGTTGCGAAAAACCTGCTTCACGCGGAACGCGATCAGAAATGGCCACCCAGTGAGACGTCTCAATTGAGTGGTTCGCTATCCCGTTACGCCGCCTGCGCCGGCCGAAGGCCTTTTTTCGTCAAGGCCAAGCGAGTCGCGAGCCGGTTGGTTCTCCGGGCACGTTGCACGATTCGGTGATGGTGGATCAACGGGTCCTCGATATTGCCGCAGGTCACGCAGCGCAGCCCCCGCATCCACATCGGTATAGAACTTTCCTGCATATCCAGTAAATGATCCACAACCATCAGCCCGCTACATCTGGTGCACGTCATGGGAATCCCTCCTTAATAAGTTAGTCGAGCACGGATGATCGTGCTCATCATTCACCAGTGCTGATAGGCAATGATGATGCCATGATGAAAATCGTGACGAGGTTTAGACGTTTGGGGCTGTCAATAGCGGGATTTTCGCTCGTTCCTTGCCGGCGACTTGTCGCCTGCTACAAACATTTGGGTTGTGGATCGTATCGGAGTCGATACGCCGGGAGAGACAAAACGATACAGCAGTACTTACGTAGAAAACCAGGACATGCTAATGACGCGTACTGTCTGAACAATCACGCTCCCTTGGCGCGGTAAGCATAAAACATAAAATCACCTGCCGATTACGACCACGATCTGTTGACAAGTCTCTGCCTCGCCGCCGAGAATCACTTCGGTATGTCAGGCAAAGAAATCCCAATTGCTAACCAGTCGGTTGTGGCTCAGGTCGAAGGGGATGACGAGCCAACCTTTCCTCGATACACCGGCCCGGCGTTCTTGTCATATGGATTCCGGCCGTTCTTTCTGGGAGCAGCGTTGTTCACCGGCCTAGCCGTTCTTGCCTGGGTCGCCTTGTTCGTGGGATGGGCGCAAGCGGAGTTGTTCTACCCGCCGCGCGAATGGCACGTGCATGAGATGTTGTTCGGGTATTTGCCCGCCTTGATCGCGGGATTTCTCCTGACGGCCATGCCCAATTGGACCGATCGCATGCCGCTCAGAGGCGCGCCGTTACTGGCGATGTTTCTGCTGTGGCTGGCAGGACGGCTACTCATGGCGGCGCCATTCGTCGGAACCTCCGCTGCAGCGGTTGTCGATGGATCTTTTTTGGTTATCCTGGCGACCTATGTCTGGCGGGAGATTGTCGCCGCTCGGAGCTGGGATCGAGCGCCGATCGGTGTACTGGTGAGTTTCTATGCCTGTGCCAATAGTTTGTTTCACCTGTCAGCTTTACGAGAAGCGTCTACCGATCTTCCCGAACGTCTCGCACTGTCGGTCATGACGCTGTTGTTGACGATCATCGGAGGACGTCTCACGCCCACCTTTACCCGCGAGTTTCTGGCTGAAAGGAATGAGCTCAGCCTGCCGGAAGTCTTTACTCAGGCGGATGGCGCCATAATCGTTCTCGTGCTCATAGGCGTTCTCACGTGGATCGCTCAACCGGAGACGGTGTGGACAGGAATCATGCTGCTGGTGGCCGGGCTAGCTAGCGTGGCGCGTCTGTTGCGTTGGGGAGGGTGGCGGACCTGGCGTGAACCGCTCGTGCTGATCCTGCACGTAGGCTATGGATGGGTGGGACTGTTCCTGATCGCCCTTGGCGCATCGATTCTAGGGATTGGATTTTCCGTCGAGAATGCAGTTCATCTTCTTACCACTGGAGCAATGGGCGTGATGACGTTGGCGGTGATGACCCGTGCGAGCCTCGGCCATACAGGCCGACCGCGGCATGCTGATCGGCTTACGGTTACGATCTACCTACTGGTCAACATCGGGGCGTTCCTGCGAATATTTGCGCCGAACCTCGATACACCCACGACCCTCACTCATGCGATGCTCGGCCTATCGGCCCTCAGCTGGAGCGGGGCGTACCTACTCTTTGCGCTCGTCTATGGCCCTTTCCTTATCCGTCCGAGCCTCGATGAGTAGAGCGTCTTGTGGGCATAGCGAGTAGCATGTCCTCAGACTGGGCTTCGGACGAACAAGTGGCGCCTCGTTGACCGGTGGTAGACGAGCGTTTCGCCTAGCGAGTCAGCAAGGCCCAGGTGAAGTGTGGGCCACGACCCTGAACCCGTGCCATTTTGATCCACAGTAGTGTGAGATGCTCGAGATGCAAGCTCATTGATAGGGGGCCTGTATCGACAGGGTACCAGCCAAGCTGGATGCAAAGTGTGCTGACGACGTCTTTCGCTCTTACGTCATCCCCAGCGATCAGCATAGCGGGACGGAGGTCGCCGTATCCCGGGTACGCGCTGTTCTCGAAATTTTCAAATCCATAGATAGTAAAGGCCTTGACCACCTTGGTGTTTGGCGCCACTTTCTGCACCGCCTCTGAACCGGATTGCGCACTGTTGAGTCCGTGAGTCAGGTTCGGGCCGACTGGGTTTGTACAGTCAACGAGGATTTTCCCGCTCAGCTCAGCAGCCACGAGCTTCAGGGCTTCCGCATTGGCCTGAAACGGGGTCGCCAGAAAGACCACCTCGGCCTGCTTGACGACTTCGCGAGGAAGTCCGATTTTGAGATTGGCATTCCTGGCCAGCGCTCTTCGTACGCTTTCAGAGTGTGGATCGTTTGCTGCAAGCGCGACCTCGTGTCCAGCACGTTGAAGATGGTCGGCCAGCGCGCCACCAACCTGACCATAGCCGATGAATGCGATGATCATGATGTACCCCTATGTGGATTTTCATTTAGAGCATCGAGCACCAGTTTAGCCACCTCATGCCCAGAATGTTGTTGCTGTCCCGTAATCAAATATCCATCTCTGATCGCGTGGGGAGCAAACGCATGTTTTGTGATGAACTGCGCCCCGAGCTTCTTCGCTTCGTCTTCTATGCGGAACGGCATCACAGTCCGGCCAACAACCTGGTCTGCGTAATCCTCCTCGCTATTCGCAAATCCCGTCATGCGTTTAGCACGAATCAATAAGTCCCCATTTGACAACTTGGCGTCCAACAGTACGCATGTCCCGTGGCATAACGCGGCGCTCGGCTTGCCTGCTTCGTAGAACCGAACGAACAAATCGGCTAACAGACGGTTGTGGCGAAAGGTAAACATCGGAGACTGTCCACCTGCTATGACAATGGCGTCGAATTGCCTGTGGTCCAATGTTGAGATTGCTGGGGTGTTCTCGATCTGGCGCATGAATTCCGGCCTATTGATATAGGTGAGTGAGAGGGTATCCTCCTTCGAATAACCGGAGGCATCGCGCGGATCGCTAAAGCTGTCGAATTCGACTTTCCCGCCAAGCGGACTCGCAATGGTGACCTCGCAACCCGCCTTCACAAATGCGTCGTATGGATGAATGAGTTCAGAAGCCCAAAACCCGACCGGCCACCCCAGTGTGGTTGATACCGACGGATTCGCGACAACGATTAACACGCGGTGCTGAGCCATATCTCCTCCTGTAGAGTAGAACCCAAAGGGATATTCTATCGTGTATGACGAGAAGTGTAGGCAATCTACTCATTCGTGTGAATGACTTGTTTTCGATTACTCTCATATGTTTATCGTATCAAGCAATGGAACTCAGACACCTGCGATATTTTGTGGCTGTAGCCGAGGAATTGAGTTTTGCTCGTGCCGCCGAACGTCTGCATATCTCTCAGCCCCCTCTGAGCACACAGATCCGGGATCTTGAAGTCGAACTGGGGACACGGCTGCTTGAGCGCACGAAAAGAATAGTGAGAATGACGCCCGCTGGCAGGGCGTTCCTGCAAGAAGCGCGAACCATATTGGAACAGATTGATGGAGCAAGAGAGCGGGTGCGATCAGTGACCCAAGGTAAAGGGGGATCGTTTCGAATCGGTGTGATCCCAACAGCGGCTCTTCCGGCGATTGCCCAAGGGGTCCGGCGGTTCCTCAAGCACCATCAGACCGTTGATGTACTGATTCGGGAAGGTGATGTCGACAGCCTATTGGCCGAGATTTATCAGGATCGTCTAGACGTCGCCTTTGTTCGACCTCTTGAGACAATGCCTCATCTGAAAACTCAATCTGTGTATCGCGATAAACAGGTTCTCGTCGTTCCCGATTCTCATCGCCTGGCCGGCGTAAAATCCGTTCGCTGGGAATGGCTCGATGGCGAGCGGGTGCTTCTGATCAGGAATAACCAGAACTTTGGCCTGGTTCTCCGTCATGCCTGCGCGGCGCGTCGTGTCAGGCCTTTCTTTTTACACGTCGCTGAGGATTTTCACTCGTTGTTGTGGTTGGTGAGCGCCGGACTCGGCATCTGTCCGGCTCCAGCGTCAGTCGTTGGACAGTTGCCACCGGGGTCTGTCGTTCGCGCATTAGCGAAAGGGGCTCCGTCTCTCGACGTGGTCGCAGTCTGGAGAAAAGATCAGGCACACCCGCTCGTTACTCGCCTGCTGGGTATGCTGCGTCAGCACCGGTGGTCTTGATCGTCGATGCAGTGGTCGGGCTCCCGCTGGCATCCCCTTGACCTGTGCTGTATGATGAATATGTGTAGTGGAGTTGGACAGTCCTGAAATCCCGCTTCATTGTGGCAGGTTGTTCAAAATGGCTGTCCAGCAAGGCCCGAGCGGAAGATCTTTGAGGATGTTCAAAAAGCCGTTGTGCGAGGCCGCAGGGGGCGGCGACTGAGGCGTACTCCTTGTCGGTACGCCGCAAGGAGACGCGGACCCGAGAACGACGCAGAGCGGGTTTTTCAACATTCTCAAAGAAAGGGGGCGACCGGTTTCGACGGGGATACTGAGGTCACTGTCGCATGTCGAGCTCTCGGGGACTCGTAAAACTCCGGGAAAATGCAACTGCCAATCAAGAACTGGCACTCGCAGCTTAATTAACTGCGACGTTCTTCCATCTGATGCCCGCGGGGGTGGAAGAGCGCGATGCAGCGGGCTGGTCCAAAGCCGGTGCTCAGCGGCTGAGGACGAGACCTTTCTGGGCTAGTGGCTGTTCTAAGCCAGCCGACGGGCGTGGATGGCTGCGAAACTTAAATTGTCGGCTACACATGTAGACACAGTGCACTGACGATCTTCGGACAGGGGTTCAACTCCCCTCGCCTCCACCATACCAACCTTCGGTTGACCCGGCGCCTCTTTTGCGCTTCATCGTAATAGAAGGCGCCGGATAAAACCCTCCAATGGCGTTCTCTCTGGTGCTTTCCACGTTCCGGCGGCTCATCCCCTCATTGACGCCGCCGGAAAGAGTCATCAACCCACCAGTGTGCTTTTCTTGGGGTGACCCGACACGTCTTCTGCACTTTGTGGGATTTAAAGGAGAATGATAAGTCTCTCAAGGCGGCACTTATTGCAGGGGCCCAACTTTCTGTTTTGGGATCGCGCCTGATGGGAGAGAACGGATACATTCTCTGTGCCGCTACAGCACATCACTCCATGGAGGGCTGACGGCGAACGCGGCGTTGATCAAGCCGACGTGGGAATAGGCCTGAGGGAAGTTTCCGAGCTGGACGCGAGTTTCCGGCACGAAGTGTTCGGCAAAAAGCCCCACACCATTCGCTCCGGAGAGAATCTGATTCATGATCTGCTTCGCCTCGGTCAAGCGACCGAGTTTGGCCAGCGCTTGAACGACCCAGAACGAGCAAATGACAAAGCTCGACTGGGGCTTGCCGAAATCGTCCTGCCGTAGGTAGCGGAAGAAAAATCCTGTTTCCTTTCCGTCTCGGCATACGGCGAGAGCCTGCTTGATCTGCGTGATCGTCGTATCGCACACCTCTCGATCTGGAAATCCCAGAATAGCCAATTGCGCTAAGGAGGCGTCGTAACTCTCGTCAGTCGGCCCATTTCGGAGGGCTTTGTCCCTGGTGGCTTCCAGCAAGGCGTTTGCCGCACGCGTGCGGGCCGTGTCAAGGTTGGTCGGTAGATCGCGGAGAAACCCGGCACGCTGCATGCGGTAGGCACGATCGAGGCCGGCCCAACACATCAGATTCGTGAACGAGTGCTCCCTCCAGCCGTTCCGAATCTCCCATAGCCCGGCGTCAGGTTGCGAGATGCTTCGTTCACAGAGGCGGACCAAGTTCGCGACCAGAGCTTCATGATCTTTGGTCCGTAGGTCAAAAAAACGGTTATCGAAGAAGATCGGAGCCAGGGTGAGAATCATCTCCCCGTAGACGTCGTTTTGCACATGTTCGGCTGCCTGATTGTGGCTCCGTACGGGTCGGCTGCCGAGAAATCCCTGCCAGTTGGAATGTTCAGTTTCCGGGAGGGGCAGATCCTGGCTGAGTGTATAGACCGGTGCCAACCGATCATGCGATTGCTCGTAGGCATAACCCACGTTAAGGAGAAACTTCAGGAAGCCTTCCATTTCCTCGAAATGGCCCAGGTTATAGAATGCGGAGAGAGAAAAGTGGGCATCGCGCAGCCAGCAATAGCGATAGTCCCAGTTCCGCGGACCGCCTGGTTCTTCGGGAAGGCTGGTGGTCAGCGCGGCGAGGATCGCCCCGGTGTCTTCATAACAGTGGAGCTTGAGTGCCAATGCCGAACGGATGACCTCCTCTTGATAGACGACCGGGATGGAACAATGTTTCACCCAGGTCCGCCAGTACTTGGTCGTCTGGTCCAGAAACTCATGGCTGACCTTGACCAGATCGTCTTCAATACCGATCCCCCACGTCAGTGCGAAGTACATCTTGGAAGTCAGGACGACTGGTGTTTCTTCGCAAAGGTAGGTAAGCGGCATATTGGTCAGCAGCCGCAGGTACTCGCCTCGCATCTCATATCGGAGATGGCTGCTTCCGCGGACAAAACGGACCGGTGTCTTGTCCCAGCCGGAGACCGGCTTGCAAGAGACACGAATCGACGGTGATCCGCTCAGCGGTTCGACGATTCGAAACAAGGCGGCGGGACGGTAGACGCGACCATATTGCAGGAAGCGAGGGCAAAAGTCGGTAATCTGGAACGCATCCCCATTGGGAAGCGAGACGGTTGTCACCAGGATATTGGTGTTTGGGAGGTATTGTTGCGTGGTGGTTGTTTCCGACGACGGGACGGACGAGGAGATGGAAAACTGGCCACCCTCCTGGTCCAGGATCTTCCCGAATATCGGTGGGCTATCGGGTCTCGGGAGGCACAGCCAGTCGATAGACCCTTGTGCACTGATCAGGGCGGAAATTTGGCAGTTTCCGATGAGTCCGTACTGGTACATTGGGTGACCATATTTGATTTCTCCACGAAAGTAAACTAACTTGTTTCTATGAGGCTGCTCGCCCTCTCTCTGCGGTTTGTGCTTCCCTTGGTCATCGTGTTGGCCGTGCTTGCCTATGGGGTCATCCCTCTCGTCGACTCTCTCGAATTGAAATGGTTTGTCCGCGATCTCGATATGGGGTCCAAAGTCATGGTCAATACGATGGAGGGACCGCTTGCGGACCTCCTGGTAACCAACTCAAAAGGGAAGATCCTCGCATATTTTACGCGCATCATTCAGGATGAGCGGCTGTACGCCCTGGGTTTTTGCGATCTCGAAAATCACCTTCTCTATGAGACGGAAGCCTTCCCGCATAATGTCACCTGCAAGGATACCGTTGACATCGCACCCAACTCTTCCGCCGTGCGGTCGTTCAGCAGCGGACCGCTCCATATCACGTCAGCGTCCATTGAATCAAACGGGCGCCGGCTTGGACGTCTTTTACTCCTCCACGACATGAGGTTCATCCAACAACGGAGCAGCGATACGAAACGGTACGTCTTTTATTTATTTGCGGGACTTACAGCGATCATCTCACTGGTGACCGTGCTGGTCGCACACTTCAGCTGGAAAGAGTGGGTGGCCGGGGTACGAGCCATGGTCAAGGGAGAAAGACTTCTGACTCCCTTGACGCAGGAGCAGCACGCTCCTGAACTCCAGCCGCTGGCGAAAGACTTGCGGGCGTTGGTGGAGGCTCTTGAAGCTGATCGTCGCATGCGAGATGAGAGTCAGATTTCATGGTCCCCAGCCAGCCTCAAGTCGATTCTTCATGAGCAGTTGGCCGGCGACCAGGTGCTGATCGTTTCCAATCGGCAGCCATACACCCACTATTGGCAAGATCAGAGCATCGTGGTGCAGGTACCGGCGAGCGGGCTTGTTTCGGCACTCGAGCCGGTGATGCGTGCCTGTTCCGGAACATGGGTCGCCCATGGGAATGGATCGGCGGATCGAGCTGTCGTGGACGAACGGAGCCATGTGAGAGTACCGCCCTCGCACCCCACCTATGAGATTCGTCGCGTGTGGCTTACCGCAGAAGAAGAGGCCGGATACTATTATGGGTTTTCCAACGAAGGGTTATGGCCGCTCTGTCATATTGCCCACGTCCGGCCCACGTTCCGTTCATCGGATTGGAAACACTACGTGGCCGTCAATGAGCGCTTTGCTCAGGCTGTGTGTGAGGAGGCCACGACCGACAATCCGGTCGTGCTCGTTCAGGATTACCACTTCGCCCTGCTCCCGAAGCTCATCCGAGATCGATTGCCGACTGCGACGATCATCATGTTTTGGCATATCCCTTGGCCGAACGCAGAAAGCTTTGGGATCTGTCCCTGGCGCGAGGAAATTTTGGAAGGGCTCCTGGGAAGCAGCATCCTGGGATTCCACACCAGAGTGCATTGCAACAACTTCATCGATAGTATCGATCGATTCATCGAGGCGCGTATTGATCGAAACAGTTCAACGGTCTCCTATGGGGGCAAGATGACGGCGGTCAACCCCTATCCGATTTCCATCGAGTGGCCTCTGCAATGGCTCCGCAACCAATTGCCGGTCCCAGAATGCCGAACCAGACTACGGGAGATCTACGGGATGCCTCCGGACCGTCTCATCGGCCTTGGGGTCGAGCGTCTTGACTACACCAAGGGAATCCTCGAGCGGTTCATGGCCGTGGAACGGTTGCTGGAACTTCAGCCGGAGTGGATCGGAAAATTTACGTTTCTCCAGATTGCAGCTCCCAGCCGTTCGGTGATCGAACAGTACCATCATTTTACCAGCGAGGTCTCTGCATTGGCCGAGCAGATTAACAAACGATTTGGGCACGACGGCTATGAGCCGATTTGCTTGCGGATTCAGCATCACGAGGCGTCTCAGATCTATGAGTGTTACCGCGGAGCGGACCTGTGCGTGGTCAGCAGTCTCCATGACGGCATGAATTTGGTCGCCAAAGAGTTCGTCGGTGCTCGTGACGACGAACAAGGTGTCCTAATCCTAAGCCAGTTCGCGGGTGCGGCCCGGGAGCTGACGGAGGCGCTGGTCATCAATCCGTACGACATTGATCAATTTGCCGCCGCTCTCCAGCTTGCCCTGACGATGCCGAAGGTGGAGCAGCGGGCCAGGATGCGGAGCATGCGTGGGCTGATCCAGGAGTTCAATGTGTATCGCTGGGCCGGTCGTATGCTCATCGATGCGGCCCGCATGAGACAAAAGGAACGAGTCATGAAACAGGCGCGGCGGCCGAGCCTGCTGAGATGATGGACGGACGATGGATTACTTATTGACTGGAGCAGGAAGAAGTGACCTCAAGGCGCTCGTGAAGGTCCGGTCTCTGTATGCGTTTGATTTTGACGGGACTCTGGCGAAGATCGTCCGAGAGCATCATGCGGCGAGGCTGTCGCGCCCCATCCGTTTCTGGCTTGAGAAACTCGCGAAGCGCGCTCCCACCGCAATTATCTCGGGACGCTCCGTGGAGGACTTGCGCTCGCGCGTCGGAACCGCCGTGCCCCACTTGATCGGGAACCATGGTTCAGAAGGCCCTCATACGCGTCGAGAGGATATCCAGCAAGTCCGAGAGACCAGTTCAGGATGGCTGCAAATGATCAACGGACGATTTCAGGACGAGCTGACTCGAAGTGGTGTGGTCGTCGAGGATAAGTCCTATTCGCTTTCATTCCATTATCGGACAGTCGATCAGCGAGACGAGGCCCGGTCGCTTATCTCTCGAATCGTTGCTGAATTGTCTCCTCCTCCTCGCATTGTCCTTGGGAAATCCGTCGTCAATGTGATGCCACCCACGGCGTCGCACAAAGGTACGGCGTTGCTGGAGTACATGCGCCGACTTGACTGTAGCACGGCTCTCTACGTGGGAGACGACGAAACCGATGAAGATGTCTTTGCTCTAGGGGATCACCGCATTGTCACCGTGAGAATCGGCAAGAAGAATGGTTCCTCAGCCCGGTATTTCCTGAAGAGACAGGCAGAAATCACCGAGGTGCTTCGACTTCTCGTCGAGGTCGGTGACCAAAGCATTCACACCTGGAGCGGCTGCCACGAACATGGAACCCCTCAGTCTGCCCAGCATCCCAACGAATAGATTCAGAGAAGCGTGTCCTCATTCCACCAATTGTGAGCGTTCTCGCCCAAGGAGAAGATCGTAGGGGGCAAAATCGTCGCTCAAGACGACGCCGGGTGGCCAGGGCTCGGTCCGGCGAGTACTCAAAAGCGCGATCGCTTCCATCGGCAGGCGCTGATTCATCGCCATGTCCGTGACCTTCGCCACGAGACTGCCAACTGATTCGTTCTCAATGAAACGGCCTCCAAAGAAGATCAGATTCTTGGCTGGAGTCATGCCTGTTTTCCACGGACCCTCGACAGCGAATGTGGTGAGGACTGGAAAGGCCTGTCGCATGGTTTGGACTACCGCGGCGGCTCGAGCGAGATCACCTTCCTTGCCCGATGACGCCAGATTGACCGCGACGATTCCCTCCGGGTTCAGGTGCGTTCGTACTAAGGAGTAGAACTCCGCCGTGGTGAGATGAAAAGGGATCATGTCTCGTGCGAAGGCATCGATCCACATGACATCGTACGTGTGATCCGTCGCATTGAGAAAGGCTCGACCGTCCTTCACAAAGACGTGATGATTCGCCGGCGGGCGATACTCAAAATACTCTTCGGCCATTCGGACGACGACCGGGTCGAATTCCACGATATCCAACTCCAACGAGGGCCAGTGCCGGGTCAGCCACTTGGCCAACGAAGCGCCGCCATGACCGAGAATGAGGCCGCGCTTCGGCTCGGACACCAATGCCAGCGAAGACACCATCATTTGGCTGTAGGGGAGAAAGAGGGTAGTCGGGTCGACTTTCCACATCGTGGCGTGGAACGTACGATCCAACACGAGATACCGGAAGAGATCATCTTCGCGAATTCGGACCTGCTGGTACGGGCTTTCCTCTTGATGGATGGGGGCCTTCAATCGTTGGAGCGGATTGAGAGCCATGGTTCCCAACAGAGCAAAGGAACTCAAGGCAATCAGCAATACCCATGGGCGAGCCGATGTTCCTTTCATAAGCCACAAGACCCCCAGTCCGACCTGAATGCCGCCCAGCCAGGCCATCAACGATCGGCTTCCGAGCCACGATAAGAGAAAGAATGCAGTGCCCCAGGTTCCGACCAGACTGCCTACGGTCGACAGGGCGATCATGCGGCCCGTCTGTCGACCGAGGTGGTCCATGTCTGCGACCGCCAAGCGCAACATGGCCGGCAACACGCCGCTGAGCCCGAACGCGGGGGGGGCGAGGAGTACGGTTGCGGCGAGACAAGGGCCCCAGCGAGGGTCTTGCACCATCTTCTCGATCTCAAACAGAATGGGTTGGTTCGCCCACGCGACGAGAAACGTCCAGCTCCCTGAAAAAAGCAACAGGGCGGCCAGCACTCCTCCGCCGTTATAGCGATCGGACACCCAACCGCCGAACGCGTACCCGCTGCTCATAGCGGCCAGGATCACTCCTATCAGTGCGCCCCAGACAAACAACGAGCTGCCGAAGACAGGTGCCAACAGCCGGCTGCCAAGGATTTCCAACGCCATGACCACCGCCCCCGTTACGAGGGCGGTGAAGAGAAGAAACCAGCGGGGAATTCGTGGAGGATGAAAAGCCATCGGTTCGACGAAGGTACGGAGCATCTCTCCTTACAGAGTCAGAAACGGCGTCGGATTGTACTCAACGCATTTTCCGAGAGTCAACGAAACGTGAGGGACCTTCATAGTGCTGATCGATCCTGGAATTCGTTGCTCGATGTGGAGCAGGTTGCTATACTTTGGGACAAATACTTTCATGCAATGGGGAGGGCTCATGCACATCAGTGTGATCGGAAGTGGTTACGTCGGACTTGTTACGGGAGCCTGTTTCGCCGAGTTCGGCGTCCACGTCACCTGCATGGACAGCGATAACCGAAGAATCGAGAAACTGGAGAAGGGCGAGATCCCGTTTTATGAGCCAGGGCTTAAGGAACTGGTGGCCAAGGGGATCAGAGAAGGCCGACTGAGTTTTACCACTGACATTGCGAGGGCCGTCGATAAGGCTTTGGTCATCTTTATCGCCGTTGGGACTCCGCCTCGGGGTGATGGTTCTGCTGATCTCTCGTATGTCGAGGAGGTCGGCAAAGGGATTGCGCGGAACATGACCGGATACAAGGTCATTGTTACCAAGTCCACGGTGCCTGTGGGCACCGGCGCAAAACTTCGTGAGGTCATCAGGAAGACCCAGACGGATGCCTTTGGGTTCGACATGGTCTCGAATCCCGAGTTTCTCCGCGAAGGGTCGGCCATCGAAGATTTCATGCGACCGAATCGCGTGGTGATCGGTGCAGACAGCGATCAAGCGGTTGCCATCATGAAGGATCTCTATCGGCCACTGTATTTGATCGAAACACCAATCGTCGTGACGGATGTTCCGACCGCCGAGCTCATCAAATATGCCTCCAATGCCTTCCTGGCAACGAAGATTTCGTTCATCAACGAGATCGCGAACCTTTGCGAAAAAGTCGGAGCCAATGTTCAAATGGTGGCGAAGGGCATGGGGCTTGATCATCGCATCGGGTCGAAGTTTCTTCATGCAGGCCCAGGCTTCGGAGGCTCATGCTTTCCGAAAGATCTCGCCGCGCTCATTCAGACCGGCGAGCGAAACGGCTATCCCATGCAGATTGCTTCCGCTGCTTCACGAGTGAATGACATTCAGCGTGAACGGATGATCGACAAGATCCGGGAGGCGGTCGGGGGACTGAAAGGGAAGACGTTGGCGATGCTTGGCCTTTCCTTCAAACCCAATACCAACGACATCCGAGAGGCTCCGGCCTTGGCGATCGGTCGCGTTCTTCTGGCGGAGGGTGTGAGCATTCGCGCGTACGATCCGGAGGCCTTAACGGAAGCTTGCCAGATGATGCCTGAACTCCAGCCCTGCCGAGATACCTACCATGCGGCTGAGGGAGCTGATGCTCTGGTGATTATGACCGAGTGGAATGTGTTTCGAAGCCTGGACTTTGAAAAGCTGAAGTCTGTCATGCGGGTTCCGGTATTGCTCGATCTCAGAAATGTCTATGATCCCGAACGCGTCGCGGCCGCCGGCTTCAAACATGTATCGGTGGGGCGGATGGCACAGAGTCCCAAGAGCACTCGCTGAGAGACGTTAGGTCAGTCTCGGCAATTCGGTCTTGGCCTGCTCCTTGGTTTTCGGCTTGTACCCCATTCGATCAAGCACCTTCATGATTCGGGCCTTCAACCGATCATCGGCGTCGGTCAACGCAGTGGCCAGCGGTTCGACGGCCGGTTTGCCGATCTTCCGAAGAATCTCGGTTGCGGATTGACGAATCTCGTCCTCCTCGGACACCAGGAGCGGAATGAGCGACGGTACGGAGGAGCCGCCGAGTTTGATCAACGAATCATAGGCGCGTTGCCGCACGTCCCCGACTTCGTCGTTCAACGCCGCCACCAAGGGATCAACGGCGCGCGGATCTTTCAACTCACCTAAAACCTCCGCCGCGTACTTCCGATTCAACCAGTGTGAATCTCTAAGGTCGAGCAACATGGCGTCGGCTCTGGCGGCGTTCGGATCTTTGGGGCGAATCTTAAAACTCTTCGCGACCCGCTTGCCGCCTTCTTCCACCACACGGATCGTGGCGCCATCTCCCACCTTGATCGTTTTGAGATCCTCCAGCGCCTCCTCGGCGACGTCCAATATGACTGTCTTGCCGTCGTAAGCCAGGAGCTCGACTTCGAGTTGTTTGGTCTCAGGGTTGACCGCCACCACTCGCTCTGTCACCAAGTTGAAACCGTCTTTCTTCTCACCCCCTTTCGGAGCGATCTGAATCAACTTCGAAGGTTCATCGGCCATGGGCATGTATCCTTTATTGGTTTGAGTTATTGCGGTTCAGGTGTCCAGCCGAGACTGGCCAGCACAGCCTCGACGGTTTCCTGAACCATGGTGTTCTCGTCCTCGCGCAGCACCAGCAAGGGTTGAATGGCTTCTTTCGCGCCGAGCCGCGCGAGTGATTCGGCAGCGTTGCGTCTGACCAGCCAGTCTTCATCTTTCAGCGACTCGATCAACGCGTTGATTCCGCGGCGATCGCCGATCTTGCCCAGTGCCTCTGCCGCATGGCGGCGAACCATCCAATTGGCGCCAAGGAGTCCGTCGATCAGCGCCTCGACCGCCCGCGTGTCGCCGATCTTCTTCAACACCCGAGCCGCGTCCTCGCGCAGGGTGCTGTCCACGAGCGCCTCGATGAGACCAGGCACCGCTTGGGGATCGCCGATCCGCTCGAGCGCCCACACCGCTGCCGTCCGCACCGCACCGTCACGGTCCTTCATCGCTCGGACCAGGGGATCGACGGCGCGCCTGTCCCGCAACTTGCCGAGTGCCGAGGCCGCCTGTTCTCGGATCGCCCAGGAGTCATCTTGCAGCGCGTCGATCATTGGTTCCACGACGGAGAGGCCCATCCGCACGACCGCGTCGGTCGCTGCCTCCCGAATCACTGCATCTTCATCGGCCATCAGGTCAATCAACCGGGGAAGTGCCTGTGGACCGGTCTGGCCGAGACTCGCGATGGCGTGGTCGCGCAAGGCTTCGTTCTCGTCGTACAATGCTTGCACGAGTTGCTCGATTCTTTCGGATGCGCCCTGTTCAGTCATTCTCGTGATCCTCTTCGTGGGATTGGTTTTCCATGGTCGCGATGGCTTCGAGCTTGTCGGCGATCAAGCCGGCATTATAGGCCACGAGTCCATCACGATCCGTTCGGAGTCGGTCAAAGAGTGCCTTGTGTGGGCGCAAGACTCCAACTTCCTTGATCTTGGCCAAGGCCTCCATGGCATACACCCGTAGTGGGCGGATGGGAATGGCGTCTAGATAGAGCTGAGTCGGGCGCGCATCTCCGATCAATCCAAGGGCCTTGATCGCCAACTCTTTTACTCCGGTATCCTTGTCCTGTTCCAGCCGCTTCATCAATGGTTCTACGGCTCGCACATCCCCGATCTTCCCCAGTAAGTCCGCGGCTGCCTCGCGCACGAGCCAGTCGTCGTCTTCGAGATACTCGATCAAGATTTCCACACTCGGCCGTCCGATCCCGAGAAGGTCGATGACCGTCGCCATGCGTGCTTCCTCGCGCTCGCTGGCTCCTTCGACCTCCCGCAACGCATTGAACGTCTCGTCGATTCGTTCGCGGATTGCACTCAGCTTCTTTAACGTTCCGACGGCGATATCCCGAACGGCCGGCTGGCCCATGGCATCGATGAATGCATCGATGGAACGGGGATCCAATAATTGATCGAGCATCAGTGCCGCCGCGACTTGCACATCCTGACCCGGATGTTTGAGCATTTCGCATAGGGGGAGGACGGATGTGGGAATCGCCCCGATCAGGTGTGTCAGGACCTGTTTGGCCGTGCCTTGCGGAGTTTGGGGGAGCAATGAAACCAACGCCCTAGCCGTGTCCGTGTCGAGCACACCTGCCATCTGTTCAAGGGCCGCTGCCCCTGCATTGCGGACGGTCTCCTCATCATTTTCGAGGAGTTTGACAAGGGCAACTCCGGCATGTGGGTCCTTGATTCGAGCCAGCATCGCCGCTGCTTCTTTTTTTAGTTCGATAGGCCCGGACCATAGGGCCTCGATGAGCGCCTGAACCGAACGAGGACCGCCGGCCACACAGGCGGCCGTCGCTCGCATACGGCGCCAATCCTCTTCATGGATCAGTTCGGAGACCAGCGTTTCAATCGTTTCCTTCGGCATCGTATTGAGCAACGGACTAATCTATATCTGCTTATTGTAGTGTCCCGGAAATACGTTCGTGGTGAGCCCTTCGATTGACTCAGGACAGACTCGTCGAACCCTGCGGTGAGCTACGTCGAACCGCATGAACGGAACTCCATAAAAACACAGTTCCTTCGACAAGTTCAGGGCGAACGGCTTATGACAAGAACTTTCGGGACGCTACACTAGGTCTCCATCCTGCTGACGCCAATGTCTCACGGACGTGAAATAAGAAATTCTCATCGCGTGAATCGTTCAACAACGGAATCAGGAACGGAATGACCTTCGAGCCGAATTTGGCCAACGATGCAGCCGCCTCCGCCCTTGTAAATGTCGGCTCCAACGATGCGACGAGCGAAGGGATTGCCCTCTCATCGCCGATTGCGCCGAGCGCTCGTGCCGCCGCGCCTTGGGTCATGACTTCTTCATTCCACCGATCCCCGCAGCCGGCCACTGTCCTTGTCGCTTGCGGAGGGCTGGCTCCTACAAGGACGTCGATCAGCACCGGAACCGCGCGAGCATCACCGATGCGGCCAAGCGCTTCGACCCCCAATGTCCGCAATCCCGGCTTCTGCATCGCCGTGACTAGATATTCCACCGCTTGCGCATCGCCGATCTCACCGAGCGCTCGCACGGCATCTTCGCGAACAGCCGAATCTCGATCGTTGAACAATACCGACAACAGGGGTTCCACAGCCCGTTTCGATTTAGCCTTCCCCAACGATTCAACCGCATGGAGACGAACGAGCCAGTCCTCATGCTGCAACGCCTTCAAGAGGGATGAAATCGCCGCGTCACCGATGGCGGCCAGAGCGGTAGCCGCTTCCTCACGAACCGCTTTGACCTTGTCTTGAAGCAGTGGAATGAGCGGCTCAACCGCGTCTGCGTTCCGTACCCGACCCAACGCCTTGGCCGCGTGCATCCGAACGATCCAGTCGCCGCTGTGCAGCACCTTGATAAGCGGAGCGAGCACCCGCTCATCAGCAATGGCGGCCAAGATTGCCGACGCTGATTCCTGGACCGAGAGATCCGGTTCAGCGAGGCAGGTTGCCACTGTTTCGACGGCTGCCGGTCCTATCGAGCGCAACGCTTCGATCGCCGCCTCTCGCACGGAACGATCCTGGTCCCGAAGGAGAGAAACCAGGGGAACCACCGCACGCGGATCTTTGAAGGTGCCGAGCAAGCCGGCCGCTTCACCGCGGATGGCCCAATCCTCGTCCCTGAGCGCCGCGATCTGTTCCATCACTACATCGGTCATGCTGTTATCCGGATCTTACGAAGGCTTGTAGCCTACGTAGAAACAAAACTCGTTGTAGTCATCGAAGAATAATGGATTTGCGCATGCGCGTCGGGGCGCGATCACGCGATGTCGCCGGACGGGCCGAAGCGCCCGGTTTGCCCTAACGGCCGATCGACGCGCAGATTGTCGGCCTGGCTTGAGCTGATTTCCACCACTTCATCAGGGGGCGTCCATCCAAGCTTTTCCAACGTATCGAGGGAAATTTGTTTCAAGGCGTCTTTTGCCGTGAGCCGAACGGACGCATAAGAAAGCACGCGTTCTATTTCAGTCTCGACCTCCGACGCTTTGGGGTCATAGAGGAAAGCAATCAACGGTTCGATGGCCGCGTCCCCGATCACAGCCAGAGCCGCTGCGGCTTTTTCCCGCAAGACCCCGTCTTTCAGCAACATGATCAAATCCGGAATCACACGAGGATCGCGAAACTGACCGAGGGCAGTGGCAGCGGCTTCCTTGATGAACGCATCTTCGCTGACGATGCACCCGGGTGTTGGCGAGCCTTCTTGCTTGATTCCTTTACCCTTCAAGGCGTCCAACACGGCCGGGAGGGCGCGTGAATCGCCGATCATGCCGAGTGAGGCGATGGCATGGCGCTTCACTGCTCCGTCTTTCATGGCTTCTACCAGCGCATCGATCGTCCGAGGGTCACCGATCATGCCTAACGCGATGGTCGCGTCTTCGCGAACGGCTCTGTCAGGGTCCTTCAAGGCGGCGATCAAGGCATCCACGACCTTTGCGTCCCGTACCCAAGACCTGCCGATTTGATAGTCGGTGGTCATCCCACCCAAGGCACGAGCGGCATGACATCGAACCACAAAGTCTTTGTCCTTGAGACTTTCGATCAACGGATCGACCGAGGGATGTCCGATGTAGATCAGCGCCGTTCCGGCCGTCTCGCGCACGATTTTAGAAGAATCCTGAAACAGCTTGATCAGGGCCGGAATGGCTTTCGGGTCGGCGATTCTGCCCAAGGCCTCCGCCGCTGCGCTCTTGACGGCTCCGTCCCGGTCGCGACAGGCGCCGACCAGCGCGTCGACGGCTCTTGAATCCTTGATCTTGCCGGCCGCCTTGGCGGCGTGTTCGCGTACGCGCCAACGCTCGTCTTTCAGGGCGGTCACCAGGCGATCGAGCACGAGCGGGCCCATTTTCCCCGCGGCCTCGACCGCCTGATCGCGAACTTCCATGATGGAATCGTTGAAGAGGCCGATCAGGGCTTCGATCGCCTTCGGCCCGCCGATTTTCGCGACGCCGCAGCCGGCATGGGCCCGCACGGACCAGAAGTCATCGTTGCAGGCTTCGATCAGCGCGTCCAGGGTAGTTGGATCACCCATGTCGGCGAGCATCCTTGCCGCTTCCTCACGAGTGTCATCGTCCACATCTTCAAGCGCTTCTAAAAGATCTTCGAGTACGTCAGCCATTGTTCGGTTTCTGCTCGTAATAGGCATCGGGTTGCCCGCCATATGGATACATGCGTTTGCACAACACCACCAAGGTCTGTGTCCCGCGGCCTTCGACGCATTGATCCAAGGATTTTGAAAAGTCGAGCGTGCCGTTGAGATTCACCGTAAAGGGAAAATCGAAGGTAAAGCTGATGAATTTGTATTTGCCCGGTTTCAACCGTAGTTCCCGAAGCTCGGATGTCTTGGGCGCATCGAGAGACTCGGGGTCGGAATTCCAGATCGAGGGTGTCACACCTGGTACTTGCCACCAAGAAGCGGGGACCAGCTTCGTCGCGTCGATGGTAATCCCGTGTTCCCTGAGATGAGCGGCCGGCGGATCTCCCGCGAATCCTTTCTCGAGGCCGGCCATAGCCACCAGGCTGGTCAGCGCGCAACCAAATATCAGGAGTGACCAACGTCGTATGGGGTCAGCGTAGCGCATGGATGACTAGTGTTTCTTAAGGGGCCGTGCGGTGGGAGTGGTGGCCGCCGTAGTCTGGAAGATTTCTTCCACCGCCTTACTCTCCCATTCCGTATGAGTCTCCAGCCCCAGGATTCTCATCACGGTGGCTCCGGTATCGATGATTGACACCGGCTGACGAATGAGTTGGCCATGTTTTATTCCGGATCCCGAGACGATCCAGGGAACGACCGGTGAATCAGTCGTGGGGGCCTCGGCGCCGGGATCTGTCCCTTTTTCGCTGAGGGCGGTGACGACGACGGCGGTGCGGTCTAAGAGCGAGTACTCCTTGAAGAGGTCCAGAACCGACTTCATGGCGCCATCGACCGTTTGTAACGCCTCGCGATACTCTTTAGAGTTCCAGCCGTGGGTCACTCCGGCCCTCCCGGCTTCCGGAAGGTGAACCACCAGCAGATGAGGCAAGGAGAGAATCGCGTGCCCATACCCGTGTCCGCTGGTCGCCTTTTGAAGATACTGCTGGATGTAGGCGACGAGTTTCTGAGAACCGCACTCGGGCCGCAAGGCCCCGCAGAGTTGATAGTCGGTATAGGGTTCGGGTTTGGCGAGCTGATACAGGGACTCGTCCATATAAAAGATGGCACTGTCGCGGCCCCCACTTAAATCCAGGTAATCGAATAGGCTGGGATGGCGAGGGTAACCTCGGCTGAATTCGAAGAAATTCCAGGTAATCCCATGTTTCTCCACCGGCATGCCGGTCACCAGCGACGCCATTGTGGGCAATCGCAGGGCCGGCTTGACCCCGCTCGCGGACCAGGTTACCGACCCTTCCTTGACGAGTTTGCTTAGAGCCGGCATCGTGCCTCCCTTGAGCGACTCTTGACCGAATCCCTCCAGGACAAAGAGGATGACATGTTCCGTCCCAGATCGGGAGGAAGCAGTTTCCTTCCCAAGCGGGGAGGCTGCATCGACAGAGGCGTGGACCCCGGTTTCAAGCAAGATGGTCAGGAGACCGACAAGGATCGACTGAAGGGGGCGTGAGGGATGTATCATAACGAAGTATCACCCGCATGTATCCTGAAGTAAGAGTGGTACCCTAACATGCAAATTTTCCGGAAGGCAAGGTGGGGGAGGCTCCTGACGATTGCTGGCGGAACCGCCTTTCGGGTGCTATGCTCAAACGGCTGGCCGTTTCCATCCCCGCTTAGGGATGAGAAGAGGTAGGCGATGTCCGGTCAATTATTCCATCAACTGCCTCTTCCCCTGTTCCTGCTGTCTTATAGATCCTATCGACTAATTGGCATTTTTCTCGCTCTCGCGGCGTTCATAGCCGCTCCTGTGCTCGCTGAAATCAGGGTCGTCAATGCCCAAGGCGAGCATCGCATGGGGAACCGCGACACCAGGGAAGACGCGATCAGACTTGCTACCGAGGCAGCCAAACGGAACGCACTCGAACAGGTTGCCACCTATCTCGAGAGCGTTACGGTCGTTCATGATATGGATGTCACCAAAGACGAAATTCGGACCTATACGGCCGGGTTGGTGCTGGTGCTCAATCAACAGATATCCACGACTCTCGACGGCGATGTCGTGGTCGTCAAAGTGGATCTTCTCGCACGGATGGATACGGACGAAGTAGCACGGGCGATCGCAGCGCTTCGCGAAAACGAAGATGCCCGTGTCCAGCTGGTTGCGCTGAGACAAGAAAATGAACAGTTGCAAGAGGAACTCAATGCCGTTAATCAGACCCTGGGCAATGCGTCAACACCGGATCAGGTCCAGCAGGCAGCGCAAAAGCGGAAGGAAATCCTCAATCGAGTACAATCGAACGCGATGGTGTCGCAAGCCTGGACGAATTGGGTGCTTGTCTCACCGATCGGAGCTCCTCAAGGTCTACTGAATAGCGCCAGCGGTCTCTATCCGGCCAATCCGCATATCGCAATCGCGCAGCAGATTATCACCTACAGGCAGCCACCGACTCCTGGACAGCCCCCTATGCCAGGCAGCACGAAGCCTCGCATGCCGAGTCATGAGCTGGTTCCACCTCCCGGAGTATCGGGTGCGCCTCGTACGTTAAACGAAGTCATTCATAGTACTCCTCGGCGGCAGCAGTTTGGGGTGCCAGGAGGAAGTCGTTGAGGTTGGTGAAGGAAAGTGTTGGCAAACACTATTGAAATGGTCGCCGTTCTTGTAGGCCTTTGGCTCGGCGGGGGAGTGTTTATCACCGCCGTACAAGCAGCTGAAGTTGGCCATAGCGCCTATTCTTCAGACCAATATTGGATCGGCAAGGGCCAGGGCGATCTCACCAAAGGCAAGGTCGTCTGCCAGCGTGTGTCGGAGCTTGCGGCGCGGACCGATTTGGCTAAGCAGATCCGTGTGTTGGTCAAGGAACGCATGATCGATCGTGTCCGTGAACGGTCGGGGCGAGAGAGCGAGCAGGACATCGAACTGACTCGTGAAGAGATTGTTCAGGAATACCTACAGGACGTGAAGATCCTTGATCACCGGATCGACGAAGAGAATAAGATTTGTACGGCTACCGCGGTAATGCCGAAGAATCGCGTTGAGGTGAAGCCCGCCACAGATCAGGAACCCAGCCCAGCCGTTATCCCGTAACAGGCCAGCCAGTCGTCTTGCAGCTTCGAACCCATATCGGATATGTAGTCCTGCATGCCGGTCGAGAATAATTTCCAGCACGACGAGCTGTCACGGAAGAACCCCGGTGAGCGATTGCGGGTTGCCGACCTGGCGGATGTCGTACCTCCGGATTCGCCGGTTTGGGCAGAGACCATGGGCAAGTATGGGACAGCCCTGTCTCAGGCCGGTGTCGCGAGCGTGGTCTTTCTCCATGGCTCGCTCCATGGGACCGACCTCTTCGGTATGCAACGTTTGGACGAGGTGGGCGGACTCAAACGGGGGTATTCACGGGGCGTGTCGGGACTCGATGCCTTGCTCGCTGCCATGCGGGAGGAGAGCAACGGGATTCCGTTGCTGCCGGGTGGGGGAAAACCGCCACTCCAAGACGATGATGCGACGAAAACCCTTCTGGATGAGCAGATCGGGGATGCGGGTAACTTTACCAATGCCGATGTCGAATCGATCAAGAAGGCTATCAATAAGAATCTGACTCGGACGATCTCCTGCATCAGGCTGCTCTGGTCATCCGAGCATCACCATCTTGGCCGAGCATGCGCCGCCGTTCGGTTACTCGATGAACTGCATAAGCTTTGCAAGCAGCAAAACTTGGGAACGGGGCACCGAGTTCTTATAGAGGCTCATGGACAAGCCGGGCTGGTTCTGGCACTTGTGTCGAATCTGCTCTGTTCGAGCCCGATCACGGGTCGACGAAGGTTCCTCGATATTCTCACCGACTATGCCGACCAGACAAATCAGGCCCAACTCGCCGCGACGATCAAGCAAATTGAACCCTTGCTGGCGGCAGGATCACTCCTCAATGGAGTGTCCATCGATATCGTCACCTTCGGCACGCCGGTTCGCTATGGGTGGGATCCGTCCGGTATCGGGAAGCTGCTGCACGTCGTGAACCACCGGAACTTGCGGACGGATGGAAAGAGCTGGTTGGCGAAGATGGAGCTGCCTCAAATTACCATGGAGATGCCGATTGGTTGGGGCGGAGACTATGTTCAGGAACTGGCGGTCGCAGGCAGTGATGCCGTCCCTCCGACTGAACCGGCCAAGGCGGCGAATAAAAGGGTTTGGGAGATGGTCGAGCCGTATGATGGATTCGAACGGTGGCTGGAATGTGCCAGACGAGCCGTGCGTTTTCCCAGCGAAGGACGCTGTCTGCTCGTCGATTACAAGGACAGCACCGGCTCGACGAACCCAGGCGACCATTACTATGGCCACGCGGTCTACACGCGCCATCACGTCCAGTTGTTCAATACGGCGCAGATTGTCCACGCTTTCTACGAGGCCTAAACGTCCTTTGCGGCGTCTGCAGCTTCCATAGGCTCACTCCCGTTTCCGGCCGGCCCGTACTCCGAGTCCGGATTGAAGGCCGCCGGCAGCACCTCTTCAATCCGTTCAGCCAGGATGAAGGTCAGTTCATCGCGCACTTCTTGTGGGACATCCTTGAGATCTTTCTCGTTGGCCTTCGGCAGGATGATGCGCTTGATTCCTGCACGATGCGCCGCCAGCATTTTTTCCTTAATACCTCCTACCGGCAAGACAAGTCCGCTCAGGCTCATTTCCCCTGTCATAGCCGTGTCGCTACGCACGGCTCTGCCCTCGTAAGCGGAAGCCAACGCGGTGGCCATGGTGATACCGGCCGATGGACCATCCTTTGGAATGGCCCCGGAGGGCACGTGGATATGGACTCCGTTCCGCTTAAAACGCGAGATGTCCAAGCCCATGCTCTCGGCATGGGACCACAGATAGCTCCTGGCCGCGCGAGCAGACTCCTGCATGACGTCGCCTAGTTGCCCTGTGAGGGTCATCTCATGACCTCCAGGGAGCAAGGTGGTTTCAATATAGAGCACATCGCCACCGGTCGGGGTCCAGGCGAGGCCGGTGGCGACACCTGGAGGCAGACTCTTCCGAGCCTCTTCCGGCATAAACCGTTCGGAGCCCAGCCACTCACCGAGGACATCCGCCTGAATATCGACGGGCAGCCGCTCCTGGCCTTCCAGAAGATCAGCGAATGTGAGGGCCACTTTTCTCGTCAACCGTCCCAGCATCTGCTCGAGTTGGCGCACGCCGGCTTCTCTCGTGTAGCGCGAAATGACGAGATTCAACACCTCGTCTGTGAGCACAGCTTGGTTTGCCTCGATGCCTGCCTCCTTGAGCCGTCTCGGCCAGAGATAGCGTCGGGCGATTTCAGCTTTCTCTCGCTCGCTATAGCCTTGAAGGCGAATGACTTCCATCCGATCCAACAAGGGTTGGCTGATGGTATCGAGGGTATTGGCAGTGGTGATAAAGAAGACCTTCGACAAATCGAACGGGAGGTCCAAATAATGATCACGGAATGTGTGATTCTGTGCGGGATCCAGAATTTCTAAGAGGGCCGAAGCCGGATCGCCTCGAAAATCGCGCCCCATCTTGTCGACTTCATCGAGCATCAAGACTGGATTGTTGACTCCTGCCCGGCGGATGGCCTGAATAATGCGACCCGGGAGTGCCCCAACGTATGTACGGCGATGGCCGCGCAGTTCTGCTTCGTCATGGACGCCGCCCAAGCTGAATCGTTCGAACGTCCGACCCATTGCCCTCGCAATCGACTGTCCCAGACTTGTCTTGCCGACGCCGGGAGGACCGACGAGGCAGAGAATCGGGGCCTTCGCCGTCGGGTTGAGCTTCAAGACCGCTAGGTGTTCGACGATACGTTCTTTCACTTCCTTGATCCCGTAGTGGTCTTCCTCCAACACCTGTCGGACCCTTGAAAGGTTGAGATGTTCTTCGGATGCCTTGGTCCAAGGCAGTTCGAGAACCAGTTCAAGGTAAGTCCGAAGGACTTGATGGTCTGGTGACGTGGGCGGTACTTTGGCCAACCGCGTGACTTCACGCTCGACCTCTTTGCGAATATGGTCGGGCAGGTCGGCTTCAGCGATCAGTCGCTTGAGACGAGCCACCTCGTTCTCGTCGTCCGCACCTTCGCCCAGCTCTTCCTGGATGGCTTTTAGTTGTTCGCGCAAGATGTACTCGCGTTGATTCTTGCCGATTTTTGTCTGCGCATCCTTGGCGATCTTTTCCCGCAACTGGAGTATTTGGATTTCCTTAGACAGCGCGGCGTAGAGGCTGCGAAGGAGGTCCAGCGTCGAAGAACACTCGAGTAATCGCTGCTCTTCGACCACATTGAGATTGACGAGGGAGGCGATACGATAGGCCAGCGCCACAGAATCATCCTCATCGCTCAGCACCGCGCCGACTTCTTGGATGCCGGGAGCTTGAATCAGTCTTGGTAAGTCGGACACAAGTTCTTGAATGGCTCGGTGAAGGGCTTGGACTTCCGGTCCATCGTCCGTCGGACGCCCTAAAGAACGGATACGCACGATGGGGTAGGGAGTGGACTGTTCTTCTTTCATGAGGACGACGCGATCCAGCCCTTGAACCAGCGCGTGAATCGTTCCCTCGGACGACTGACCGATTTGCTTGACGATCGCCTTCGTGCCGATGGAATACAAATCGGCGAGTGCCGGTTCTTCGGTCTGGGGATCTCGCTGCGCTACCACGACGATCGTCTTCTCTTCAGTCTTCATTGCAGCATTGACGGCAGCTATTGACCGCTCCCGCCCGACCGTCAGCGGCATCATCACCCCTGGGAACAATACCGTCCGTTTGACGGGGAGTATCGGTAATGTCGACACCACATTATTTTCCATGAAAACCCCTCCTTGCTCAGGGTTCAACACATTATAGCAGCCTGATAGGTTTCCCCGCACAGAAGTCAAGGGGAAGGGACCGAGGATGAGTGGTCACTAACGGACGCAAGAGGAATGGCCCAATAGGCGAATGAGACGCCAGATCACAGTCTTGCCCACTTCATTCAATCTGCTTGCATGTGGACGCACCACATTGGAGGAGAGCAGGCTGCGGGCTATTTCACGCGGACTTGCGTGCGATAGCTGGTGACTGCCGAGACGTGGATGACGACATCGGTCAGCACGCCATGGGTATGTACGTTTGCGATCGCCGGTATCCGTGTTCTCCACGTGCCGGTGCCCTTGGCAATCTTGGCGTGGGTGAGCCGATCATCAAGCCTGGTTTGTCGGTCTGAGGCGTCGCCTCGCTCCGCCTTGGACGATCACGAACTCATAGACCCGGCATTCCAATGCTCCGTTGAAGAGGGGAATGCGTTTGGATGGCGTCAGCCCAATCAGCTTCGATAAGCGAGCATCGCCTGTCAGCACATAGGCACGCCATCCGGCGAAGCGTTGCTTCAGCCAATCGCCCAGCTTGGGATAAAACGACTCCAGTTCGTCCGACCGGCTGAGGCGGACTCCATAGGGCGGATTGATGACCATCACGCCTTTGTCCGTCGGCGCTTCCAGATCCAGAATGTTACTTTGCTTCAGCCGGACATCAATCGCGACTCCAGCGCCCTGAAACATCCGCTGCGCCACCTTCACCATCGCCGGATCCCGGTCTGAAGCATAGATCGCGGCCGGCGCCTGGGCCACTTGTTTGGCCCGCGCCGCTTCGCGAAGATGGTCCCACCGCTGTGCATCGTGAACAAGGAATCGTTCAAAGCTAAAGTTGCGTGAGATGCCCGGCGCGATCTGGCGAGCCATGAAGGCGGCTTCGAGAGGAATCGTTCCGCTCCCGCACATGGGATCGAGCAGCACATCGTTCGCGCTCCAGCCGGCGAGCCGTAGAATTCCCGCCGCCAGGTTTTCTCTGAGGGGTGCTTCGACCGAGCCCACCCGATGGCCACGTTTAAACAGTGGCTCTCCGGATGTATCCACATAAAACGTAACGGTGCTCTGGTCCAGAAAGGCGTCGAGCCTGATGTTCGGTCGCTCCGTATCGACGCTGGGGCGACGTTGTTTGCCCGCGGCAAACTTATCGCAGATGGCGTCTTTGATACGAAGGGTTAGGAAGTCCAGGCTGGGGAGGGGACATCGACGGGCGCTCACCTTCACCTTGATCGTCTGAGCCGGCGTGAACCAATCGGGCCAGGCAAGCGCATAGGCGGCGTTATAGACATCGTGTTCTGTTCTGTAGGGGCTCTGGCCGACTTCCCAAAGGACACGGCTGGCGATGTGCGTGTTGAGATTGACCCAGTACATGGTCGACCAGGGCGCGCTGAAGCTGACGCCTCCTTCCGTCTTGGTCGTCGTTGACACGCCAAGGCTATGCAGCTCTCCCTCAAGTACGCCTTCAAGCCCATGTGGGCAAGGTGCAAAGAATCTACGTTTTGTGCTATCCATTTTATTCTCCGATGATTGCTGATTCAGAGGCCGCCTGATGAATTTTTGCAGCACCTGTGGGAAGTCTGTGATCCAAAAAGTTCCGCCCGGCGATAACCTGCCCCGGTTCGTGTGCGAAACGTGTCAGGCCATTCATTACCATAATCCCAAGATCGTCGCGGGCTGTATTCCGGAATGGGAGGATCAAATCCTCTTATGCCGGCGGGCCATCGAGCCACGTCTTGGGCTTTGGACATTCCCGGCAGGATTCATGGAGCTTGGCGAAAGCACGGAACAAGCAGCAGTTCGCGAAACACAGGAAGAAGCGCATGCCGATGTGAGGATCGCCGGACTCTATGCTGTGCTGAGTCTTCCCAATATTGGGCAGGTCTATCTAGTGTTTCGCGGCCGAATGACGACGCCGGTATTTCAGGCGGGACCGGAAAGCCTGGACGTACGACTATTTCCCCTGTCAGAGATTCCCTGGGAGACGATGGCCTTTCCCGTGGTGAGCGAAGCTCTGAGACGTTACGTGTCCGACGCGAAATCCGGGGAATTCCGACTCCATCTCGACAGCCTGCCGGACAAGCCTGGGTTCTAAGCCGGCATCAAAGACTCCCTGCGCTTTGCGCTGGATTTGGTAATCAGTGAATGTTGCAAACGCTTTCTGCCCCCCCTTTTCTCGATGAGCGACTAAACTCGCAGGGATTTTGAGGATGGCTTCTGCAAAAAAGCGCTTGGGGAAAGTCGTTCCAATGTGGTTTTCCAGCAGTCTCAGTCTGCTGAAACAATCTGCGACGTGCTTCATGTTGGAAGAATTACATGACGAGTGCGAGTCGCTTTAGGCCTTCGGCAACTCGTCTTTCGGAAAGACGAGAGCCTGTCCTGCCGTCACGGAGAGTTGCTCGACCACCCGCTTGAGTCGTTCTTGTTCAGCGGGTGCCACCGTTAAGAATTCGATGCCAATGCCCCGTGATCCGGACCAGCGGACGGTCCCCTTGCTGATGTGGATTGGGGTAGGTTCGCCGGACAATTCGATGAGTAATTCAACCTGCATGCCGGTAAATGGCTGGACGACGCTTTCTAACCGGCACCCTTTTACAGAGAGATCCTTCACGGAAGCGTTGTATCGAAGTTTGTCTCTCTGAACCAACGTGCTTGGCATTGCAACTGGAAACCGGGGGAATTTCCGAATAACCATCGTCCCATCCTCGTGTCTGTTGACAGGCCTCTCACCGCCCGTGCATGGATTCGTCGTTCTGCCAACCGGTCGAGCGGTACCTATAGTGTTCTACTGAGCAGGCTATTGGTCCAACGCAATCTTGTCAACGAAAAGCCTGATCTGAACAAGCAGGTGGATTGGGAAAGAGAACGAGCTGTCACTGCTTAGTCGTGCAGCGGCGTCACCAACGGTAGCCCCAATAACCGTAAGGTCGTGGGCCCCAAAAGGGACGGTAATAGGGACGGTAATAGGGTGAGGCGTAAATACCAGTGCTGCCAAAGTGGAGTCCGAACCCGAGTCCGAGGCCGAGGGGATAACCATGGGAGTAGGGATAGGAAGAGGGGATTGGGATCATGGTTGTGGTGGGCCGCTCTGCAAGCTGGCGTTGTAGGTCGGTTGTTGCCGTGGTTTGACGATCGAGCTGATCTTTTAGTTGACTCACGGCACCATGTTGTGCCTGAAGTTTCCCTTCAAGCTCCGCAATCTTCTTCTGCTGCGCTTCCATGAAGGCATTCATGCAACGGGTCTGCGCGTCGCCTGTGTAGTTCGAACACTCCCACGGTAATTGGAGGGTTTCAGCGAAGGACGGAAAGGGGAGAAGGGCGCAAGCTAAGCTTCCGGCCCAAACTGATACTCGCCATAACCGATACCGGAAGGTCTCCACGTTCATGGCTCCCTTCTACTCGACTGGTTAGAGGCTACCACGAGAACTTCACTTTAAATAGATTGGCGCTGGAGCTTGCCGAACGATCCTTCAAGGCGTGGTCGAACGGCGCGTTTGATTTTGGCGCAGGGGACTCCTACAATGCACCGGTTAAGCGACTGTAACGATGAGCTGGGCGCATGCCTGCGCGACGACCTCCCAACAAGAAAAAACTCGGCAAGTCCGGTCTGCCGGATCTTTCTGCTAAGCGCCGATTCCAACTGCGTCTCCTGAAGTGGTATGGAGAACACGGTCGGGATCTACCCTGGCGCAAAACGTCAAATCCGTATCATATCCTTGTTTCAGAAGTGATGCTTCAACAGACCCAAGTTGATCGAGTGATTCCCAAGTACCACGAGTTCTTGGAACGCTATCCCAGTTTCGAAGACCTGGCAGAAGCTCCTGTCGCCGATGTCAAGAAGACTTGGTATCCCCTTGGGTATAACATTCGCCCGGAGCGGCTGCATGGAATCGCTTGCGAAACGGTGGAACGGTACGGAGGGAAATTACCCAATGACGCTGACGAGTTGCTCTCATTCAAAGGGATCGGGCGGTATACTGCCGGGGCTATTCGCTCCTTTGCGTTCAATGAAGATGCGCCCATTCTGGACACGAATGTAATACGTGTCTTACACAGGGTGTTTGTCGCTGAGGGTGATCCGAAGGCACAGAAGACGAAGCTGTGGGAATTGTCTGAAAATTTGATTCCACCGGGGAAAGGGTATGACTTTAATCAGGCTCTCATGGACTTTGGAGCGATGGTATGCACAGCTCGTGATCCCTATTGTCTCCTCTGTCCGATGAAATCGTTCTGCAAGACATATCCGTTCAGTTCGGTGACGCGTGAACGGTAGCAGGCTGATCATGCAAGTCATTGAAGTGGCAGCGGGCCTCATCCGCCGTGACGGTCGCTATTTGATCGCCCGTCGAAAGCCCGGCGCCCACTTAGCCGGTTTCTGGGAGTTCCCAGGCGGAAAACGGGAAACGGGCGAATCCTTAACGGAGTGTTTGCAACGGGAGCTGTTCGAAGAGCTGAGCATTCGCGTCGACCTTCCTATTCCGTATCGGATCGTTCGGCACGGCTATCCGGATAGAATCATAGAGTTGCATTTTTTTCGATGTGCCATTGAACAGGGGGAACCAATGCCTATCGGCTGTGAAGAAATCCGATGGGTATATCCCGAAGACCTCACGCAGTTTAAGTTCCCGCCGGCAGACTGCGCGGTGATCGAAGCCTTGCGGCGCGATGCGTTCGGAGTTTCACGATGAAGGTGGTGCTCGATATCGAAACCGTTCAAGGGACCCGCGACGAATGGGCCCGCCTGGTGGGTAAGGTGCCGGCGAACAGTGAATCCTCTCAGAGGTGGGAGGGGTATGATCTGTTTGCCGCAGGAGCCGCTGAAGAACAGCGCCGCGCGGAGGACGAGTCCTATGCCAAGTCAGCGTTTGATGGGACGTTCAGCCGCATCGTCTGCATCGGTCTGCTGGAGTTTTCCGATCAGATGGAAGCACGCAGTGCCGTCGCCTGGTTCGGGACGAACGAACGTGAGCTTCTCCGTCAATTTTGGGCGAGACTGGCCCAGGACCGTCCTACCTTGTTCATCACGCATAACGGGCTTGGCTTTGATCTGCCATTCATCAAAAAGAGGTCGATCATCAATCAAGTGAAACCCAGCCTCGACATCAACCTCGCAAAATTCCGGACCGAACCGGTCTATGACACGATGGCCATCTGGAGTAATTGGGATACGAGGGGTTGGATCAAGCTCGATGTATTGGCCCGAGCATTACAGGTCGACACGAAGTCGGGGAGTGGGGAACAAGTCGCTGAAATGTGGGAGAGGAGGCAAGGTCGTGAGCTTGCACAGTACTGTCTGCAAGATACCTATGTGACCTATGCCTGCTACTGCCGCATGAACTTTCGCCAGCCCCTGTCCAGGGAAGTCGTCCTACTGCAACCTGAGCTCTACGATGTTGGTTGATCGATCAGTCGATCAACGGGTCGGATGCGCTTCCGCCGATTTCTTTTTCGGGGCTGGGCGGGCGGCTGTCTTCCTGGCCTTCATTGCTTTTACTTCATCCGTTCGTTGACGAAGCTCTTGCTTCATCCACGCTGCTTCCTTCTTCAGCATCGCGATCTCGGAGTCTTTGAGTTTGTTGGCCTCACGCGCATCACGGAGCTCATCAAGCTTTCTGTTCAACAGATCTTCCGCGGCCAATTCAGGCGTTCCGGATTGGCTCCGACTACGTACGTGGAACTCTTGGGGGTCTAAAAGAGAATCTTCCTGTGGGGGTGCTATTTTCACAGTCGAAGTGCTCGGGGCCGGCATAGCGACTGGTGCGATTGGAGCGGCCTGAGACGCGGAAACCGGCATGGGCTTGGAAACTCCTGCTACAGTGGGTGAGGTCGGTATCGGTCCCTTGGCGAGGGCTTGGTAGTCTATCACCATCGTCATAGCTCCGCTTCCCAGAGCGACGAAGGACGGGGGTTTTTCGAGATGAGCGGCAGAACTAGGAATGAATCCCGAGGCCTTCCTGTTTTGAGAAGGAGCGATTGTCAGATAAATCGATCCTTTATGCATATAGAGGGTGCCCGCTGTGGGTTCAGTGCCTGACCCTGCCGATGGAGACACCTTGAAACCGACAATCTGCTCCGGTTTCGCTTGCAATAAGCCTTGGGCTAGCAGGGGAGCAAGAAACTCGGCGTCTTCATCGCTGAATACTCTCATCGGCTTGCTGCCACTGGCGGGCATGTTGCCTGACATTTTCTGAACGTCGTCGGTCACTACGCCTTTGACTATTTTCAGCATCGTTATCGGGTCGATGGTGGCTGGATGGCTGGCTTCAAATGACCAATCGGCGATTTCCTTGAGATAGATGGAGCCTTTGGCGTTTTTGTGAAGCTTTGTCTCTCCGGAAAACATCGAACAACCGGCCACGATCAGGCAGGTGAACATCAACGCACCGACATATTGGGAACTGCGGACATTGAAATAGGCATGCATATGGCATCTCCTCATCAGATATGGTCTTGTGGCCGAGGGGGCCGTTCTTCCTATTTGACGAAAGATCTGAATCTTTTTGTGGTTCGGACGTCGAACTACCAGATGCCTAAGCCCATGAGCACCATGCCGATCGCCAACCATCCGACTACTCCGACTGAAATAATTGTTTCGAGTGTGATGCCTCGGTCGGACGGGTTTGGATTGGGCTTTGAATCGGAGTCGGCGGACTTCATAACGAGAAGCGAAATCTCTGGTTGCCGAACAGACGGACGCCGAAATTTCAGCAAGGTTCATGCCTTCTCGTCTTTCAAGTCACAGACTGCATTGTCCGTCAAGGCGAGGGCGAGGTCCTTAATAAAGCTCAGTGTCAGAAGGACAGGTCTGGTGACCAAACTCCAGAAGGGAGATCTTAGGAGGCGCCTTGATAATCATAGAGTTAGCGTCGAAAGATTGGTTGAACGGAGGGGAAAGATTCGGACAATGGGCAGCGAGTCTGGTCATAAACGAGGCCAAATGGGAGTGAATGCTGGGAAAGAGCTGCCGAAGAGCCATCCGAAGATGGCCGAGGGAGCCGGTCAGAAAATGTTCAGTTCGACCGTTGGGCGTGCAGAATTGTTCCAAATGGTGAGCATGTTATCTCCAACACAGGCCTATCTATATCGATGCAGGAGATCTCACTCCCCATAAAGGGTTGCAGCCGAGGCATCGAAGATGTGTTTTGTCATGAGAGTGCCAGGTTCGGAGTGGCCGGTCCCCTTATCCCAAACCACCGTGATATTACCGTCTGTTTTCCCCATCCCCTGAGTCGGCGAGCGGGTTGCTTCACCCTCGATCAAAACCTCCACATCCTTGCCGATGTACCGTCGATTGCGTTCCAAGGTAATGCGGCGTTGAGTTTCTACGAGTTGAGAAACGCGCATGCCTTTGACCTGATCGGGGATATCGTCGGCATACTTTCTAGCCGCGATCGTATGTTTCCGCTCCGAGTACTTGAAGATATAGGCTGAGTCGAATTGTGCCTGTTCTACCATGCGAGCAGTGGCCCGGAAGTCCTCATCCGACTCGGAACAGAAACCACAGATGATATCTGTGGTCAGGACGACATCGGGGATGGTGCTTCGAATGCGATCGACCAATGTGAGGTATTCGGCTCCGGTATAGGTGCGTCCCATCAGTTCGAGGATGTGATCGCTCCCTGACTGAAGAGGAAGATGAATGTGCTTGCAGATTCTTGGGTGTGTGGCAATGGCCTCGATGAGTGCGGAGGGAAAGTCTTTAGGGTGCGGAGAGGTAAACCGTACTCGATCGATCCCTGGTGTATCCGCCACGGCGGTGATCAGTTTGGCGAAGTCCCAGTCTTGATGGCGGTAGGAATTCACGTTCTGGCCGAGCAACGTGATTTGCCCGAACCCTCTGGCGGAAGCGTCACGAGCTTCGAGCAGAATGGACCTCGGGTCACGTGATCGTTCACGTCCTCTGGTATAGGGGACGACGCAGAAGGAACAGAAATTATCGCAGCCTCGCATCACGGTAATCCAGGCGTTTATCCCGCTGACTCGGTCCGGCATGATCCCTTCATAGGTTTCATACTCCGACAGATCGAGGGCGAACCCTTTCTGAGAGAGTCCCTGTTCTTGGGCTTCGAGTGCCGTCGTCAGCAACGAGGGAAGTTGGCGGTACATATCCGGGCCGGCTAAAACGTCGATGAGCGGCTCCTTTTCCGTCAGAGCGCCTTTCAGATTCTGGGCCATGCAGCCGAGGACGCCGACGACGAGCGGACGCTGTTTTTTCAGTACTCTCAATTCAGAAAGATGGGCGTAGATCTTATTGTGCGCATTCTCTCGGATGGCGCAGGTGTTGACCAATACGACGTCGGCCCGTTCACGGTCTTCCGTAAGACCGAATCCTTCCCGCTTCAGCATCGAGCGAACGAGTTCGCTGTCGGACTCGTTCATTTGACAGCCGAAGGTTTCAATGTGGACTTGAGGAATGGTTTTCAGGATCATCGTACTACCATGGCACAGTTCGCCTGCTGAGAAGGCACGACGTGGCCCAAGGCGCAACGGTCTGTTGCGGCTGTGATCCTGACCGGCAGGATCTGATTCTGGAAACTGCCGGAGTCTGCGACCCCCACTCGTGTGAAGTTCGGGGTCATGCCGAAGCGATAGGAATCCCGAGTCCCAGCTTCAAAAAGGACCGAGATTGTCTTCCCTATTTGCTTGTTGTGGAAGGCGAGTCGTTTGGCATGATCGAGATTCAGGAGAATGTCGGTCCGTTTCTTCACCGATGCTGGCGGGACCCGCTGTTTCAGGCGCATTGCAGCCGTCCCTGGGCGAGGGGAGTATGGAAATACGTGGAGATAAGAGAATGGAAGATCAGTTGCGACGGCCAGCGTATTCTGAAAGGCGGTCTCGGTCTCTCCGGGGAATCCAACTAGGAGGTCAGTTCCAATGCCGAGGTTGGGGATGGTTACGAGGGCCTTTTCGATCAGTTTGATATAGCTCATGATCGTATGGCGGCGATTCATAGCCTGCAAAATCTGATCGTCCCCGCTTTGTAGAGGGATGTGGAGATAGGGACAGAGTTTCTTCGACGAGGCGAGCAGATCAAGCAATTCCTCGCCGACTGTCGTGGGTTCAATTGAAGAGATGCGGATGCGTTCGAAGTCGGCCGCTTGGTCGAGCCAACGAAGCAAGGAACAAAAGTCCCGGCCCTGGTGCGCATACTGGCCGATGTTCACTCCAGTCAGCACGACTTCCCGGTATCCTCGAGTGGCCAAAACTTCAACTTCACGCTGGATGTCCTCAAAAGTTCTGCTTCGCTCATGACCCCGTGCAAACGGAATAATGCAGAAACTGCACATCGTGCTGCAGCCGTCTTGTATCTTGAGTAATGCACGGGTGGAGTCCGATTCCGCAAAGTGCGGCAGATCGAAGTCTCCGCGCGCAATCGTTCTGGTATGACGAATCTCTGCGAAGGATCGTTTCCGTAGCTCGTGGGCGGGAGGAAGGTAGGTCGGCAGGTCGAGCTTGAATTGGTGGCCGACGATGAGGTCGATCCCTGCTTGCTGCTTGAGGTGGTCCATTCCCGTTTGAGCATAGCACCCTGTCACGGCGATATAGGCATGGGGAGAGTGTTTCAGGGTCTTCCGGATCAGATATCGCGATGTCCGTTCGGCGTCTTCCGTCACCGCGCAGGTATTAAGCACAAGGAGATCCGTCGGTTGGCCGAACTCGACGAGCTCAAACCCCTTTCGTCTGAGCCCCTCCCCCAGGACCGAGGTTTCGGCTTGATTCAGGCGGCAGCCGAGCGTATGAAGAGATGCACGGGTCGTCACCATAGGGTGGCATTATAGGAAGATCATGCGTGTTCCGGCAAGGTTGCCTGTTGCGACCGGGGGTTGTAAGGATTGTTGGCTCATTGCCGGAAAGACCCATGATAGGATCATTTCCGAGTCGTCGGGGAAAGTGTGAGGATCGTGCACCTGCGTGCTCTCATCTTTTTTGTTTTTACAGGGTTATTTTGGAGCCCTCCTGTGAAGGGATGGAGCACGGATTTGCTTCCCACCGAGCCCGATCTCAATACCCGCGTCGACGAGCTGTATGACCATGAGGCCCGTCTCTTCATCATGCTGTATTCCCTTCGGGGAAACGGCCAAGTCGACTATGTCACGGGCCGGCTGGTTCAGGAGTATTCCCGCAGTATCTATGGTAATCCTATCTATCAGACCGAGGGCCAACCGCTGTTCTATTGGTGGAACCATATCATGTGGAACGATCCGGAGCAGGACGGGGTCAACGGCAACGAAAAGATCTACCAGGAAAATACCGACTTCGATATCTCGCGATACAAGCCCTGTGTGTTCAACGGACAGCCCTGTTAATTTCTTCACTGGCCGGTGAGGCCGCTCCCGCATGTTTTGTGATTCTACTGAACAGCCCTGGGATGCGATGATATTCTGCCTTGCAGCGGAAGATCACTCCGCCGTGGTGCATAGGCCTGACTGATTCGGCTCACGTTCGTATGCGAGAGTCCCCGTGAAACAAGGAGCTTTCGATCTTGCAAGTCTCCTGAATCGACGCATCTTCGTGATGCTGCCGTTGGGTTTTGCGTCCGGTCTCCCCCTTGCACTCACGTCCGGGACCCTGCAGGCCTGGCTTACGGTAGAAGGAGTCGACCTCAAGACCATCGGCATTTTCACGATGGTCGGCCTTCCCTATACGCTCAAGTTCCTTTGGGCGCCCGTGATGGATCGTGTGACCCTTCCCTGGCTCGGCCGGCGGCGCGGCTGGATGGTTTTGGCGCAACTCTGTGTCGCGATCGGCTTGGTGCTTATGGCCGTGACCAATCCCCGGATTCACCCTGGATGGATGGCGGCCTATGCCTTGCTCGTCGCGTTTCTTGCCGCTTCGTTGGACATTGTTTTTGATGCCTATCGAACGGAAACGCTCCATTCTCACGAGCGCGGACTGGGTGCCGCCGTGTGGGTAAATGGGTATCGGATCGCTCTTTTAGCCTCAGGAGCCGGCGCGTTGGTCCTTGCTGATTATGTGGGATGGCAGATGGCGTATCTGGCGATGGCAGCTGTCATGCTGGCTGGTGTGCTTATCGTCTTCATCAGCCCGGCCCCCACATTCGTCGCCGAGGCTCCAAAAAGTATGAGGGAGGCAGTCGGCGCACCACTGGCGGAGTTCTTTGGACGGCCTCACGCGTTGAGCTTGTTGGCCGTGATTGTCCTCTACAAGCTTGGAGACGCCTTCGCCTCTGCGCTCCAGACCGCCTTTCTGATCGGAGGGCTTGGTTTTTCTGCGACGGACGTCGGTGCCGTAAAGGGATTAGGGGTGTTTGCCACATTGCTGGGTGCTTTTGTCGGCGGACTCTTGATGACCAAGTCGGGACTTGTACGGTCGCTGTTGATCTTCGGGGTCTTGCAGGCGGCCTCAAACCTGGGATTCGTTGCCTTGGCGTTGGTCGGCAAAGATGCGAGCGTCCTGACGGCGGCGGTCGTGATAGAAAATGTGACGGGAGGAATGGGCACCGCTGCGTTCGTCGCTTTGGTGATGTCGCTCTGCGATCCCCGGTATACCGCGACTCAGTTCGCGTTGCTGTCTTCGTTAGAAGCGTTGGGACGGGTGTTTGCCGGTCGTCCATCAGCGGATGTCGTTGCCTTGGTTGGATGGACACAATTCTTTGTCTTGACCGTGGTGGTGGCTCTGCCGGGTCTCTGGGCTGTTTGGCGGATCCGGCCTTTTCTCGAACCAGAACAAAGGACGGTCGTGCGCGCTTCCGTCACAGAGTCCACGGTCTCGCCGGTTTCCGAGCGGCTATGAGGACAGTCGTCGTTGAAGAAAGAGCACGAAGATCATCAGGGTGGGCAGTGGAGCCAGCACAAACGGCAATAACCATAACCAGACATTCTTGCCGCGTACGCGCGCCTGGTCGATCATCCAGATGAAGAGCCACACCAGCAGGCAGGCATAGTTCAAGATGATCCACTGGGTGGTGTGAATCTTGAGGACACTCATGCTCTCCGAAGAGCCTTGAAGGAGGAAGATTCCTAACAACAGAACGAACGCGCTTAACAGGGTCCCGACAAGTTTTTTGCTCCAGACGAACATAGCGCCTCCAGACTCTATAAGACCGTGTGAACTGAATCGGAGCTAAGCTAATTGGCCCGACAATTGTTTGTCAAATCAGGCCGGTTGGGGTATTTCATCACAGACAGTTAGGGGCAAAGGTCCTGAGAGCATCATGAGTTTTCTTCGCTTGAGCGCGGTAGTCGTTGCACTGGCCGGAGCGATCGGTCTGACTTTATCGAATCCGACCATGGATGACTATTTACGCTTCGTTGAGCAGGAATTGAGCAAAGCGATAGACCGAATGGACCGGGGTACACCGACTCGAGAACAACAATTTATTCGGCAGGTGTTTCAGTCGCAAAGTAGGAAGCTTCTGGAATCAATCGTGAGGCCCAATACAGCGCGACAGAACTGGGGGATTGCGAGCAAGTATGAAACACAGGTGGTGGATACGAAAGTCATCGTTCTTGGTCTCGGTGGTCGGTTCATACCTCTTCAGGGTGTCGAAGAAGCGACGTTGAAAATCGGGCGAATGGCCTTCTAAAAAGAAAAAAAGGCCAGGGTAATTTGGAGGGGCCCGATTCCACCGGTTATTTCTGTGGATAACCTCGTTGATAAGCGACAAGAATCGGCTATGAGATTCGCATTGCGACTATTCACAGCCTTTCCTCTCATTTCCCAAAGATCCACAATACTTGGTGTTGACAAAAATCTATGATAGCTATATGTAGCTGTCCCTGAGTTAAACGCGCTCCACGCACCCATAAAAAATGATGACGCCTAACCAAAACATGATCACAGTTCTTTTCCTCTCTCAGGAGGTCTACCGTGAGAATTGATCGAAGATTTATCCGTCGCGGGCAGAATCCCTACGAGGGGATCAAGTTTGTGAAGCGTTCGTCGGAGATTCGGAATCCCGACGGATCCACCGTATTCAAGCTCGAAAACATCGACGTTCCTGAAGCGTGGTCTCAGCTTGCCGTCGACATATTGGCCCAGAAGTACTTTCGGAAGGCCGGAGTTCCGCAGCGCGATCAAAATGGGCAGCCGGTCATCGGTCCGGATGGCAAGCCGGTGTTGGGCGGCGAGCGAGACGCCCGTCAAGTTTTCGAGCGCATGGCCGGGTGCTGGACCTATTGGGGCAAGTCCTATGGGTACTTCAAGACGTCGGAAGATGCCGAGTCGTTTCACGATGAAATGTGCTACATGCTGGCGCACCAGATGGTAGCGCCGAATTCTCCCCAGTGGTTCAATACGGGCCTTCATTATGCCTATGGGTTATCGGGACCGGCACAAGGGCATTATTACGTCGATCCCCAGACTCGCGAAGTCGTGAAAGCAACCAACGCTTTTGAACATCCTCAGCCTCATGCCTGTTTCATTCAATCCATCGAGGATGATCTGGTGAATGAAAACGGGATCATGGATCTTTGGGTCCGAGAGGCGCGGTTGTTCAAGTATGGGTCCGGGACCGGGACGAATTTTTCGAAACTGCGTGGAGATGGCGAAGGGCTTTCCGGTGGCGGGAAGTCTTCAGGTCTTATGTCGTTCCTTAAGATCGGGGATCGAGCCGCCGGAGCGATCAAGTCCGGAGGGACGACGCGCCGTGCCGCCAAGATGGTCTGTTTGGACCTCGATCATCCGGATATCGAAGAATTTATCGATTGGAAAGTCATCGAAGAACAAAAAGTCGCGGCGATGGTGACGGGCTCAAAGATTTGTGCGCAGCGCCTCAACGCCGTGCTGAAAGCTTGTCATACAGTCGATGGCGAGGGCGTTCTCGGGCTGGACCTCAATCCGAAGACCAATCCGGTCTTGCGTGAGGCCCTGACATTGGCCCGTCGGGATCTGGTGCCCGAGGCGTATATCCAACGAATGTTTTCCTATGCCCAGCAAGGTTTCACGCACTTTGTGTTTCACGAGTATGACACGAATTGGGATGGTAAGGCCTATCAGACCGTCTCCGGACAAAATTCGAACAACAGCGTCAGAATTCCCAATGAGTTTTTTGCCGCGCTCGAAACCGACGGCGATTGGCACCTCAAACGCCGAACGAACGGCAAGGTCTGTAAGACCATCAAGGCGCGGGAGCTGTGGGACCGGATCGCGTGGGCGGCGTGGGTTTGTGCCGATCCAGGGACTCAGTACGATACCACCATCAACGAGTGGCATACTTGTCCGGAGGATGGCCGCATCAACGCGTCGAACCCCTGTTCCGAATACATGTTTCTGGACGATACGGCCTGTAATCTCGCCTCACTCAATCTCACGAAGTTCTACACCGCCGATGGACAGTTCGAACTGGAAAATTTCCGCCATGCCGTTCGGTTGTGGACCATCGCGTTAGAGATCAGTGTGCTGATGGCATCCTTCCCGAGCCGATCCATCGCAGAAAAGAGCTATCAGTTCCGGACGCTTGGGTTGGGCTATGCGAATCTTGGCACCGTCCTGATGCGGCAAGGGATCCCTTATGATTCGCCCAAGGCCCTGGCGATCTGTGGGGTCATCACTTCCATCATGACCGGAGAAGCGTACAGCGCATCGGCTGAAATGGCTGCCGAGTTGTCGCCGTTCCCGGGTTACGCAAAAAATCGCGAACACATGTTGCGGGTGATCCGGAACCACCGTCGAGCCGCTTACCAGACTCCTTATGCGGAATATGAAGGTCTTTCGATCGCTCCGGCAGGAATCCGACCTGAACATTGTCCTCCCGACATGCTTCTTGCTGCCAGACGAGCTTGGGATCATGCGCTGGAATTAGGGACAGCGTATGGGTATCGCAATGCACAAGTGACCGTAATCGCTCCGACCGGCACAATTGGGTTGGTTATGGACTGTGATACCACGGGGATTGAACCGGACTTTGCTCTGGTGAAGTTTAAGAAACTTGCCGGCGGAGGGTACTTCAAGATCATCAATCAAAGCTTACCGATTGCGCTGGCCAACCTCGGCTATACGGACCGGCAAACGCAGGATGTCGTCCGTTACTGTGTCGGTGCTCAGACGCTCAAGGGCGCACCATTCATCAATCACGACACGCTGCGTCAAAAGGGATTCGACGACACGGCCCTGGATCGTTTGGAGAGCAGTTTGGGGCAAGCATTCGAAATTCAGTTCGCCTTCAACAAGTTTATGCTGGGAGATGCGTTCTGCGTCGAAAAGCTTGGCCTGACCGAGGCCCAACTGGATGAAACGAACTTCAACATGCTGAAGGCTCTCGGCTTTACGCAAGAAGAGATCGTTGCTGCAAACGATTTTTGCTGCGGGACGATGACGGTGGAAGGCGCGCCGCATTTGAAGGCCGAACACCTCTCCGTATTCGACTGTGCCAATCGGTGCGGTCGAATCGGGCAACGCTCCATCGCTGTCGATGCGCATATCCGCATGATGGCCGCGGCACAGCCGTTCATCAGCGGCGCGATCAGCAAGACCATTAATATGCCGGCCGATGCCACGCTCGAAGACGTCAAGGCGGCCTATTTGCTTGCCTGGAAGAGCATGGTCAAGGCGGTCGCACTTTATCGTGACGGGTCCAAACTGAGTCAGCCATTGAGTGCCTCGACAGACAGTGGAAAGGCCGTGGAGGCGGCCACTGGCGTCTTGGAAATGGCGGAGAAAGTTACCGAACGGGTGCTCATTCGGTACCTCGCCAAGCGGCGCCCGTTACCGAGTCGACGAAGCGGATACACTCAAAAAGCAATTGTCGGGGGACATAAGCTCTATCTGCGCACCGGTGAATATGAGGATGGGACGGTCGGGGAAATTTTTTTGGACATGCACAAGGAGGGGGCAGCGTTCAGAAGTCTCATGAATTGTTTTGCAATCGCCATTTCTCTTGGACTTCAGCACGGCGTGCCGCTGGAAGAATTCGTTGAGGCGTTCGTCTTTACCAGGTTTGAGCCGAACGGTCCCGTCAAATTGAACGATCGAATCAAAATGTCCACCTCGATCATCGATTATATCTTCCGCGAATTGGCCGTTACGTATCTCGATCGGTATGACCTCGCGCAGGTGAAGGAAGAGGATCTGCGCATGGATTCGATGAAAAAGGACGATATGGATCCGGAGTGCTTCGAAGAAGAAGCGGACCTTGATGCACTGGCTAAATCTTCCGTTATCACGGAACATCTTCCCATCCGCCGGAACGGCGGAAAAGGAAATGGGCACGGAAACGGACACAGTGTTGCCCGACAAGTGGAGATCATGCGCGAGACGCTCACACTGACGGAGGTCCAAAGCGCTAAAGACGCCAGGGTCAAGGGTTACGAAGGCGACCCCTGTCCGGAATGTAAGCAATTCACCATGGTTCGCAACGGCACCTGTCTTAAATGTCTTACATGCGGAGCAACGAGTGGATGTTCATAAACAGGAGTTTGAGGATGCAAAGCAAGCGGCCGTCATCGTGTCTCTGGTGTAGGAAGCGGTGGTTCCTGCGAATTCGATCGAGTGCTGAAGTCTTCTTTTCGCTACGGTTGCGGGCTCGGAAACTTTGCGTGAGACCGGCGTCTTCTCGTATCATACATCATTATGGGTCCTGGTCTCCGTTGCGAGCTGCTCGCTCAGCGAGGCGAAAAAAGTTTTGATGCCGGAGAGTTATAAGGAGTACTGATATGCCGACTACGACGCAGCTTGTCATCAGCGGTCAGAGTAAGCCGGGTACTCTTGCCAGAGTAACGGCGGTCCTCGGTGAAGCGGGGGTCAATATCAAGGCTTTCTCCGCTCCGGAGGTGATGGGAAGCGGCAAGTTGCGTCTACTGGTCGCGGATCTGGAAAGTGCCCGCGCGGCCCTTAAGGCGGCGAAGATTAAGTTCGGCGAAGAAACCGCTCTCCTACTGAGTCTCGAGAATAAGCCTGGTGCGTTAAGGAAAGTGGCAGATACCTTGATGAACAGCCGGATCAATATCAAGTGCGGCTATTGCACGCCTTCACGGGAAGGGAAACGGGCGATCGTCGTTCTGACCGTTTCCAACACCGACAAGGCCCTGGCTATTCTACGCAATCAGTCGCTCGACGAGTTTTGATCGATGCGGCTGGTGCCGCTCTCGAAACTGACTCCTCTGCCCATAATCGTGATTGGACTGGGCGCTGTCCTTTATCAAGGCTGCACCACAGTTCCCCGTCCTGTCAACCGCTTCCCTGGGTATCCTATTGGTTTTGTAGAACGAGGGATGGCCTCGTGGTATGGCCCTGGTTTTCATGGGAACAAGACGGCTAATGGGGAGCGGTACGACATGTACAAACTGACGGCTGCTCATCGGACGCTACCACTAGGGTCCGTCGCAGTTGTTCATTCGTTGACCTCGGGTCGCCATGTTACGGTCAGGATTAATGATCGGGGGCCGTTCGCTAGGGGACGAATCTTGGACCTTTCGTTGGCCGGTGCTCAAGCGCTAGGGATGGTCGGCAATGGAACCGATCAGGTCGAACTTCGAGTTGTTAGCTATAATGGTCGACCCGAAGGGATGGGGGTCTTACGAGTTCAAGTCGGTGCCTTCGCGGACCTTCAGAATGCTCGAGCGCTGTTTGCGCAAGTTCAACAAGATTTTACCGATGGGCGAATCATTCACGTAGATCTCCCCGAAGGGCGTCGTTACCGAGTCCAAATTGGTCGATTCTTGACCGAGTCAGAGGCGCAGATGGCCGCACTTCGTCTCGATCGTACATTTAGCCTGCAATCGTATGTTGTTCGGGATGATGGCTAAACGCACTTGAGGAAAGGCGGGACCATCCTGGTGGATCGTTTGGAACCAATTGATTTTTAAGTAACATTTTTTGAATTACTTGCCTGCGCTTGATCGCTGTGATAGATATATCGGCTGTGAGCTCTATTCAAAGCGGGCCGGTTATCCTGGTCTTACGATCCTCTGAAGGGTTGACCAAGAGGCATCCTCTGGGAGACGCCCGGCTTCTCATCAGGCCAGCCATACTGGTTCAACGTCCCTAATATACGACTGCGATGGACATCCTCATCCTTTTAGGATTGATAGGGTTATCCGCTATTATTTCTACTGCCGAGATCGGCTTCTTCTCGGTCAACGAAACACGACTGAAAGCATTGGCGCAGAACGGCAGTAAACGGGCAGCCAAAGCCCTTCAATTAAGGAGCGACCCCCAAAAGCTCTTTTCGACCATTCTTGTGGGAGATCGTCTGGTCAGCACGGCAATCCCGATGTTCGCCACCTTCATCACGTTGAATGTCTATGGGGAGAAGAGCATTTTCGAAGAAGCCATCGCGGTCATGGTCGGTATCTTGACCTTCGTTCTGTTGGTATCCGTGGACGTGGTCCCAAAGACGTTGGCGGCTAAATTTTCTGTACCTGTTACCCTGAACTTGGCTTACCCGGTCTATTGGGTTCAGGTGATGTTGCGGCCGATCCTTTTCCTGATAGTGCCGCTGATCTATAAGTTGACGGGTGGAAAGGGACTGACTCATCCGTTGGTGACAGAGGAAGAGCTGAAAATCATGCTGGATCAGAGCGGGAAGTCGGGGGAGTTGGAGTCCGAAGAAGTCAAGATGATCAAGAACGTATTCCAGCTGAAGGATATTACGGCTGAAGATGCCATGACCCCGCGCATCTATGTCTTTTCTCTCGACGGTAACCTCCGACTCAAGGAAGCACAAGAGCTGCTCTATAACTCTAAGTATTCCAGAATTCCGCTCTACGACGGGACGCTCGATAACATCACGGGAATACTCTACAAGACCAAGGCGCTGACTGAGTTGGCCAAAGGAAGAACCGATTTGCGCCTGCGGGATATTGCTCATCCTCCGCTCTTTGTCCCGGCCGGTAAGACTGCGGATGACTTAATGAAGCAGTTTCAGCAGGAAAAGCGGCATATGGGAGTCGTCGTCAACGAGTTCGGCGGTGTCATGGGCCTGGTGACGCTCGAAGACCTGGTCGAGGAAGTAGTGGGTGAGATCGTCGATGAAACGGACATCACGGAAGAACTCATCAAACGCATTGGGAAGAACCAGATCCTGGTCCATGGAAGGACAGAAGTGCGGAAGGTGAACGACTTCCTCAAGGTCGAACTTGGCGGAGACGAGGCTCTGACGATCGGGGGGCTGATCCAAGAGAATCTGGGTCGAATCCCCCAGGCGGGAGAAGAACTCCGTATCGAGAATTGCCGCCTGGTGGTCCATGAGGCGGATCCTCGCTCGATACGAAGCGTGCAAATTTTCAAGGAAGAGAAAGTGCCTGTTCCGGTCGAAGCCTCGGTGTGACTAGTTCTTCTCCTGTTGCTCAATCAAATCTAGGAAAGCCTTTTCGTCAAGGACCGTCACTCCTAATTTCTGAGCCTGATCGAGTTTGGAGCCGGGATCGGCGCCAGCTATGAGATAGCCCGTCTTCTGACTGACACTGGATGAGACCGTGGCGCCCAACCGTTCGACCAATGCTTTGGCCTCATCTCTCGTCAACCTCATCAATCCACCGGTGAACACGAAGCTCTTCCCTGAAAAAGGCAGAGCTCCCCGGTTCTGAGGTGAAGGTGTACCTGCGATCGAAAAGCCCAGTTTATGCAGTTGCTCGATGACCCGTCGGTTCGAACTTTCTTGGAAGTAGGAGACCAAACTCTCAGAGATCTCGGGACCAATCTCCCGGATTTCCTGAAATCGGTCGCGGTCAGCCGACATGATGGCATTGAGAGAACCGAACTCTTTCGCCAGCACTTTTGCGATGTGCTGCCCAACGTGGCGGATTCCCAGGCCCATTAAGAATCGATCGAGCGGCGCCGTTTTGCTTCGAGCGATGGCGCCAAGGAGCAGAGTTGCGGATTGCTCCGCAAACCCTTTGAGCCTCAAGAGCTGCTCCCGATCAAGGCGATAAACATCAGAAAGGTCCTTGACGAGTTCTTGATCGACTAATTGTGCGACCGTCTTCTTGCCGAGTCCTTCAATGTTCAGTGCGGTTTTCGACGCGAAGTGCTCAATCGCGCCTTTCAGCTGAGCAGGACAGACGGCTTGGCCTGTGCAGTAGAAGTAGGCACCTTCTCTTGCCACGGCAGAACCGCATATCGGACAGTGTTGTGGCATGTGGAAAGGGTCCGACCTGACTTCATTCAAGACGGGGATACGGTCAGCGATCGCTGGAATAACATCACCTGCGCGCTCGACGCGAACCGTGTCGCCTATGCGGATGTCCTTTCTTGCCACCTCATCGGCATTGTGGAGGGTTGCCCGGCTGATGGTGACCCCACCAACTTCCACCGGCTTCAGCAGGGCGAGAGGGGTCAGGATGCCAGTCCGGCCAACGGAGATGGCAATGTCCTGAACCTCCGTAATTTCCTTCCGAGGAGGAAACTTGAACGCGACAGCCCAACGAGGACTTCTGGATTTCATTCCCAGTCGAGCCTGCCAATCCTCGCGATCAACTTTCACCACCACCCCATCAATTTCATAAGGGAGATTGGCGCGTTGCTGCTCCGTTTCCCGGTGAAATGCCAAGACCTGGTCGATGGTTTGACATCGTCGGCGAAGGTTAGGAACGGGAAGTCCCCACATAGCTAACATCTCCAGTTCAGCCCAGTGCGACGGGGGAGGGGCTCCGGTCATCGCCATGACTTCATAGCATGTAATGACAAGCGGCCGAGAGGCGGCAATTTGCGAATCGAGTTGCCGAAGAGAGCCGGCGGCGGCGTTGCGAGGGTTTGCAAAGACGTCGTTCCCCCGTTCCGTCATTCGGCGGTTGAGCGCATGAAAGTCGGAGAGGCGCATGTACACTTCGCCCCGCACGACCAGGTGATCCGGATATCTGTCGGCCTGCAACTGTAGCGGTAACGATCGAATCGTGCGGAGATTAAAGGTGATATCCTCGCCGACGCTACCATCACCACGAGTTGAACCACGAACAAACGTCCCGTGGTCGTAGACCAGTTCAACCGACAGACCGTCGAATTTTGGCTCGACCGTGTACTCGATTTGGTCCGTGTCCAGTTCCCGTTTCATCCGCTGGTCGAAGGCCAGGACCTCGTCGGATTCCATCAATGAATCAAGGCTCAACATAGGCCTTTCGTGCCATACCTTTCCGAGTTCATCCAAAGGGGGGGCACCGACGCGCTGAGTCGGGGAATCCGTGGTGACCAGCTCCGGGTGCGCCCGTTCGAGATCGGCCAACTCTCGGAACAACCGATCATATTCCCCATCTGAAATCTCGGGGCGGTCCTTGACGTAATAGAGGTAGTCGTGATGCCTGATTTGGCTTTTGAGTTGAGCAAGTCGCTCTTGCTCGGAGCGAGTGGCTCTCGAAGAGGATGGAGAGTCGTCATAGAGTGAATCATGTTGCATCGCTGTTCTCAACGAGATCCAGTCTCGACGATCGTCGCTAAGGTGCCATGACGGATGACGTTCGGCATGAGCGGGGAGAGAGGCCTGACCCGTGCTGACCCTAGCATAGGGCCGCGGAAACGGTCAAACCAGACAGGTCCGGTGCGCTTTGACTTTCGCATCAGTGGCCACTATTCTAAGCGTCTCTTCGGCAGGTCTGAAGTCGGTAGAAAGTCTGGGCAAAGGAGGATGTATGCAGAAGGGAGAGCAGCAGGTCTGTGAAAGCGCGCGGAGGATCATTTTGTTAGGAATACTGCTCTGCAGTGGTTCGCTGGCAAGTGGATGTGTCGTGTTAGAGGAAAAATACAACGCGGAAAAAGCGCGAAGCCTGAATTTTCAGCGTCTTCTGGCACAGGAAGAGAAGCGGACGGCTGAGCTGGACAGCGAAGTCAGGCATACCAAGGCCGAGCTGGCTGAATTTGAGGCGAGGAACCGTGAGCTCTCTGCACAGGTGCAACAGGCTCGAGAGCAGATGGCGCGTCTCCAAGAAGAGGCGGAAGCGATCCGGGAAGCGACGGTCCTTGAACGAAAAGCCTTGGAGGATATGCAGCGGAAAGGCCATTCTCCTTCCGCTAAACCGAAAAAAGCTGAGTTGCCGAAAGCTGCTTCCGGCAGTCGCAGCGGAGGCAATCGTTCAGACAAAGGTATGACAGCTGTGACCGAGCCGCCTCCTCCGCCTAAAGTAGCAGCCGGAACAGTGCATGTAGTGAAGCCTGGAGAGACCCTCTATAGCATCGGCAGAAGGTATGGAATTGAGGTCGATAAGTTGAAAAAACTGAATAATTTGCCGGATGACATCGTCGAGATCGGACAGAAACTGCAGGTGGGAGCAGAGTAAGCTGAACGACATGCGGGCTGTGACCTATTCACTCACTCTGGATGAGTTTCGCTCGTACGCAAGGCAGGGCAATCTCATTCCCTTATTCCGTGAAATCTTGGCGGACCATGATACGCCGGTCTCAGCTTTTGCCAAGATCGATCACGGTCCCTCGGCCTACCTGCTGGAGAGTATTCAAGGGGGGGAAAAGTGGGCCAGATATTCCTTTCTCGGGAGCGGGTCTCCACTTGTCATCTACGAGAATCGTGGCGATCTTTGCGTGAAGAAGGGTTCGGATCGCCGGCGGATCCCTGGCCGAGGCGCGCCGCTGGACCGTCTGCGGGAGATCATGGAGACGTATCGCCCAGTAACTGTTCCGGATCTGCCTCGTTTCGTAGGTGGAGCTGTCGGTTACCTCGGCTACGACATGGTGCGGACGTTCGAGGATCTTCCCTCTCGAAGAAAAGAGCACCTTGACATTCCGGACTTTGCATTTCTATTGACCGATACGCTGCTCATCTTCGACAACGTGTCGCAAAAGATCAAGGTCGTAGCCAATGCACATGTGAAATCCCCGTCGGAAAAGGACATTCGCTCGGCTTATCGTGACGCGACAGGCAGGATTGAAGCGATGATTGCCAGAATCCGTCGACCGCTTCGACGTGTGAAGCCGAGGCGTAGACGATCTCCGATTCGTTTCACGGTCAACATGAGTAAGGCGGACTTCGAGAAGATCGTTTCTCGTGCGCAGGAATACATCAGGGCTGGAGATGTCTTTCAGTGTGTTCTGTCACAACGATGGGAAACCAATCTACAGGCTCCTCCGTTTCAACTCTATCGGGCCCTGCGCCTCGTGAATCCCTCGCCATATATGTACTACCTCCGGATTGCAGGGGTTGAACTTGTCGGCTCGTCTCCAGAAATTCTTGTGCGATGCGAGGACGGGCTTGTCACGGTACGTCCGATTGCTGGAACCAGACGGCGCGGGGCGACGATGGAAGAGGACGCGGAATTGGAGCGCCGTCTTCTTGCCGATGCCAAGGAACGGGCCGAGCACATTATGCTGGTGGATCTGGGACGTAATGATGTCGGTCGTGTGGCTGAACGGGGATCGGTCCGCGTCGAGTCGTTGATGAATGTCGAGCGGTATTCGCACGTCATGCATATGGTCTCGAACGTCACAGGCAAGCTGTCCCCGAAGAAGACGGTGTATGATGTGCTAAAGGCTTGCTTTCCGGCCGGTACCGTGTCCGGAGCCCCCAAAATCAGAGCCATGGAAATCATCGAGGAGCTCGAGCCGACGAAGCGCGGGCCCTATGCCGGTGCCGTCGGATATATCAGTTTCTCAGGCAATATGGACATGTGCATCAACATTCGTACCGTTGTCGTCTCTCGGCATCGGGCCTTCATCCAGGCCGGCGCGGGCATCGTCGCCGACTCGAACCCGGAACATGAGTACGAAGAAACCTGTAACAAATCCCGCGCCATGATGAAGGCGATCGAACTGGCGGAACAGGGACTGGAGTAGGGAAGAGCATATGGTGGGTGGCATGTGGTCAAGAGAAAGAGAAGTAAATGCTCTTTGCTGCTTAGACTATCAGCCATAAGCTCTTGTTGCAATCATGCTGCTTGTCATCGATAACTACGACTCCTTCACCTACAACCTCGTCCAGTATCTCGGAGAATTAGGTGAGGATGTGCAAGTCTATCGAAACGACAAGATTACGCTCGACCAGATCGAGGAGTTGCATCCGAGCCGTCTCGTGATTTCACCCGGACCGTGCACACCTAGGGAAGCCGGTATTTCCGTTGAAGCGATCCGTCGGTTTGGAGGGAAGTTGCCCATTCTCGGCGTTTGTTTGGGCCATCAGTCGATGGCCGTCGCCTACGGAGGAGAGGTGATCCGTGCCCCCCGTTTGATGCATGGGAAAACGTCGCAGATCAAGCACGACGGCAAGACCATCTTTCAATCGCTCCCCAATCCGTTTGAAGCGACGCGCTATCATTCTCTCATCGTGAATCGGGTCAATCTTCCCGATTGTTGCGTGATTTCCGCCGAGACCGCCGAGGGTGAGATCATGGGGCTCCGCCATAAGACACTTGGAGTCGAAGGGGTCCAATTCCATCCCGAATCGATTCTGACGACTGTCGGAAAAGATCTGCTCCGCAACTTTCTGAAACTCTAGCAAGATGCTGAAAAAGTCCGCCAGCGTCGTTCTCGCGTTGCTCAGAGGCTCAACGTACGGCCCAAAGTACGCGTTCGCCACTTCGCTCGCTGCGGCCTTGCTGAACGGCCTTTTTGAGCATCTTGCCACGGACCCATATCTGAGAATCCCATGATCAAAGACGCGCTCTCCAAACTAGCCGACCGAACCGACCTTTCGGCGCAAGAGGCCGAGACGGTCATGCTGGAAATCATGGACGGGGCTGCAACCTCGGCTCAGATGGCCGCCTATCTCATGGGACTCCGGCAAAAGGGGGAAACAGTCGCTGAAGTCGTCGGTTCGGTCAGCGCCATGCGATCACGAGCGACCCGAATCAGGGTCGGGTCGTCGATCGTTGTCGATACCTGCGGAACGGGTGGGGATGGGGCCGATACGTTTAATATCTCCACGACCGCGGCATTCGTGGTCGCAGGGGCCGGCATTACCGTGGCCAAACACGGGAATCGCTCCGTTTCCTCCAGATCCGGCAGCGCGGATGTGCTGAGCATGCTCGATGTGAAGATCGACCTCGAACCGAACCGCGTGGCCGATTGTATCGACGAAGTCGGTATCGGATTCTTGTTTGCACCGCTCTATCACGGCGCCATGAAACAGTGTGCCGGGGTCCGACATGAGATGGGAATCCGGACCATTCTGAATGTGCTTGGCCCGCTGGCGAATCCGGCCGGTGCCACGCATCAAGTGCTGGGAGTCTATGATGCGAAGTGGACTGATATCCTCGGACGTGTTCTCCTGGAGCTAGGATCGCAACATTGTTTCGTGATTCACGGTCTGGATGGCCTGGATGAGATCACATTGTCGGACCGGACGAAAGTGTCCGAGGGTAGAGGGGGCGTGGTGTCGAGTTATGTTATCACGCCGGAGGAGTTCGAAGTCCGGCGTACGGCGCGAAAGGAATTCGTCGGCGGCTCGCCGGAAGAAAACGCGCGGATGACGAAAGAGATTCTCCAGGGGCGGAAGGGCCCAAGACGGGATATTGTGTGTTTGAATGCCGCACCTGCGATGGTCGTAGGCCAAAAAGCGAAAACACTCAAAGACGGATTCCGTCTTGCGCAACAGACGATCGACTCGGGTGCCGCCGCAGAGAAACTGGATCGGCTCATTGCGTTTACCAAGAAAGCGTGATTGACCCATGATTCTCGATCGCATCCTTGAGCACAAGCGAGCTGAACTCAGGCACAAACAGAGCCGTTCCTACCTGTCCAACCTCAAGGCGGCGATCCGGGATGCCCCGCCGGCTCTTGGGTTTGCCGTCACCTTGGATGCGACAAAGTCTCCTGACAGCCCAGCCTTGATCGCGGAAGTCAAGAAGGCTTCGCCAAGTTTGGGACTTTTACGGCCTGAATTTTCGGAGAAGTTCGATTATCTGGGGCTTGCCCGTACATACCATGAGCATGGGGCATCGGCTGTTTCCGTCTTGACCGACAAGGAATTCTTCCAAGGCGACCTTCGGTACCTTGAAGAGATCAAGCGCGCACTCCCGATCCCGGCGCTCAATAAGGAATTCATGGTCGGTGATGTGCAGTTCTATGAAGCACGTGCCCACGGTGCCGATGCCGTGTTATTGATTGTGGCGGCGTTGGAGCGGCGGCAATTGATGGATTTCCATGCGTTGGCCGCCGAACTGGGGATGGACAGCCTGTTCGAAACCCATCACGAGAGGGAGTTGGATACGGTCCTGGAGTGGATTCCCACTGCGAGGATGATCGGGATCAACAATCGGGATCTGAACACGTTCACGACCGACCTCAATGTGACCTTCCGGTTGGCGAAACGAATTCCTTCCGACAAGCTGATCATTAGTGAAAGCGGAATTCACGATCGCGATGCCGTGACAAAATTGACCGAGGCAGGGGTGCACGCCATGTTGGTCGGAGAGTCGCTCATTCGCGCCGAACACACAGGAGACAAGGTTCGGGAATTGCTCGGCTTCGCATCACCCAGTGCCCAGTCCGCATAGATTCGGCATCATGAAAATAAAAATTTGCGGGATCACCAGTCCGGGGGATGCGGACATTGCGGTAAGGGCCGGCGCGGATGCCCTAGGTTTTGTCATGTATCGCAAAAGCTCACGTTGGGTAGAGCCAGCAGTAGCGAGATCCATAATAGGGCGCCTTCCGCCTTTTGTGCTGCCGGTTGGTGTGTTCGTCAATGAAGAGGTCGAGAGAGTTCGAGCGCTCATGGATGAATGTGGCTTTGTCTTGGCCCAACTCCATGGAGATGAATCAGCTCTGTATTGTCAGAACCTCGGCCGTCCGGCGCTTAAGGCCATTCGGCTGAAGGACCGAGGGGCACTGGTCGCCCTGAATGAATTCCAAGGGCGTGCGAACGTGCGCGGGGTTCTCATCGATGCGTTTTCGGACCGAGCCTATGGTGGTACGGGACAGACAGTCGATTGGACGTTAGCCGAGGAAGCAGCACGTTCTATCCCGGTCATTTTGGCGGGTGGTTTGAACCCCGCAAATGTGGCCGGAGCGATCCAGATGGTGCGTCCCTATGGAGTTGACGTCAGCAGCGGAGTGGAACAGAGTCCAGGCAAGAAGGATCCGGATAAGGTGAGAGCGTTTATTAAAGCGGCCAGACTTGTGTCCGTCTGAATGCCATCGCTATACTCACAGATCCGTTGAGGAGGGGTGATCAGATGCCGATGCTTCCAGACAGCCATGGCCGGTTCGGCTCCTATGGCGGCCGGTATGTGCCTGAAACTCTGATGCCGGCGCTTTTGGAGTTGGAAGCGGAATATGCCGCAGCGAAACGAGACCGCCGATTTCAAACAGACCTCGGCTACTACCTCAAACACTATGTAGGACGGCCCACGAGTTTGTATCGTGCCGATCGGCTGACCAAGAAATTGGGTGGCGCCAAGATTTATCTGAAGCGGGAAGACCTCTGCCATACCGGTGCGCACAAGATCAACAATGCAATCGGCCAAGTCCTCCTGGCCTTGCGCATGAAGAAGAGGCGAATTATCGCGGAGACCGGGGCGGGTCAGCACGGTGTGGCAACTGCCACGGCGGCCGCCATGTTTGGACTACAATGCGAGATCTATATGGGGACGGAAGATATGCAGCGGCAGGCGCTGAACGTCTTTCGCATGCGGCTGCTGGGTGCCACGGTGACCGGCGTCGATGCCGGAAGCCGTACCCTCAAGGATGCCATCAGCGAGGCCATGCGAGATTGGACGACCAACGTGCGAACCACGCACTATGTGTTGGGCTCGGTCCTCGGGGCGCATCCCTATCCCATGATGATCCGTGATTTTCAGGCCATCATCGGACGGGAAGCTCGGAAGCAGATTCTTTCCGCGGAAAAACGGTTGCCGGATTACCTTGTGGCCTGTGTCGGGGGAGGCAGCAACTCGATCGGGATTTTCCATGCGTTCCTCCGCGATCCCAAGGTCAAGATGATCGGCGTGGAAGCCGGGGGACTGGGCATCGAGAGCGGAAAACATGCCGCACGGTTTTCTGGCGGCAAGCCGGGGGTCTTGCAAGGCACCATGACCTACCTGCTTCAGGACGAAAATGGACAGATCAATTTGACTCATTCTGTATCGGCCGGTCTCGATTATGCGGCTGTTGGACCGGAGCACAGTCTCTACCATGATCAGGGGCGCATTGAGTACACCTATGCGACGGACGCTGAGGCGCTGGCGGCTTTTGATCTCCTCGCGCGTGAAGAAGGCATCGTTCCAGCCCTCGAGAGTGCCCATGCCATCGCCCACGTCGTCAAGCTGGCACCTAAACTGAAGAAGTCGCAGCTTATCATTGCCAACCTTTCGGGTCGTGGTGACAAGGACGTACAGCAAGTCGCACGAATGCGAGGTGCGTCATTATGAGCGGGCGGCTGGAAGCCACGTTCGATGGTCTGCGTCAGAGAGGACAGAAAGCCCTCATTGCCTACCTGATGGCGGGTGATCCGGGGCTAGCGGAAACAGAACAACTGGTCTTGGCGTTGGAACAGGCGGGTGCCGATATCATCGAACTGGGGGTGCCTTTTTCGGATCCGATCGCGGACGGACCGGTGATTCAGCAGGCTGCGGAGCGTGCGTTGCGGAACGGAACGTCTCTTCGGAAAATCCTGGCCTCTGTCACATCGCTCAGGCAACGGACGAATATCCCGATCATCCTGATGCTGTACTACAATTCCATCCACGCCATGGGCTGTGAAGAGTTTTGCAACGCGGCGAAAGCCGCCGGAGTGGATGGGTTGATCGTGCCCGATATGCCGCCGGATGAAGCGGGACCGCTCAAGGTCCCGGCGGACGCAGCCGGACTCGCCCTGATCTTCTTGCTTGCGCCGACCAGCACGGCCGATCGGCGAAAGCTTGTGGCGAAAGAGTCGCATGGATTTGTCTACTATGTCTCGCTGACGGGCATTACGGGGGCGAAACTCAGCAACGTAGGGGACATACAACACAATATCGACAAACTGCGAAAGGTTTCCACGGCTCCCGTCGCCGTTGGGTTTGGCGTGGCGACACCCGAGGACGCTGCGCGAGTGTCGAAAATGGCGGATGGGGTGATCGTCGGCAGCGCCATCGTCAAACGCATCGCGTCCCACCAACAGGATCCCAGGATGATCGGGCACGTTGCCGAGTTTGTTCGATCGCTCAAGGCGGCAATGGTGTCGGCCTAGCCAACCGTACAGTGAATGGCATTCCAACTGCTGCCGCCGGTACTTCTACCTTCAGCTCCATGTACCGAAACATTGGCGGTATGTCGAACGAAGGATGGTGAGTTGAGGGGGCTCTGAACGCTGTGCTAGCGTTTCGCCTGCGGAGGCATGTACGTGACCATCTCGTCGGCGAGCTCTTTTGCGATATCCTTCAGACTCGGCTTCACGAACATATAGCTGTTTGAACGTTCATGGCGCGCTTTCCAGACCGTCGTGCCGGTGCTGGCATCGATCAACCGCAGGCTCAGGCCGACTCGCCCGACGTTGTCTCCTTCCTTACGCACGTATTCCCAAGAATTGACCCGAACCACCAGGAAGGACTCGACATTGAGCGCCTTCCCGAGCTTGATGGCCGAATCTTTATCGGATTGGCCGGTCATCTCCAGGCGGGAGAAATAAAATACAAGAGCATCAAAGGCTTCCTTCGAGGCCTGAAAGATATCCGTCACGTTTTCGGGCGATACGACTCGTTCGATGCTTCCCCGTCTATTAAGCGCTCCGGCCAAGACCTCTTGAATGTCTTCGCGGGCGCTGTCGTATTGGCTCGCCATCGGCGGTAATACGGCAATGCTCTGAGGTCGGAACACCCTGGCGCCGGGGCCTTCCCAAACCTCCTGCAAGCCGCCGCAGCCTCCCACCAGCCACGCGAGAGTGACTACGAACGCTATGTGTGTATATGACCGTCGTAACATGGGCCTAGTATACCATTAGAACGTCAATGAAATAGAGGCGGAAGCCAGGGCACCCTTTTCGCGGAAGTCATACCCCCCTCCGGCATCTGCACGGAAGAAAAACCACCTGAGGCCTAACCCTGCAGTAGGAACGAAGGGGGTGGAGGCATCCTGCATGTTCTTGAAGGTGCCGACCCTAAACGAAAGAAATTCGGACAAGATCGTTTGTTCGAGCCCCAAGCTTAGGAGCTGGCTCTTCACGCCCGGAACAAAGGTCTTGTTCGAGGTCGCATCCACATCGGCCGTCAACGTCAGAGAAGAGTAGGGGTTGATTGCCACCCCGGCTCGGACCTGTGGCTCTAATTTCAACTGACCTCCATCAGCGGCATCGAAGGTCGGCGTGTTGATATCTTTCGCGACGACCGCGAGCCTAAACCAGGAAGTGGGGCGATAGATCGCCCCTAAGTCGATTCCATAGGTCGTTGAGATGGTGGGTTTGCCGAAGTGGTCCGTTGTGCTGACTCCGCTTCCGGCTTCGAGGGGCGCTGAGCCATTGTAAGATGCGCCCATGATGACCTTCGCCGTGATGCCTATTGCAAAAGTTTTGTCGGAAAAGGCATAGGCATAGGAAAAGGCCAATTGTCTGGCTTCAAGACCACGTAGCGCCATCTGGCCCGCCATGCTGATGGGCGTGCCGGCACCACCCGGTTGGGATACCTGCACAGGTGTCGAGACGAATCCGCCTCCAGTGGCGACGTCGGACACATTGAATCCGAACGCATGTTCACCAAGGTGTCCTTTGAGATACAGGCCGGCGGACCCGTTAACGGAAACACTGGCGCGCGGTTGGTTGACACGGTCGGCGATAGACTGAGCCTCCGCCAGATTAGCCGAAGATGTATCGCTGGTATCGAAGTTCTCCATATCATGTAGAGCATCGCCCAGGCCGAGACGATCCTGGGCTAGTACGCCCCCTTGGATACGGATGTCTACCGTTTGGGTCATCGCCAAGCCGGCGGGGTTCCAATAGGTGGCGAGCGCATTGGTTGTGACGGCCACTCCGGCTCCGCCCATGCCCATGGCGCGAGGTCCTACGATCACGAATTCTGCGGCCAAGACATGAAGAGGCAAGACTGACGCGACCAGCAAAACGGCTGTGCAAAGTAACGCCGACCGGCGCATGTCCTGTCCTCGAGCGAATAAGTACTTTTTTGAGTCTAGAGAGGGAATGGTAGTTCGTCAAGGAAACGCGGATAGCCTAACAGATGTGGGTCGTAACCCTGTGCGGTGGATAAGTTGGGAGGGACAAAATCGGGACAGAATGGGTGCGAGTAGGATGCTCTGACGAAGAGCGTGCAATCCGATCAGACGATTTGCCCATCCTGCATATGAATGATGCGGTCGGATTGGGCGGAGAGTTTGTCGTTATGGGTCACGATGATGAAGGTGGTTCCGCGCGTTTTGTTCAAGGTGCGCATCAATCCGAACAACCCGTCCCCGCTGTGTGTGTCAAGGTTGCCGGTCGGCTCATCGGCCAAGACCAAGTCCGGATTCTGCATCAACGCACGAGCCATCGCGACGCGTTGCTGCTCGCCGCCGGACAGTTCTCCCGGCTTGTGATGAAGGCGCTGTCCCAATCCGACTTCCGTGAGCAAGGTTGTTGCATCGGCCTTGACCGACGCGGGATCGCGACGTTGTACGAGGGCCGGCATGCAGGCATTTTCCAACGCGGTGAACTCGGCAAGCAGATGGTGAAACTGAAACACGAACCCGATCCGCCGGTTTCGAAACTCCGCTTGTTGAGTGTCCGTCATTCGAAAAAGGTCATGCCCATCGAACGTCACCGTACCCCTACTCGGCGTATCGAGCGTTCCGATAATATGGAGCAAGGTGCTTTTACCGGCTCCCGAAGCTCCGACAATGGCCACGAGCTCACCGCGCCGAATCTCAAGATTGATCCCCTTGAGGACGGGCAACTCGTAGGACCCCATTGAAAAGGATTTATGAAGATCGACAATTTTGATCATACGACAATCGTCAAGCGCCGGTCGCCATGCTTGTCCCCTAGCCGCCGACGCCCTGCGTGATGAGCGGCGGATACTGTGGGACGCTCATTCATACCGCAATGCGGCCACCGGCTCGAGTTTCGCGGCCTGATTGGCCGGGTAAACCGTCGCGACAAAACTGATCAGAATGGCGGATCCCGCAACGAGTAACACATCCTCAGCCAGCACGTGAACCGGAATGGTTGAGATGTAGTACACCGTAGGGTCGAAGGTCCAAAATGTTTGAATCAGCCAGAGAAACGCGTAGCCCAATGGAATGCCGATGGCTGTCCCTGCAAATCCGATGATTAAGCCGTTCAGCATGAAGATGCGTCGAATGCTGCGTTTCGTCGCACCCATCGCTTTGAGGATTGCGATTTCTTTCTGCTTCTCTGTCACGATCATCGTCAAGGTGCTGACGATGTTGAATGAGGCCACGATCGTGATCAAAACCAGAAGGAGAAACATCATCGTCTTCTCCAGCTTCAGGGCCGAGAAGAGATTACGATTCATCTGCATCCAATCTCTAGCTCCATGGCTGAATCCCAGCTCCTGTTCAATATTGTGGGCAATCTCTCCGGCACGGAACACATCCGTGACCTTGACTTCAATTCCGGTTACGCTCGCGCCCAGATTGAAAAATTTCTGTGCCTCGCCGAGTTCGATATAGGCAAATGATGAATCGTACTCGAACATTCCAGAATGGAACAGGGCGACCACGGCAAACGTTCGGATCTTGGGCACCATCCCCATGGCGCTGATCGGGCCGACGGGCGAGACCACGTTGACCGTATCGCCGACAAACACCCCCAGTCTGATCGCCAGCTCTTTGCCGAGAATGATGCCCGGTTTTTCAACGGCGCGAAGGTCACCTTGAGGGTCATCTGCCGGAGTCTGCATCACTTTCACCGGGGTGAGCAGGTCGAGCAGCTGTCCCGCCGTGATGTTCTTGGAGAGTTCGGTGACGTTGGCTTCTCGTTTCGGATCGATCCCGCGCAAGATGATTCCTTGTACCCCGCTCTGCGTGGTGAGCAACACTTGGCGGAAGACAAACGGCGTGGCTGCGACGACGTCGGGTACCGTCTGGATCTTGTCGGTCAGGCGGTCATAGTCCGTCATGTGCTCTTTCATTCGCTCTTGGACGACGATATGTGCGGTCGTGCCGAGAATCTTGCTCTGAATGTCTTCCCGGAAGCCGGTCATAATGCCGACCGTACCGATCAGCGCCGCCACTCCCAGCGTAATCCCGGCAACCGATACGAAAGTGTTCAGCGAGATGGTTCGGTTGCGGCGCTTGGCGCGCAAGTAGCGGAGTCCGACGAAGATTTCGTAGGGGAGGGTCACTCTCGTGCTTTCTCCGGCCGGAGTTGGGGGAAGAGAACCACATCGCGGATGGATGCCTGATCGGTGAACAGCATGATCAATCGGTCGATCCCTATCCCTTCTCCAGCGGTCGGCGGCATCCCGAATTCAAGGGCCCGAAGAAAGTCTTCATCGACGAGATGGGCTTCTTCATCGCCCGCCTCACGCTGAGCCGCCTGGCTTTGAAATCGTTCACGTTGGTCCAACGGATCATTCAACTCGGAAAAGGCATTCGCGATTTCTCGCCCGGCGATGTAAAGCTCGAATCGATCGGTCAGGCCTGGGTCCGTATCCTTCCGCCTTGCGAGCGGAGAAATCTCGATCGGGTAATCGGTAATAAAAGTGGGCTGTTGCAAATTAGGTTCAACGGTTTCCTCGAAAATCTCGTTGACGATCGTGAAGAGCGAGGCGTTCGGGTCCACCGGTATATTCAGGCGTTGGGCAGCCGCCAAGGCCCTCTCTCTATCACGTAGTACCAACGGGTCGAGGTTGTTCACCTCTAGGATGGCTTGGTGGTAAGACCATCGTCGCCACGGAGGCGTAAGAACGATCTCTTTCCCTTGGTATGGAATGACTGTCTTGCCAAGAATCTGTTGAGCCAGGCAGGAGACCAGTTCTTCCGTGAGCGCGATCAAGTCCTGATAATCCGCATACGAGACGTAGAACTCCAACATCGTGAATTCAGGGTTGTGGATCGTCGAGATGCCCTCATTCCGAAAGTTGCGGTTGATCTCGAACACGCGCGGAAATCCGCCGACGATCAGGCGCTTCAAATACAATTCCGGCGCGATGCGCAAGTAGAGATCGACGCCGAGCGCATTGTGGTGTGTGACGAAGGGCTTAGCCGTCGCGCCTCCGGGAATCGGATGCATCATGGGGGTTTCGACCTCAAGGAATCCTCGTTCTATGAGAAAGGTCCTGATGCCGGCGATGATACGGCTCCTGGTCGAAAAGATCTGATGGATTTGGGGATTGGCGATCAGGTCGACATAGCGCTGTCGATATCGGGTTTCGACGTCCGTCAGGCCATGCCACTTTTCGGGGAGCGGCCGGAGAGCTTTACTGAGAAACGTGAGGTGATGGACCTCGACCGTGAATTCATTCGTCTTCGTGCGAAACAACATCCCCGTGACGCCGACCCAGTCCCCGAGGTCAAGTTGCTCCACGACAGTGTAGGCCTGTTCGGAGAGGAGATCTTTTTTGAGGTACGCTTGGAGACGGTCGGACCCGTCCTGCAACACGGCAAACCCAGCCTTCCCGAAACGCCTCAGGGCGACGACTCGTCCCGCGAGGGTGCACGAGACCTTTTCTTGCTCCAAGGTCTCCTTGGTCTTCTCGCCATGCAGCTTGAGTAATTGTCCGGCCCGATCCTTAACCTCAAAGCGGCTGCCGTACGGAGCAACGCCGGCTTCTCGAAGAAGCCCGAGTTTTTTGATCCGTTGCTGCCGTTGTTCGTTCAGTTCGTCCATAATGAGTCTATCTCGTCTGTCTAGTTCCTCTGGTCTGTTCCGTCCGTCAGCACCAAATAGACCAGACAGACCGAACACCAGATGGACCGATTTTACAGGTCGTCTTCCGGTCCGCCGACCGGCGAGAGTTGATCGCTTCCTTTCCCTAGTTTCTTCTTCAAGAAGGACTCGATGAATCCATCGAGGTCCCCGTCCATGACGGATGAGACGTTGCTGATTTGATGAGCGGTTCGGTGATCTTTGACCAGTTGGTAGGGCTGGAACACGTAGGATCGAATTTGGCTGCCCCACGCGATGTCTTTCTTTTCGCCGACGATGGCGTTGAACTCGGCTTCCTTCTTCTTCTGTTCCAATTCGAAGAGGCGAGCCTTCAAGATTTTCATCGCCCCGTTTCGATTCTGGAGCTGAGACCGCTCGTTCTGGCATTGCACGACGATACCGCTCGGCATGTGCGTAATGCGGATGGCGGTTTCCACTTTATTGACATTCTGACCACCTGCGCCGCCTGACCGAAAGGTATCGATTCGGAGATCCTTTTCTTCGACCACGACATCGATGTCTTCGCTCAGCTCCGGATACACGAAGACGGACGCGAACGACGTGTGCCGCCGCTTGTTGGAGTCGAACGGCGAAATGCGTACCAAACGATGCACCCCGGCTTCCGCCTTCAGGTACCCATAGGCATAGGGCCCTGTGATGGAGAGCGTCACGCTCTTGATGCCTGCTTCGTCGCCGGGCAACAGGTCCAGTGTTTCCACCTTGAATTTCTTGTGTTCCGCCCACCGCACATACATTCGAAGGAGCATTTGTGCCCAATCCTGCGACTCCGTGCCGCCGGCGCCGGGATGAATCGCCATGATGGCGTTGTTGGGATCCAGTTCTCCCGAGAGGAGAAGCTCGACACGCAGTGTAGCCAGCCGCGGTTCCAGCTGATTCAGCTCGCCGGCCAATTCGGTCTCCAGGCTCCCGTCGCCGCTCTCATGCGCGAGTTCCAGCAGAGCCCCCAAGTCTGCCATTTTGGCCTCGATTTCTTGCCACTGCTGGAGCTCTCGCTCGATCGTCGCCTTTTTCCGGCTCACCACTGCGGCGGCGCGGGCATCGTTCCAGAAGTGCGGCTGGCCCATCTGCGCCTCAAGTTCTTGTAAGTCGGCGGTCATATGGGCGAAGTCAAAGATGCCCCCGTAGTTCAGAGACTTGTTCTGCCAGGGCACGAACACGCACTTCTACTTCTTCTAACATGCCACGATCCTCCTTCTTCGGTCATGCAGGTGTGATTGCCGTCAGGGCTGGTTCCTTCGTGCGGAAATACCCGAACAGAATCAAAAGCGCGCAGATTATAACACAGGCGTGGGCAAACACATCCCCGTAATAGCTGTAAAACGTGCGGGTTTGTCTGGTCGGGATCGTAGCGTGCAACGCCTCCTCCGTAAACAGGGGCGTTTCTGCCATGATTTGGCCGAACGGGTCGACGAACCCGGAAATTCCCGTGTTGGCGGCGCGTGCGAACGCCAAATGATTCTCCACCGAGCGAAAGACCACCATGGAAAAGTGCTGCGCGGGGGCCGAGGAAGGCCCGAACCACCCGTCATTCGTGATCGTCACCAGAAATTCCGCGCCGTTCTCCGCGAACTGGCGGACCAGATCCGGGAAGATCACTTCGTAGCAGACAGCCACGCCGAACTTGACCTGCCTGACGACGGCCGACCTCTCTGTGCTCCAGGATTTCGGACTGAACGAAAGCGTGATGGGTCCTGGGCCTGCTTCGAAATCGCCGATCCCTTCGACCAGTTTGTCGAGAAAGAACAACAGCGACGATTTGAGGGGAATGTATTCTCCAAACGGCACGAGATGGTGTTTATCATAACGGCCGAGGACCGTGCCGTCCTTCCCCAGCAGATAGGCGCTGTTCAAAAGGTAGGGGCGGCGATCAGGATAGAATCGTAAGGCTGGACTGCCGAGGAGAATCGGCGCCTGTGCACGATCCGCCCAAGCGATCAACTGCAATTGATACTCCCTTTCCCGCTCCAAGATGAACGGCGTCGCGGCTTCGGGCCACACGACTAAGTCCATATTGGTACCTAGTTGAGCTGTCAGGCGGTCGAATCTCCGCATCGTCTCGTCGCGAAAGGACGCATCCCACTTCACAGCTTGATCGATGTTGGGTTGGACGACACCCACGGTAATGGAAGTCTTGGGGTCTTTCAGATTCTTATCGCTCAGGACTGTCGAACTGTAGAGCCACGACAGCAGCATGCAGGCTGCCGCAGTCGTGAGGAGTTCCCAGGGTAGCTTAACCGGGTGAAATCCTCGGAAGAACGGCATGATCCATAAGAGCTGCTCAGCTAAGGCTATATTCACCAGCACAATCAAAAAGGAGACACCGTACACCCCTGTATGATCCGCCACCTGGATCAAGTTCAGTTCGCGATACTGCGAATAGCCCAACAGACACCAGGGAAGGCCCGAAAGAAGGTGGGTACGGAACAGCTCGAGCGCAACCCAGAAGCAGGGCGCAAAGAAAATCCCATAGCGGGGGATGAGTTCACGCAGCCAAACGACGGCAAGACAGTAGAGCCCGACATAGAGTCCGAGATAGGAGGTCAGCAACAACAGAATTGCGTAGCTGACGATCTCGGGAACCTTGCCGTAGGTGGTCATGGCCGTGACGACCCAGGCCATGATGCCGGTAAATCCGATGAATCCGCTCAGCCAGCCTATCCAAAAAGCCCGCAGTCGCGAACATTGATCGAGGGCGAGGTGGAGGGGAATCAAGGCGACCCAGGCCAGCAATCCCAAGTCGAACCTAGGAAAGCAGAAAGGCAATAACAGTCCGCTCGCGCAGGCGAAGAGGATCTGACGCGAACGAGATGGCTCCATCGTGCCGTACCTTATCGAAAAGATTCGACGACTTGCAAGAGAATGCTCGAACAATCAGAGACTTGAAAGGCTCACCCGTGCTTTTCCCCGGTGAAAGAGGTATCCTAGACTTATGGAACGTCGTCGGCACCGTCGAGTTCCGGCTCAAGTCAAGAGCTTGCTCCGGGCGAATTCGCATGAAGTGGAAGGGGAGGCTCTCGATCTATCGCTCGGCGGCGCCCGGTTCGAAAGCTCTCTCGAGGTCCAACCGGGAAAGCGGATCGCCGTCAAGCTGATTGCACCAGGAGACGACACACCTATTTTGATTGAGCAGGCTCGGGTACAATGGACCGTCGATCGAACGTTCGGCGTTCGGTTTGTTGAGGTACTGCCGAAGGAGTTGGATGAATTGGAGCAGCTGATCGATGAATGCATCGCACTTGATGAAGGGAAAGAGGCATGAAATCCGTCGATATTTGGACTGACATACAGACTGACGACCCGCGCAGCTGGATCGGTGGCGAAGCGACTGTCGGTTGCCAAGCACGTCGATATATTCGCCGCCAGGCGGAGCACCCGACATCCCTGCTGGGCATCGTCCTCGGATTGACGTTCCTCGGCGGCCTCGCCCTCGGCGGTTCCTTCGGTCTGCTTTGTCGAAGCAAGAGCGAGTAGCGCTCCT
>JARFPM010000037.1:0-25934 GCA_030444405.1 Nitrospira sp.
GCTATTACTCAGTTGGTTGAGTTGGTGGGGTGGGCCAGGGATCGCCCCCTCCAGGACTCGGTTGGCTGCCGTTCTTTTGAATTTGAACGCGTGATGCATGAACCAGAGGCTGCTATCGCCCAGGCCCGACGAGCGATTGGGAAGGTACACCTCGGAGATTCCAAAGAGACGGTGGTATCAATTCTTTCTGCACCGCAGGGTTCACCGCCGCTCAATTTTTTTAAGCGAGAAGCACCGAGTCCGATAGAGATTTACTACCTCCGCACAAATTGGATGCCAGACAATTGTCTCACCGATGATGAACTGACTCCCTTCATCTTCCGCGATGGAGTCCTCGTCTCCATCGGGTGGCGCACGTTATCTGGCCCTGACTCATTTGGCACACCTCGCACAGAGAATTCACAAGGGGACAGCCCTTCGGCGCCGCGATGATTTTCCAATCACAGAATGCTGCCTTAGTAGTGATTTGCACACTTTGTCTCCTCGGTCTGTCCTGGGCCTATGGTTCCCTTTGATCTTTTTCTATCGTTTCAGCATAGTGGAACCGGCGAAAGACATGTCTTAGTATCTTTCTATGGCTGACACCCCCGCACATCGCCTGCGCGCCTTACTCCTCGCTCAGTTCTGCAGCGCGTTCAACGACAATGCTTGGAAGTTGATGGTCGCCCTTCTTCTGATCCATCAGATCGCCGCAACCGTCGGCCAGACAGGATCTGCGTTTGAAGCGGCATCTCAGACTCAGGCCACCATCGCCTTCGTGGTCTTCACCCTCCCGCTCATGCTGTTCTCCCTGGTTGCGGGAGTGTTTTCAGACCGGCTGAGCAAGCGGACGGTGATCATCGCAATGAAACTCGTCGAAGTGGCATTGATGGCAGCAGGAACGCTGGTACTCTGGAGCAATCCCACCGGTGGCACAGCCCTCTTGGTCGTGCTCGGAGCCATGGGGGTTCACAGCGCCATTCTCAGCCCGGCGAAATACGGAATCCTGCCGGAACTGCTTCCTTATGAGCAGCTCTCCATGGGGAATGGACTGCTGAAGCTCTGGACCTTTGTTGCCATCATTGCTGGCACCTCATCCGGCGGTGTCTTGCTCCAGTACTCCGAGACAGCCCCCTGGCAAGCCGGTCTCATATTGACGGTCGTCGCCGCCATCGGTGCAACAGCTGCCTATGCGATTCCGCGTGTCCCCCCCGCTCGAGCAGAAGGCGGCGTAGGGACAACACTGACCGTAGCCTGGACAACCATGCGAGCAGATCGTTTGCTCAGCATCGCGATCGGGATCAACGTCGTCTTCTGGACCATTGCAAGCCTATTTGGGCAAGACATGCTGATCTATGCTAAAAGCCGATTGGCGCTTTCTGATGCGCTTTCCGGTCTTCCGATGGCGATCCTCGCAATCGGGATCGGAGCCGGTGCAGTCCTGGCCGGCCGACTCTCGGCCTCCAAAATTGAAACAGGCCTGATCACACCAGGTGCGATCGGGCTGGCCTTGGGCCTGTTCGTCTTAGGTCTCATTCCGCCGAGCCTAACCTGGACGCTCCTGCTCATGGGCCTGCTCGGCATCGCGAGCGGGTTTATCAACGTGCCGATCAACGCTCTCATTCAATGGCGAGCCCCAGCCGATCGCCGTGGCGCCGTGATCGCCCTTGGCAACACCTTCGTGTTCGGCGGCATTCTGGCCGGCTCCTTGGGCGCCGGGCTTCTGTCGCAGCTTGGCCTGTCAGCCAGCGAGATCCTGCTTGCCTGTGCTCTTTTCGCAACGATCGGAACCATTGTCGTCGTCTGGTTGCTGCCGGAAAGTCTGATGCGGTTCGTCGTGGCCCTTCTGCCCCGTGTCCTGTATCGCCTCACCGTGATCGGACAAGACCACGTCCCTCGCGAAGGCGGGGCGTTGCTTGTCCCCAATCATGTGTCGTTCATCGATGGATTTCTGCTGATCGCGAGCCTCGATCGTCCGGTGCGATTCGTGGTCGATGAGCGATATGCAGATCAGCCACTACTTAGACCGTTCATGAAGAGGCTCGGGGTCATCCCGATTTCTTCAGCTGGCGACCCTCGCATGATTCTTCGATCGCTCCGGGAAGCGGGTGCTGCTCTAGACAAGGGCGACCTTGTCTGCATTTTTCCGGAAGGCCAGATCACTCGCACCGGAACGCTCTTGCCGTTCCGGCGGGGTTTCGAACGGATCGTGAAAGGACGAACCGCCCCCATCATCCCGGTTCACCTGGATCGCGTCTGGGGCAGCATCTTCAGCTTCAATCGCGGCCGCTTCCTTTTGAAAATACCCGAGCAACTCCCCTATCCCGTCACCGTCTCGTTCGGCGCTCCACTGCCGCCCGGCACAGCGGCGCATGAGCTGCGCGGAAAGATTCGTGATCTCGGTGAAGCAGCCTGGCAGCTACGGAAACCGACTCGCCAGCCGGTCCTTGCGAGGAGACTTCGGCCTTACTGGCAAGGCCAAGAAAGAGTGGGCGTGCTACTTCCACCGACTGTTGCCGCCGCCTTAGTCAATGTTGCCGCACCTCTCTGCGGCAAGACCATTGTGAACCTGAACTACACGGTCGGGAAGGCCGGTTTGGAGGATGCCGTGCGGCTAGCAGGTCTACATACAATCGTGACGAGCCGCATCTTCATCAAGAAGGCCAAACTTGAACTTCCGGACGGGCCGTCGGTAATTTGGCTCGAGGATGTCGCCAAGACAATCGGCACCCGCCAGAAAGTGCTGGCTGCCCTGCTGGCCCTGTTCGCTCCATGCCGCATGATCGAACGAGCCTGCGGACAAACGACCCCTCTCACGCCCGACAGTCTGGCGACCATCATTTTCAGCAGCGGTAGCACCGGAGATCCCAAGGGAGTCATGCTCTCGCACTTTAGTATCGACTCCAACACCCAAGGGGCCACGCAGGTCCTTCATCTCTATCAAGATGAACGGGTCCTCGGCATCCTGCCGTTCTTCCACTCATTCGGATACATGGTGTTCTGGTTCGTGATGTCCAATAACGCCGCCATGATCTTTCATCCTTCACCGCTCGACGTAGCAGCGATCGGCGACATTGTCAGGCAGTATCGCATCACGTTTCTGGTCACCACGCCGACGTTCATGCAACTCTACTCGCGCCGCTGTACGCCGGAACAATTCAGCTCGGTACGCGTCATCCTCACCGGAGCAGAAAAGCTGCCGGCACGGCTCGCTGAGGCCGTCGAAGACAAGTTCGGTATCGTCCCTATCGAAGGCTATGGAGTTACCGAATGCGCCCCCGTCATCGCCGTCAATTGCCCGGACTTCCGCGCAGCCGGCTACTACCAACCGGCTTCGCGCCGTGGTACCGTTGGTCAGCCACTTCCTGGTGTGTCGGTGCAGATTGTCGATCCTGATAGTTACGTACCACTCCCGGCCGGCAGACCGGGAATGTTGCTCGTGAAGGGACCGAATGTGATGAATGGCTATCTGGGGCGTGAGGATCTTACCGCTCAAGTCATGCGGGACGGCTGGTACATCACCGGGGACATTGCCTCGCTGGATGAAGACGGATTTTTGACGATTACCGACCGGCTGTCGCGCTTCTCAAAAATCGGGGGCGAGATGGTCCCCCACGGCAAAGTCGAAGAAGCCTTACAACAGGCGGCTGAAGCCGACACACAAGTCTTTGCCGTGACCGGTCTCCCCGACGAGAAAAAGGGAGAGCGTCTCGCAGTCCTCCATACGCTGGAGGAATCCCGCATTCCTCACATCCTGGAAAAGGTCTCGGCAAGCGGCCTGCCTAATCTGTTCATTCCGGGAAAGCAACAGTTCGTCAAAGTCGAAGCGTTACCGGTCCTTGGGACCGGCAAGCTCGATTTGCGCGGCGTGAAGCGCATCGCAATGGAACGGCTCTTCACAAGTGAAGCGTGAATCAATTTCTTGTTCATTTGGTTTATTTTGTTTGTCTTGTTTCTTTAGGATAAGCCTTCAGGGGATCTGTTCCGACCAACCGACCAAACAAACGAGATCAACCAGACGGTCCAGATAGTCCAAGAACTCACGGTTCACGGTCGGCCAATGACGATTGACAGATGACGACTGCTAAATCGCTTATCGACTGCCACGTGCATCTGGCCGCCCTGCCGGAGGGTGACAACGGCTGCTATATCTCGCCGAAGATGCTCAAGAGCCCCCTGTTCCGCTTCTTACTCTGGAAACATCGACTGTCCCCTGACAAGCCGCGCGAGGCCAATCACAAGTACCTCAACGACCTTCTGGAGGAATTGCGCGCGTCCCGATATGTACAGAAAGCCGTCATCCTCGGCATGGACGGCGTCTATGACGGGAATGGTCGGCTGGTCAAAGAACATACGGACTTCCTTATCAGCAACGACTACGTCTTGAACACCACAAAAGCCTATCCCGATGAACTGCTGGCCGGCGTCTCGATCAATCCGCAACGGCAGGACGCCGTCGAGGAAGTCACCCGCTGCGCCGAGGCCGGGGCAACCCTCGTGAAAGTCTTGCCGAACGCGCAGCAGTTCAATCCGGCAGATCCCAGGTACAAACCGTTCTACCGCGCCCTCGCCGATCGGAAACTGCCGTTCCTCAGCCATGTCGGCTATGAATTCAGCCTGATCGGCAAGGACCAATCAGTTGGAGACCCCGATCGTCTCCGCCTGGCGCTGGACGAAGGCGTGACAGTCATTGCCGCTCATGCGTGCAGCTACGGCCTCATCCTGTACGAAAAATTCATACCCACGCTGCATGATTTTGCGCGGCGCTACCCGAACTTTTACGCCGACATCTCGGCACTCACACTGCCCAACCGCTTTCGCATGCTGCTTCATCTGGGGAAGCATCCGGAGTTGCAGGACCATCTCCTCTTCGGCACCGATTATCCCCTGTCGGTGTTCCATGTCGCCGCCTGGGGGCGCGTCGGTCTTGGCGCGCTGGGCCGGATGATCCGTACAAAGAATCGCTTCGACCGGCAGGTGGAGGTCTGTGAAGGGCTCAATCTTGGTTTTCGCTCGATCGGTGACTTGCTGTCAGACTCTGCGACTCGTGGAGATGACCAGTGGAGGATTGTGACGTGATGAATCGGAGCAAGTTGAGGTTTGTCCTTATAATAAACAAAAGGGCCGCCCTTCTCGGAAGGGCGGCCCTTCAATATGGCCAAGATGTTCAGTTCGGCTATGGACTGACTGAGATTCGATCCTTAATCAAATCGAAGGTTTCTTTTGGCACCACGTTTTTCGCTACCAATTCCCCCTTCACACGATAGGGGCGATTGCTCACGATGCGATCGGCCTCGTCTTGCTTCAATCCGAGAAAGAGGATCATGTCGCTCGCTGAAACCTTATTGATGTTCATCGCCGCCGAAGCAGCTACCGGGGAGACCATGGCAGTTCCTGATGGAGCCTGGCTCTGGGTCAGTGTCGCTGTTTGAGCCGACACCCCGGCATTGGAACGATCCTTGAGTTCTTTTTGATAACGGGCGACCAGTGATTTCAGCGTGTCGTTATGGCGTTTCACGTCCTGATATTCCTGCCGCACGTTCTTGTTCTGCGCCGATAATGCTTTGACTTTGTCCTCAAGTTCCTTGGTTCGTCCTTCGATCGTGCCTCGCTCCGCGTCACGTCCATGCTCAATGCGCTGAAGTTCATCGCGAGCCGCTTGTGCCTCATTGCCGAACTTGACGTTCAGTTCTTTGAGGGTTCGGACCTGTTGCTCCATGGCGCTCTTCTGTTGGCGGGTCTTCTCCAGTTCCATCTTGACGTTGTCCGCCTCGGTCAACGCCTCTTGGTATTTCTTGTTGGATACGCAACCAGTGGCCAACACCGCCCCAACCAACACTATCGCCGTCCACTCGCGTTTCATGCGATCCTCCCTCCATCAAATCCTACGGCTTGCCTCTGTATCATCTGGCCCATCACTTCCACCCGCTGTGACCGTGGTTTTTCCGGTTCCTTTTCCTTGTGTGTATGCCAACATCCGAACATTGTCAACATATTTGCTTTTGTGGGATTTCGGTTTCGTTCTGACACGACTACCGAAGACAAACTAACTGTCCTTGACGGATCGTCGTCGCTCTGTAATTATCGCTCGCATTCTATCAGAGACGGCCGTGAGGCCTGAAACCTCTCGCTCACTATCCAACATCCTACTACCATGGTGTATGCATGAATGAATGGGGCCCAACGCTCGCAGTCATACTGGGGATCGTCGAAGGACTCACGGAGTTTCTGCCCGTCTCGTCCACGGGACATCTTATCTTGGTAGGCCACGCCCTTGGCTTCACGGGCGACGTAGCTGCCAACGCGGAAATCTCTATCCAGTTGGGTGCAATTCTTGCTGTCATCGTCTTTGAACGCGAGAAAATCGGGCGGCTTCTGTCCGGCGCCTGGCAGGAACAGAAGGCATTGCGTGCAGCCTCGGCAAACCGCCCTCCCGCCGCATGGTCCGACCACATCAAGGCCTCCATGCGCAGTCATCCCAATTTATGGTTCTTGCTGGGACTCGGGATCGCCTTTCTACCCGCGGCCATACTCGGCCTGTTGGCTCACGGGTGGATCAAATCGTATTTGTTCACTCCCCTGACGGTGGCCGCCACATCGATCCTGGGAGGCATCATCATCCTCGTGGTTGAAGCGACGAAACGGACAAGCCATGCCAAGAGTCTGGATCAGGTGTCGGCAGTTCATGCCTTCTGGATCGGGCTGGCACAATGCGCCTCTCTCATCCCCGGCATGTCTCGCTCCGGCTCGACGATCATCGGAGGTCTGCTCGCCGGGCTCGACCGCAAAGTGGCTACGGAATACTCTTTTTTTCTCGCACTCCCGACCATCATCGCCGCGACGGTTTACGAAACATGGAAAGCGCGAGGGACGTTTACCGATCATGATTTTATGGCGCTGGGCCTCGGCATGCTCGTCTCATTCCTGGTAGCTTGGGCCGTCATCGCCGCCTTCCTCACCTATGTCCAACGGCATACCTTGCGAGTCTTTGCGTACTATCGTATCATTCTCGGAATTTTGGTCATGTTGATCGTCCGCTGAAAGGAGCTGTTCATGTCTTCGGATACGATTCACGTCTACGATACTTGGGTCAACGGCAAGAGCGGTCGCATTCACTTCGATGTCATGACGACGGATGAAGCCACCGCCCTCAAACTCGCGAAGGAGTATCTGGTCAGCATCGGGGAACCGAATGCGACGATCACAACGAAGGAGTGCCAATTCTGCCACAGCGAACCGCTGTTCATGTTCTCGGCGGAGCAGCAGAAGCAAGCCAAGGAAAAGGGCGGATTTATCGTTGTAATGCCGGCCTGACTCCCAGTTCCTAGTGTTTCGTGTTGAATTTTGAGTGAACACTCAACACTCACAACTCAAAACTCTTTGTTGGGTTAGGGGACCGAGGATGACTCCGACTCGGTAGAGGGTTCCATCCGTTTTTCGAAGGCAAAGTGAATGATGAGAAAAATGACCCCGACGGTGATCGCGGAGTCCGCCACATTGAACGCTGGCCAGTGGTAGTTTTCGACATAGAAATCCAGAAAGTCAATCACCTCTCCATAGCGGAGCCGATCGATCAGGTTCCCGATCGCTCCCCCAAGAATCCCGGCGACACTGATCCGCCCCACCCAATCCTGCTCCGGCATCCGTAACAAGATCGTACCCAACAATCCAAGGGCAAAGATCGACGTCAACCCGAAGAAGACCATCCGAAACGCGTTACTGCTCCCGGCCAAGAGACCAAAGGCGGCCCCGGGATTCCGGATATAGGTCAGACTGAAGAGATTGGGAATGATGGGGATGGATTCATGTAAGCGCATCGTCCGCATGATCTGCTGTTTGGTCAGCTGATCGAGGAGGATGATACTGCCGGTCACCAAGGAGAGTGCCAGATTGCGAAGGCTTGACGCACTCAACGGATTGCCTCCACACATCGATCGCACAAGGTTGGATGGGCAGCATCCTTGCCGACCGCTTCTCGGTAGTTCCAGCAGCGTTCGCATTTAGCGGCATCCGACTTACTAACCGTGATCTGAATATCCGATTGCCCCATCTCGGACTGCTTCAGTGTTACGCGCGACACAATAAAGATCGTGCTGAGATCTCCGGCATACGCCGTGAGGAATGGGTAGGTACCAGGCCCCGCCTCGATCTGGACATGCGCCTCAAGCGACGAGCCGATCACCTTGTCTCGACGGCGGGCCTCCAACTCCCCTTGTACAAGGGTTCGATGGGCAAGCAGCTTGTCCCACCGAGTCGCCAAACCTTCATCTCGCCAGACCGCCTCGCCATCGGGGAACGGCGCAAGATGCACGCTCGTCGCCGCCTGGCGGCCACTTTCCGGCAACATCCGCCAAATCTCATCGGCGGTAAAACTCAGAATCGGCGCCATGAGTTTCGCCAGTGCCACGACAATCTCAAACAGCACCGTCTGCGACCCTCTCCGCAATAGAGAGTCGGCTCGGAAGGTATAGAGCCGATCCTTCAGAATGTCGAGATAGACGGAGCTGAGATCCACAGAACAGAAATTGTTCAGGGCATGGAAGACGGTGTGAAACTCAAAATCTTCGTAGGCTCGCCGTACCTTCGTAATCAGCTCCGCAAGGCGCAACAAGGCCCATCGATCCAATTCCGGCAGCTGCTCATAAGGAACGCCGTGGGTAACCGGATCGAAATCGTACAGATTGCTCAGTAAAAACCGGGACGTATTGCGGATCTTTCGGTAGGCCTCGATCAGATGATTCAGGATTTCCTGTGAGATACGGAGATCTTCTCTATAGTCTTGTGCCGCCACCCACAGGCGGAGGATCTCCGCGCCCGACTGTTTGATGACATCCTGAGGCGCGACCACATTACCGGCCGACTTGGACATCTTCTTGCCCTGCCCGTCCACGACAAAGCCATGGGTCAATACCGCCTGATAGGGTGCCCGATGCTCGATCGTCACACCGGCCAACAGGGCGCTATGGAACCAGCCACGGTGTTGGTCGGAGCCTTCAAGATACAAATCCGCTGGCCACCATTTCCTTGGTTTCAGGACAGCCGCGTAACTGACGCCTGATTCAAACCACACATCGAGAATATCTCGTTCTTTCTCAAAGTGTGTTCCTCCACACTTTGGACAGGTTGTCCCAGCAGGTAACAGTTCGCCTGCCGACCGTTCGAACCAGATATCCGCGCCACCGGACTCCATCAAGGCCGCGACATGTTCAATCAGGACAGGGTCGGCAAGCACCTGGCGACATCCCTCGCAGGTAAAGCCTGGAATTGGCACGCCCCACACACGCTGACGTGAAAGGCACCAATCCGGCCTGTTTTCGATCATGCCGTTGATCCGATCGCGTCCATAGCTGGGAATCCATCTGACCCGGTCGATCTCCGCCAGCGTCTCTTTTCGCAAATCGTTGGTCTCCATGGACACGAACCACTGCTCGGTCGCACGAAAGATCACCGGACTCTTGCAACGCCAACAATGGGGGTACGAATGGCTTAGCGAACCATGGCCGAGCAATCGTCCGTTTGCCTGCAGATAGTCGACGATTTTCGGATTCGCCTTAAAAACGTGCTGGCCGGCGAATTCCCTCACGACCGCTGTGAACCGTCCACCGTTATCGACCGGTGCCAGAATTTCAAGGCGCTCACCGGGTGACGCCTTGGCATTGTGGTCAAGCACGAGCAGATAGTCTTCCATACCGTGTCCCGGCGCAATGTGCACACAGCCAGTGCCTTGATCGAGCGTCACAAAGTCGCCGAGCAGGACCGGCGACAAGCCGGTGGAGAGAGGTCGTTGCGTTTCCAATCCCTCAAAACCCTCTCCGCCTTTCTTCACTCCCACTACACCATGGTCTTTGAGTGCGCAGGCCTTTGCGACACTCTCCACAAGTTTCTCCGCCACAATCAGCAACTCGTCGCCGACTTGAACAAAGGCGTAGTCGAAATCGCGATGAAGGCAGACGGCTTGATTGGCCGGCAAGGTCCAGGGCGTCGTCGTCCAGATGACGACGGAGATCAACCGCACTCCTTCGGGAAAGGAGATGCCGGGAAAGGTCTTCTCCAAGACCGAGGGAGACGTGACAATCGGGAACTTCACATAGATCGACGGGGAGGTGTGGTCGTCATATTCGACTTCCGCTTCCGCCAGCGCTGTTTGATCTTGGGTGCACCAGAGAACCGGCTTGAGGCCCTTGTAGACCCCGCCACGCTCGACAAATTTCCCGAACTCACGAATGATTGTTGCTTCATACCCAGGAGTCATCGTGAGGTAGGGATGATCCCATTCCCCGAGCACCCCGAGCCGCTTGAACTCTTCTCGCTGGGTATTGACAAATCGCTCGGCATACTCACGACAGAGCCTACGAATCGCTGAAACATCCAGATCTTTCTTCTTGTCCCCCAGTTCCTTCATGACTTGGTGTTCGATCGGCAAGCCATGGCAATCCCACCCTGGCACATAGGGCGAATGGAAGCCTGCCATCGTCTTCGATTTGACGATGATGTCTTTCAAAATCTTATTCAGCGCATGTCCGATGTGGATACGGCCGTTAGCATAAGGAGGGCCGTCGTGGAGCAGATACCGAGGCCGTCCCTGTCCCATCGTCTGAATCTGGTCATAGAGCTTCTGCTGCTCCCACCAAGCCAACATTTCAGGCTCGCGCTGCGGCAGATTGGCCTTCATCGGGAAATCGGTTTTCGGAAGGTTGAGCGTTGATTTGTAATCCATAGACAATGGGATCCGAGTATTCACCAGGTGATCATACGGAATCGAGGGAATATACCGGAAGGAAGGGGGAAGGTACCAGTCCTAACTGATGGCCATCATGCGGTCCAGTGCGACTTTCGCCCAGCGCTTGTCCTCCTCCGGCACAATGATGCGATTCACGACGTGCCCTTCAGCCAGATTCTCCATCGCCCAGCAGAGGTGGGCCGCATCGATACGGAACATGGTGGCACATTGACAGACCGTGGAGGACAGGAAGAACACTTTCTTGTCGGCGAGTTCGTGTTTCAACCGATTGACGAGATTCAGTTCCGTCCCAACCGCCCACGTCGTCCCGGCCGGCGCGGCGGTAACCGTGCGAATGATAAACTCGGTCGATCCGACGAGATCCGCCTTATTGACCACGTCTTCGTGGCATTCTGGATGCACGATGACCTTGCCGTCCGGATACTGTTTGCGAAAGTGATCCACGTGAACCGGTTGGAACATTTGATGGACGCTGCAATGACCTTTCCATAAGATCAGCTTGGCTCGTTTGATGGCTTCCTTGGTATTCCCGCCGTTGGGCAAATAGGGGTCCCACACGATCATCTGCTCGCGGGGAACTCCCATCTTGTTCGCCGTATTACGGCCCAAGTGCTCATCAGGAAAGAAGAGAATCTTTTCGCGTCTCGCCCAGCACCATTCAATCACAGTTTTGGCATTGGAGGACGTGCAGGTGATCCCCCCATGCTCGCCACAAAACGCCTTGAGCACCGCCGCCGAGTTCACATAGACCGCCGGCATCACAGTCTCTTCGACCGGCACCACGCGTCCCAAGGCTTCCCAACACTCATCAACCTGTTCGATCGCCGCCATATCGGCCATCGAGCAACCCGCGGCCATGTCCGGCAGGATCACTGTTTGTTGAGAACGGCTGAGGATGTCCGCCGTCTCAGCCATGAAGTGCACCCCACAAAAGGCGATGTAGGGGCGTTCGGAGCGTTCAGCGGCTAACTTTGCCAGCAAAAGCGAGTCGCCGCGAAAATCGGCATGCTGGATGACCTCGTCCCGCTGGTAATTATGGCCGAGAATCATCACTCGCTGACCAAGTGCATGTTTCGCCGCTGCCGTCCGGCGGTATAATTCCTCCGCCGACAGTGCCTGGTACTCGGCGATTGGTCTCGGTAACGTCGCGGTAGCGGTCACAAATAATTCCTCATTTCTCCAAACGTAAGGGAAATCATTCTACGATAGGCCCCCTTCACAATCAACGAATCGCCCATTGAGGAAAAGTCCTAGTCATCCGCCCCAAAGGATAGTGGACGAAATGGGTCTAATAGCCAATTGACTTCGCTCATCTGGGAGGAATACGATCAGCAACAGTAACTAGAGCTAGGGGAGCCTTGAGGCTGAGAGTCCGAATAATCGGATGACCCTCACAACCTGACCTGGGTAATACCAGCGGAGGGAAGCCGGACGACAGTGGGCCTTGTGAGGATTCGGCCGCCTTCCCTGCAGCATGGGATCGCGGCTTTTTTATTGCCAGAATGCCGCTGTCAGCTTTGGGTTCTCCATATCGACCAACTATGAAAGGATCTCTTTATGAGCATCCAGGCCAATACAACTACTACAAATGGATCCGTTAATGGGAATGGGATCCCGACTTCTCCATTGACCACGACGCCCTTTTCGGCATCGCGCAAAGTTTATGTGGACGGCACACAGCCCGGCGTCCGCGTTCCAATGCGAGAAATTAGTTTGACTCAGACCAAAGGGACGAATGGGACGAAATCACCGAATGCTCCTGTCATCGTCTATGATACGTCGGGTCCCTACACCGATCCCTCTGTGGCAATCGATGTCCGAGAAGGCCTCACGCCGATGAGACGATCCTGGGTGCTCAGCCGACAAGACGTTGAAGAACTTCCGGAAGTGAGCTCCACCTACGGACGCATGCGCGCGGCTGATCCGAAGTTGGCCGAGCTTCGCTTTCAGCACATCCGTAGGCCGTTGCGTGCGAAGCCTGGTCGAAACGTGACCCAACTGCACTATGCGCGAAAAGGCATCGTCACACCGGAGATGGAGTTTATCGCCATCCGCGAGAACCAATCGAGCCAAACGGAATCCGAAACCGCATCCCAGAACGGCCATGGCGGGGGCGTGAAGCAGCATCCTGGGTTTGCGTGGGGTGCCAACATTCCTCGGGTTATCACGCCCGAGTTCGTGCGCGACGAGGTTGCCCGTGGCCGCGCGATCATCCCATCGAACATCAACCATCCGGAAAGCGAGCCGATGATCATCGGCCGGAACTTCCTCGTGAAGATCAATTCCAACATCGGCAATTCTGCCGTCGCCTCCTCCATAGAAGAGGAAGTCGAGAAGATGATCTGGTCGACTCGCTGGGGTGCCGATACCGTGATGGACTTGTCGACCGGCAAGAACATTCATGAAACACGCGAGTGGATCATCCGCAATTCACCGGTACCGATCGGAACGGTGCCGATCTATCAAGCGCTCGAAAAAGTGAACGGCAAGGCGGAAGACCTCACATGGGAGATTTTTCGCGATACCTTGATCGAACAGGCGGAACAGGGTGTCGACTACTTCACGATTCACGCCGGCGTGTGCCTCGCCTATGTACCGATGACCGCAAAGCGAATGACGGGGATTGTTTCGCGTGGCGGTTCGATCCACGCGAAATGGTGTCTGGCACACCACCAAGAAAACTTTGCCTACACGCACTTCGAAGAGATCTGTGAAATCATGAAGGCCTACGACGTCGCTTTCAGTCTAGGTGACGGACTCCGACCGGGATCGATCGCCGATGCCAACGACGAAGCGCAGTTTGCCGAGCTCGAGACATTGGGCCAGCTGACCAAGATCGCATGGCGGCATGATGTGCAGGTCATGATCGAAGGTCCTGGCCATGTGCCCATGCACATGATTCAAGCCAATATGGATAAGCAGCTCGATGCCTGCCACGAGGCTCCATTTTATACGCTCGGCCCGCTGACGACCGACATTGCCCCCGGCTACGACCACATTACATCGGGCATCGGCGCCGCCATGATCGGCTGGTACGGCTGCGCCATGTTGTGCTACGTCACCCCCAAGGAGCATTTGGGTTTGCCGACTCGCGAGGACGTCAAGACCGGCGTCATCACTTATAAGATTGCCGCACATGCGGCCGATCTGGCCAAGGGTCACCCCGGAGCCCAAACGCGTGATAACGCTCTCTCGAAGGCCCGGTTCGAGTTTCGCTGGGAAGATCAGTTCAATCTCTCACTCGATCCGGAGACTGCGCAGCAGTTCCACGACGAAACGCTCCCTGACAACGCCGCCAAGGTCTCGCATTTCTGCTCGATGTGCGGACCACACTTCTGCTCCATGAAAATCACGCAAGATGTCCGAGATTACGCCGCGCAGCTACAAGTCGATGAGCAACAAGCAATTCAGATCGGCATGAAAGAGAAAGCCGAAGAGTTTAAAAAAACCGGTTCCGAGATTTACCGGTAGGAGCACCATATGGCCAAGCCGAGACCAGCACCATTACGCGAACGGGATATCACCCGGCAGATTGCCCGGGAATACTATAAAGAATTTGATCAGCTGATTGAGAGCGACGTGATCATCGTCGGCGCGGGACCATCTGGTCTTATTTGTGCCCATGATCTGGCAGCCATGGGATTTCGCACCGTCCTCATCGAACAAAGTCTGGCTCTCGGGGGTGGCTTCTGGTCCGGAGGATATCTCATGAACAAGGCGACCATCTGCGAGCCGGCTAATGAGATCCTCGAAGAGATCGGCGTGCCCTGCAAGAAAATCAAAGAGTGCGAGGGGATGTACATGGTTGACCCTCCCCATGCCACCGGTGCTCTGATCGCGGCCGCGTACAGAAGCGGTGCCAAAATCATGAACCTTACGCGAGTGGTTGATTTGATCCTGCGCAATAACGGTCTATTGGAAGGAGTCGTCGTCAACAGCACCACGGCCGAGATGGCCGGTCATGATATTATCCACGTCGATCCCATCGCCCTCGAGAGCAAGATCGTGGTTGATGCCACCGGCCACGATGCCGTTCTGGTCGAACTCCTTCACAAGCGGAACCTGTATAATGCGGTGCCGGGAAACGGCGCCATGTGGGTTGCACGATCTGAAGCGGAGATCATGGACCGGACGGGGGAGGTGTATCCAAATTGCTTCGTCATCGGATTGGCCGTGGCCGCCGTGTTTGGCACCCCAAGAATGGGCCCCGCCTTCGGCTCGATGCTGCTGTCCGGACGATACGGAGCGGAACTGATTAGGAAGAAATTGAAACAGGAGTAATGAGACGGAACGATATCTTGGTAGCCTGCAGGCTGATCAAAAAGGTCATCCGGCAAGGCCGCAGGGGGTGCGAACGCCGGAGGCGTACTTCACAGTATGTTGAGGAGTTCGTACGACCGAGAACGACGCTGTGGATTTGTTTCAACAGCCTGACGATGGATATCCAAGATTTTTTGATCCAAGGCGAAGGGCGCGAAGAAGACAAGCGCCAGGCGTGGGACTTCTTTCAGCAGGCCTATGAGCAACAGATGAAGCGTGACCTGGAAGAGGCCGTCAACCTTTACAAGAAATCGCTTGCCACCCATCCCACTGCGGAGGCCTACACATTCTTGGGATGGACTTATAGCTGGATGGGGCGAATTGACGAAGCAATTGAGGAATGTCAGAAAGCCATCGCACAGGACCCTGACTTCGGCAATCCCTACAATGATATCGGCGCCTATCTGATCGAGAAGGGTGAATTCGACGAGGCCATTCCCTGGTTTCAGAAGGCGATACAGGCCAAGCGTTACGAGAGTCCGGCCTATCCGCACCTCAACCTCGGCCGGGTGTACGAGCGAAAAGGAAACTGGACCGAGGCCATCGATTCATATAAGAAAGCCCTTGCCCTGGACCCAAATTACGCGCCGGCCAGGAAGGCGCTCGGACGGCTCGTGAGCTCCCTGAACTGAAATGGTCTATCTGATCAATCTTGTCTATCTCCTCAGTCTAGTCGTCGTTCTGTCGGAAGGTTCCCTTGAACCCAAGATCCAGGCGCACACATGAACACAACAGAGCACCAGACAGACAAGACAGACCGAATAGACAAGAAGACGATTCTGGTCGCCGTTACAGATCTTTTCTTCTATACCAAAGTTCGAGACGCATTACGCCAACCGGAATACCAACTTGAAAAAGCCCGTACACAACAGGATATTGTCGACAAAGCCGTATCGGCCGGCCCAGGCGTGATCATTTTCAACATGAACGACCTGACCCTTGATGCCTTTCGGGCGTTGGAACAGCTGAAAGCCGATCCACGGTTGAAGAACATTCCGACGCTGGCTTTTGCCAATCATGAAGAAGTCGATACCTGGAACCGTGCGAAGGCGCTGGGCGTGACCAAGGTCGTCTCCCGCAATGAGTTTTCGGCCCGCACGAGGGAATTGGTGGAAGAATTATTCACGTCAGGCACTCGTCTCACATCCAACGTTTCGCTTCTCACGGATTCTCGATGAAACAATCCCGTCTTCACATGCAACATGCCCAACTTGGAGCGACGTTTGAGGAGATTATCGGCTGGGAAGTGCCGGCCCATTATGGCGATGTCGCAGCCGAACATCGTGCCATCCGCCAGGCAGTGGGGATTGCCGATCTTTCCCATCGTGGCAAGCTCAGGGTCACGGGCGAGGATCGCGTGAAGTGGCTACAAAGTGTCATCAGTAACGACATCCTTTCCCTCCAACCAGGGCACGGCTGCTATTCCAGCTTTTTGACCCACAAAGGCAAGATGCTCACGTACTTCCGCCTGTACATGCAGACAGAAGCCATCATGTTGGAAGACGTCGGCGAAATCGGGGAAACCACGTTCCAGTCACTACGCAAATTCCTGCTCTACGGGACCAAAGCCAAGCTGGAAAACTGTGCCGAAAGCTGGGGGTTGCTGTTGATCAGCGGACCGAAGGCTGCTCATGTGATCCAATCCGCATTCGGTGTGGACGTCACCGACCTAAAGCCGGTCGATTTTGTCACGGCACAGATCGGCGGCCATCATGCCCTTGTATTACGCACCGAAGAAACGGGAGAAGTTGATATCGAAGTGCTGCTTCCCGCCGACAGCTTGCAGACCGCTTGGACCAGTGCCATGCAGGCCGGGGACAAGTTCGGCATAAGGGCCATCGGAAGCCACGCGCGAGAAGCCTTACGCATCGAAGCCGGCATCCCGAAGGCCGGGCCGGATTTGAACGAAGAGATAGTCCCACCTGAAGCCAATCTAGAGGGCAAAGCGTTCAGCCTCAACAAAGGGTGTTATCCGGGGCAGGAAGTCGTGGCGCGCATGGATACATACGGCAACGTGCGCCGCAAGCTGGTCGGGCTGGTCCTTAAAGATTCAGGTGTTCCACCGCATGGAGCCAAGCTTTATAGCGGCGATCGTGAAGTGGGCTGGATCAGCAGCGCCATCCATTCCCCCCACCTTAATCAGGTCATTGCGTTCGGATTTCCCCTGCGCGATTTTAGTAAACCAGGGACGGAACTGGCCGTGGAATTCGAAGGCGCCAGACATCCGGCCATCATTCAGACCCTGCCTTTCTACACCAAGCATTAACACCATACCCCGCGAAGACCTATGTCCGCTGATGAACAGGGAAACGGCATGCGAACCACTCCGTATCAGGCAGCGGGTGAACTTGCGGGAATCACGCGCTTGGTGGACGAATTTTACATCAATATGGACACCTTGCCTGAGGCTGAAATCATCAGAAGCATGCATCCACCAGATCTAACCGAGTCGCGCAAGAAGCTGACCTATTTCCTGTGCGGCTGGCTCGGAGGCCCCAAGCTGTTTCAGCAACACTATGGACCGATCAGCATTCCTGGCGCTCACAAGCGATTCCCCATAGGCTACGAAGAACGCGATGCCTGGCTGCTCTGCATGCAACGAGCGCTCGCCGTCCAACCCTACAGCGACCAATTCAAGGACTACCTCTTAGCCGCACTCAGCATCCCGGCCGAACGAGTCAGAGAAGTGAACGCAGGGGAATTCTAAGGCTGCCGTCCCCGGTTCACCCAAGCTGGCCTTTACGTTTAGAGACAGCTCTGAATCCTCCCGGATACAGGGCCTTGAGCTTCATAAGGTCCATCTGAGAAACCGTTACCCTTCAAAATCAACGCGATGAGCGAAAACTCTACCTGCTCCATCCAATTGTTCATGTGGCATTCTCCTTGCTGTAGCTGAGAATGGGGAAAGAGTCGGATCATTACTCACGGAACAAGGTCGACTCGGGTAAGTTGCAGACACACGGAGACAAGGTGCAGACCTACGAGCGAGGAATAGGCTCGCCAGAAACAGGCATTGTAAGGTGAGTCGATGTTAATGAAAGACGAGATGGCTTTCCGCTTCAACCATTCCAACGAACACTGCCCCTCTCGCTCACTCCGTGCGGAATCGATCCTGTTCGGTTGCGAAGCTTGGATTGACGTAAACCGGTTTCTTGCGAGAAATAGTTCCCGGCAATCGGTCGAAGCTCGTGCCCGCAGTTCTCTCACGAAAGCGTTCGCCGTCCTCCGTAAGAAACTTCTGCGACGTTCCGCCGAAGGCCGACCGTAACTGCGATGGTGTAGCCGCCCGGCATCTCCTGTTATGATTCTGAATGAAGGCACCGCTCCTTCGATGAGCGGCTGTTGCAAATTGCCGGAAGATTTGTGCCGCCCACAATGATGTCAGGGTCTTTTCTGACTCATCTCTCTCAATTGATCCGTCATACGATACCAGAGTAGTATCTGCATCACGGCGTATCACGGCAATCTGTAGCCAGCCATTCAATGGCCTGCAGAGGAACGCGATGAATGGCCGCATCGAACATGATCACTGTGGCGACGGCACAGGCGAAGGAATGACGGGAACCTGCTTGAACACTCAGGATCGCACTACGGGGGTTGTATGAAAATGCACAAGTTGCTTCCTCATCACTGTGTGGTAACCCTCACACTTTTTCTCACTCCTACCCTGACGTACGCGATGTCAGGCATGGATATACCGCACAGCGGACACGCGAATACGAGCTCCTCTCTATCGAAGAGCATGGGTGAGCCCATTAACTCATCGGAATCAGAGATCGAGATGACCTATAGCGCCGATGGGAAGACTGCCATCTTCGTCTCAGGACGGCAAGGGAGCATCCCCTCAACCGGGGTTCCCTACAATTTCGATATCTGGATGTCCCACAACGTGGACGGAATGTGGCAAGCTCCCATTAATTTGGGGCCAGGCATTGATCCGACTGTGGGGCCAAATATCAATACATCCGCATGGGAGCTGGAACCGAGTCTCTCGGATGATGGCAATGTCATTTATTTCACGAGATACGAGCCGGGCAATCTGTCCACCGGCGATCTCTATGTGACGCAGAAAATCAATGGTGTCTGGCAGCCGGCCACAAATTGGAACGAGGTCCCCGAACTTCCACACATCAATACGCCTACCGGCGAGGAACACTGCCCGATCATTGCCTCCGACAGCCTCATCTACTTCAGTTATCAGCAGCCGGGGGTCACCCAAGACAGCGACATCTGGAAAGTCGAAAAGAAAGACGGCGTCTGGCAGAAACCTGAGAGCCTGGGACCACGCATCAATTCGCCCTACCGTGATCATATGCACTGGACCGGCCTGTCGAAGGATGGGAAGAGCCTCATTATCACCAGTACGCGTCCGGACATGGGCTCGCGTGGCGGACATGACGAGTGGATCTCCTATCAGAATCCAAAAGGCTACTGGCAAGAGCCGCTGAATCTGGGTGATACGATCAATACGGCCGGCGAAGATATGTGCTGGACCTTTACGCCGGACGGCAAAATATTCTCTGGCGGCACAGGGCCTCAGGGTTCGTATAATCACGACATTATGTGGGTTCACAAAGAGAATGTTCCATTGCTGAAAAATTTTGAACCGATTGGGCCACCACCCAATCTGCTGATCACCGGCAAGGTAAAGCCGAGTGCTGCAAAATGATGGCGCACTGTTCTATATCAAATAGAGGAGTCTTCTCACCCAAAGACATCTCCCAACCAATGAATGACGAAACCCTTCAGGTCAGACTTCATCGCCGACCAGCAGGCGACACCCTTCAATCAATCCAACTCGAAGGGTATCCTGAACAAGCGTAGGTATCTGGAGAAAAGCGCAATCAGCCGAGAAGAAGGCACACCTGAAGACTTTTCTAACCCACGAAAGAAAACCGGTAGAGCACGGCAACTCGGACTCGCAACACGAGAGTGCCTCGGAACGGCGCTCTCGCGCTACTGCAAACTCATCGCTCCGGATTCCTGGCTGCCGTGACCGCCGAGGCAAACTTCAGCAGACTGGCCCGTTCTTCGTCGTCCAAGGCCAACAACAGATGCGCTTCCTCACCGTGCATCAAGCGCAGGCTCAAGAACGGCTCTTCTCGACGCTTTTCTCGGTTCTCCCACATCGCGTCGATCAGCTGCACCTTATCCAATTGACCGACCGACACGACGTCGTACCGGAAATAGGAATCGCCGATGACGATGTCAAACACAACATGACCCGCCGTCAGGAGTGCCAGATTGAACCGGCCTTGATCCTCGTACCCTTCGGGCAAGAACTTATTGACATGGCAGAGCGCAACCTTGCGATCGCCCAACGCCTTCCGAAATTTCTCTTTCAATGCGTCATAATCGATTTGCAGAGCCTTTTCATCCGGCCCGGTCGCCGCTACGGCCGCCGCTTCCGCTTTCGAGAAAATATCATCGGCGGACATCAATCCTGACATGACGTGTGCTCCCTTGCTATCGTTGAAGTGGATCTGACCAATGACCTCGGGAGCCGTACGGTAACCGGCCATCTGTAGCAATTGCAAGGGGCTTGCACGGTGAGATCGGCCTATTGCCTCGCCGGCACGACGTGAGCAACTCGTTTATTGCCCGCCTCGTCCACGACCGTCACGTCGAACGAGTTCTTGGTGACCCGAACAAGACCGAAGTTGTGATACCCCAACTCGTTGAACAGTTGTGTCGGATGCAGTTCTTGACGAGTTGGTGCGAACCTTCCTGGAGGAGCGGAAAGCGGCCCAACGATGTACTCGTGAAAATCGATGACCCCATCCTGATTAGGATCATAGGCATTGCCCTGCACCCAATGCACATCGCCCCCAATGAACACGACATTCTTGATCTTGTCATGGAGAATGGCATCCACAATCACTTGTCGCTCGTGCTCGAAACCCGTCCCGTCCAGTCCTCCCGCCCAGCCATCGTTGCCGGGCACAGTGGCATCGCCACCCTTGGGGATCGAGAGCGGAACCGAGGTCACGATCACTTTCCATGTCGCAGTTGAGGTGTGCAACCCATCGAGCAGCCAGGTCAATTGCGCCGCTCCAAGCATGGTCTTCGTAGGACCATCGGGCTCGACATTACGACTCCGATATTGCCTCGTATCCAAAATGAAGAGTTCGAGGTCGGCGCCATAACGTACGCGTCGATACAGACGATGCGGATCCTCAGCGGGAGAGGCGATCGGCCAATACTCGCGGAATGCTTGGCGGCCGGCCGGCATCTGTTCTTCAAACAGCCCCGCAAAATTGTTCTTGACCTCATGGTCGTCCCATATCACATAGACCGGCACCGTCCTCAGGAATCGCCGGAGCGCCTCGGCGCCACGCTGATAGCGATGGCGCACCCGATAGGTCTGCAGCGTGGTGGCTTTGAAATCGGCACCCGGCTCGTTCGGTGGCGAAGGACACACATGATCGCCATAAATCGTATCGCCAAGAAATAAGAAGAAGTCGGGATTGTGTCGCTGGATCACATCAAAGATGGGATAGCCTCCCACTCCTTGGCGGCATCGTCCGTGACCGCCGAGGTCCCCGCTCCAAGCGAACATCACCGGAGCGGAGGTCTTCTCATCCGGCAGGGTCGTGAATTCGCCCTTGGCTGCGAGACTCGCCGAGCGCTGCCTGGTGGCCTTGTCGGCCGAACCGACCAGAACATGATACCGAAAACGCGTAGCGGGGCTCAGACCTGCCAGCGGGATAATCAGGGTATAATCCGTCTCCGCGGTCGTCGTGATGAACGCTGTTCTCGACACCGGGGCCACGACGGTTGAAAGTTTCGAGGCCCGTTCCCATTGCGAGACCGTGGCCCATTCGATCTGAACCGAGGCCGGTCCGTCGGTACGAAGCCAGACCAACGCGCTTTCCGAACTGACGTCGCCGACCGCCACACCTTGTGGCAAGATATCAGATCCCACGAAGAACTTTCCCTCAGACGAACTGCTGGATCGGATACTCTCACTTGAAAAAACAGCACAGCCGACGAAAGAGGAGACCAGAACCAGAATACCGGCCGGCAGAAAGAACGCGTGCATCGGGCACTCCTACCCTATGCCGCTGGTGAGGTCAAGCCGCGAAGCACAGGCTTGAAAATCGGCATAGCCGACCGGCATACTGAACTAGTTGGCTGGTGAATCAAGATGTTGGACATAAATTGCTGCGTGCCTAATTGCCGGGAGAAACCCTATGCCCCAGCCGGCACGCGTTCTATCTGCAAAGACCATTTCCTCAGCTTTCTCACCTGGCGCCGTCGCCGTGGCACTCAGATGTTCCACACCTATGCCGGCATGACGATGGAGGAACGTGATACCATCGTCGCTGAATGGATGAAAACCATCCGTACGGATGACGTGCCCGCTGCTGCACCAAAGCTGTAGTTACCCTCACTCCGCTACAGCGCCAAACCATACTGATAGAATTCATCTCTCTGCCACCCCAATGATTCGTAGAGCCTTTGTGCTGAAACAGTGGTGATCGCGGTCGCCAATTCCACACGAACCGCCCCCGCGGCACGAGCGGTCTCAACAGCCGACTGAAGCAACAAAGTCCCAACACCTCGCCGCCTGACCTCAGGCACGACAAACAGATCGCTGAGCAGATACATCGGTGCGGCGAGAATGGATGAAAAAGTTGGATACAGCTGCACAAAGCCGACTACAGTGCCAATGCGATCTTCGGCAATGAGAATGACCAACTCATCGCGACCAAGGCGATCACTCAAGAACTGCCGTGTAACTTTCAGATCTGAATGCTGCCCATAGAACTGGCGGTAGGCAACAAAGAGTGGAGCCAGTTGATCGAGATCGTTCAGCGTTGCTGGGCGAACGGTAATACCCATGGATCAGCTATTTCAGACTTCCGACCTTATGGGACTAGCCCGGCGTTTCCGCCACCACTCATTTCTTCCCCTCGGGCGTTATGCGTCTGGTAGAACGCAGCGCATCATTGTCGAAGGAACGGGCCCTGTCGAGAATCAGCCAGGAAGGAAAACGGAGACTAACCGAGACTAAAGGGAACTTCCGAGGGTCTGTTTCCCTTCTCTCTAAACCGGGCAGCCTGGTGGTCTCCTTACTGCTCGCATCCAACGAGGGTCTTCTGAGACCGCGGGTTGCGCGAGCACTCTCAATCCCCTCCCCTCTCATCAGGCGGGGCGTTGTGTGGTTTCCTTCCGCGCATTGAGCGAGCACCGCCCACAATCGGTCATGCGATTGTTCTTGCGTGCGCGCTCAGCGAGCCAAGAAAACTACACAGCGCCCCGCACCGTCTTGTTCACCCCATCACCGGCGAGCCGTGGTGATGGATCATCAGCCACTCATCGCCGATGAGTTCAAAAAGGTTTGTCGCAAGGACCTTGGCTTGTTGCGGTTCGTCGGACTGTTGGGTGATGAGATTCTCGGCACAAATGACCCAAGCCATGTCGCCTGCCACCTGGACCATCACGTCGGTGAGTTCAAACTTCATCGAGAAGGTGTTGTTGAAGATCAGCACCCATGAATCGCGGACGGCTGGCCACCCGGAACGGATCGTCCAGCCCGGATGAATACAGGTGACGTATTCTTGATGGGCCCAGATCTCGTCCATCTCGGCGATCTCGAGACTCTCAAAGGCATCGTAAAATTTCTGGTTAGCTTTCGTGACGGCTTCGATACGCTGTTTCAGCACGCTGCGCCTCTCAGTCAGCAGAGCCGTATCATACTGCAAGCGACTGGGGCGCTGCGAGGACATTTCTCAGGGGCGTCAACGGGACAAAGAGTAACAGAGTGCCAGCAAAATCAAAGGAAATAGACAAGTCTGGCGATAACAAGATGTGCGCCCTACGGCCTATCCTAAGCGCGAGTGATAGATCGGTCGGGGAAGAGTTTAGCAGGTAACGGAGTCAGACCAATCACGGCGCAGGAGAATCTCTCCTTTAGAATGTGGGGCTATTTCTCTCATGAAGGTCGATTGCGTCCTCCAGGGAATGGGCGTTTACGCGATGAGTGTCTGAATGTGCACCAGTTCACCTCACTGGCTGAGGAACAGGCAATCATCTAAGCCTGGCGCGTGGACTACAATACCCCTCGTCCGCACAGCTCACTTGGGCACCTGACCCCGAGCGAGTTCGTCACCCGACGTCAGGAAGATCGGGAGGCCGAAGAAGCCATCTACTCTGGTTAAGAGTTGTCTCGAAAGGGGGCCAACGTCATCCTTTGAAAGTGTCTCCTTGCCGGGGAAGCCTACGGGAATGCTGCACTATTTATGACACCATATTTAAAAATCTTTTTGCACTTTCTATCCGCGCCTCTATTTGCAACCGGCTTCTAAGTCTCCTTATTAGACCGATCCGCCTGATCACCACATTTCTATTGAATCGTTCTTCACATCCAAGAGAAAACTTATACTTTTCCGTCCCTTTTCCGAAATCACAGATTGTATATCCTTCTTCGATTGCATATTGAATCGCGTATAAGCACCATATATTGCCCGGAGAGTATTGGGCATACTGATAGTTTACCGCTAGTTTTAGAATGCAGAAGTTTGTCTTGCGGGCATCTAAGAATGCCGCACCGCCTGCGATCGGCGTTTTTCCATCCCACAAAATTTTCAACCACAGTCGATTCTCCTCAAAACAGGAGCGGAGGAATGACCGTTTAATGTTCAGCACCTCTTCAAGTCTAAAACCCATATAGAGATCATCGCTCTCAAGTCCCCAGCGCGCCTGCCAGAGCTTCAATAGGGTATCAATGTGGGATTCCGCATCCCCATTCTGGATTTCCGTCACATGAAAGCCTTCAAGACGTCGTATCTTGTTCAGATCATTTCTTAGCCCCTTGCGAGTGCTGCTCCCGAGATACGTGTTAAAGTACTGATCCCACGTCTCAGGCAACGGGATATACGGACAGGACGTGCCCTTCTCTTCTTGAATGCTGATCCGTTTTGACGACAGATGGTTTAAGAACAGATCTAACCGTGGGTCATACACATGCCGCAACAGGAGCGTATCCCATTGCAATTGCTCCCTCATGAAGACCGCCAAAGCCGGAATGGCCTGGTCGACATATTCAGGCAAACAGACAAATCCCGTGTGATCTACATGAGGATGGCCCCCCATCGATAAAATAGTGTTCGATTCGTGCTTGCGTGCCGAGAAGGCCATAAACCCCACATAGGGTTCGCTCGCGATCTGAGTCGAGACGCCGTGCACGTGATTTGCCTGTGCGCATTGCAGCGAATCATGGTGCTGCACCCCCAAGACCAACCACTTGCGAGGGGTGCTTTCTAACCATCCATGAAGCCAAGCCCATGAATCAAAGACGGTCGCATCTGGATCCTTCGCATGAATGTCATTCCACGTCTCCCTCAGTTCACGAAAGCGGCTTATGTCATCGATGATGGTGACTTTCATCTATGAATCTTCAGATCACATCGGCAGCGGAGAATGGTTCGATGAGCCTGCAACGTTGATACCGGCGTAAGTGTCACCAGTTGAGCCCCTATTCTCCCACTAAGTGGGGCTGAGCGCCAGGATTTTGCTATGTGGCAGCGGTCCCCACCCACGGTCCACAGCGCGAGTAGGGTCTCCACCAGCTGGGCTGGCGGCAAGCCCCGCTGCCGCTGTTTGAGGCGGACCTGGGCATTGACCACCTGCGCGGCACCCACACAGCGGAACAATTCGATCACCAGCGGCACCCCGGCATGCGCGGTGACGAGACCAGGTCAATCTGGTCATCAATCTCGAATGGCAACTGCCTGCGCTCCGACAGCGTCTCCGGCATCCGTATCCTCCTGGCTTGGCGGTTCACCCACTGGGTGAATTATTCCAGCAAGGCCGATGCCAGACCGTTTCCCGCTCCTCAGGCAGTTGGAAACAATCTTGACCTATTCCCGTCTCGTGCATAGCCGGAGAA
>JARFPM010000037.1:25951-41189 GCA_030444405.1 Nitrospira sp.
AATAGGGGTAAATGGAATCAGGCGGCGACCTCCTCGTGGGCGATCTGAGTCTGCTTTTCTCCATCAACAGAGCGGGTGCCGGCATATACGGCCGGCAGCAGCTTCGGCGCATTGAGCCGCTGGAATGTCTGCTCCGCGACCTGCAGCAGTTTCCAGATCAAGGCCGTGGCGGACTCCACCCGTTTGAACCGCTGGCCCGCCATTGTCCGGAGCCGGACCAACGCAAACGACGACTCCACGACATTGGTGGTGCGCAGATGGCGCCAGTGCTCCTTCGGGAACTGATAAACGGTGACGAGCCGCTCCCAATCGTGATGTACCCGTTCGACTGCCTTCGGGGCTCGCGCGCGATACCGGCGGCTGAACTGATCTCGTAACCGCTCACAAGCTGCCTGCGTCTCCGCATACGGCAGGGTCTTCACCCACATGCTCGCCTCGGCCTGGTGAGCCTTCGGGATGGCATCCAGCACATTGACAAGCCGATGGTTCCAGCATCGCTGTTCGGCTGCCGTTGGCTGCTGCTCGGCCAGCGCGGCCCAGATGCCAAGCTGGCCATCGGCGATGGTGCAGCGCCACGGCTTCAGGCCCCTCGTCCGTAGATCCCGCAACACCACACCCCACGGCTCCTTCGATTCGCGCTGCCCGCTCTCCACGGCCAAGACCACCTTGCGGCCATCCGTCAGCGCCCCGATCAGGACCAGCAGCGCCGCCTTGCTGTGCTCGAGGCTGGCTTTCACATACAGGCCATCCGCCCAGACGGAGACGACCTCCAGCGTGTCCAGCCGCTGCTGCTTCCACGTGGCATACTCGCGTCCCCCCACTGCGCCTTTAGCCGCTGGAGTGCGGCGGACGACAACGGTGCCCCAGCACCCAACAGCCCCCGCAACGCCAGCTCGAAATCGCCGAGCGCCAATACGTGCAGATACAACTGGGGAGCAGCTCCCCACCTGCTTCGTGCGCCGTTGGAACAGCGGCAGCAGCCGACTGACGAAGCGCTCCGCCAGGTTGCGCACGCGGGGCCGCTGCACGGTAATCGACCCGCCTGTCAGGGTCAGCTTCCGGGGGTTGCCATACCCGTTGCGGTATCCCTCCGGAGCGTCCACGGCGACCAGCCGCTCCGACTTCGCCCGGCCCAGCCGCATTGTGACCTCTTCGACTAACAGCCGCTGGATGAACTGCGGGATGTGACCGTGCACAAAGTCTTCCAGATGGTCCCACCGATTCCTTGACTCGACTCCCGGCCCTAGGTTCTGCTCGTTCACGGCGGTGCCTCCTCTCTGTGCCGGGCCTCGGCCTGGTGGGTTTGGTCACCTGAAAGGTTGCCACCGCCATTTTCCTATTTGCACACCTGCTGTTTATACCTCTGAGCCAGCCTCCCTCGCGTATTCTCTGCTCACTTTTTTCAATACCGCTGTCTTCCTCAACAGCGGTGTCGCAGAGCTGGCATTATCAGCCGCCACGCCATGGATATGCTCGAGCAGTCTCGGCAGACTCCTAAACAATTCATTCAGTGTAACCAGCACTCCACCGACGATTTTTCGAAGCTCCCGTTCCGTATACTGCAACGGAACCAGGCGCCGCCGCTGCCACCCACGAAGCGAGAAGGTTCTTCCCAATCGCCCAAATGGCTGCTCGCACATGAGCACGAATTCCCTCCCCTGGTCGTCTTCAAAAAGAAAACCCTTCACGTTCATACAATCTCACCTCCTATTTCTATATCTCTTTACTCTGCCTGCCGAAGCAGTGTGGCTTTTCCGACGATAGGCTGTGGCAACTGGAGGAACAGCTTGCGGCGTTCGGTTCTGAAGAATAACCAGGTCCACCACCTCGCCGCAGTTCACACAGCGCCAGGCAGGATGTCGCGGGAATACTTCCTCGACGCTGTGGCCCGCAGGCCGGTCCGACATTATCCATCCGTTGCATCGTTTGCAGTCCAAGGCCGCTCCTTTCCGCTGATTAAAGATCGGGCTTTGTTTGTTCCTACCGCGACGGAAAGAGCCGATCCACCGTAGGACACAGTTCCTCATAGAGCGAGTCCTTCGTGAGAAACGCGTCAGCCTTCATCTCACCATGCTCATGTGCATCACGTCTGTCGAAGAATGAGATGAGGATCACCTTCGGGCTGTGCGTACCTTCTTTGATCCTCACTGTTGCTTCATACCCATTCATAAGCGGCATCGCGACGTCCATCACCACAAGATCCGGGCGAAGCACCCTCGACTTCGGGAGAGCTTCAAATCCTGAATACGCCTTCCCGACGATCTCAAAGTCAGACTGCGCAGAAAGCCACTTTCCCAGCCGATCGAGAAACTCATGACTATCGTCAACAATGAGCGTGCGAAGTGGCGAGCCACGTTTCAACTGTACTTGCTCCTTCTTGGTTGCTGTACGAATCATTGTGCTTATGTCTTCACGTACAGCATGTCAGAGGAACACTATGGGGCCCATCGGGGAAATCCTGGGAGAAAGCCGGAGAATCCCTGAGAAGACCCAAACAGTTTACTGGTGAACCATGGAAATGTGGATAAAATGGCGAGGAATTAAGACTGGGCCTGGATCAACCCGGTTCGGATTGCAAGGCGGACAAGCCCGGGCACATCATGAATGTCGAGCCGATCCATCAGCTGGGCTCGATGGGTTTCGACGGTCTTAATGCTCAAGTTCAGGCGTTGGGCGATGTCTTTCGTGGTGTGCCCTTCTGCAATGAGTTGCAGAATTTCACGCTGGCGCATGCTGAGCTTGGCCAGCGGACCGGAGAACCCATCGGACTTTGCCCGGTAGGCTTCGACGGCATACCTCGCAACCATCGGCGTCAGATATGTCTCACCCCTGCCCACGGTCCTGATGGCCAGCTCAAGTTCAGCCAGTTCTGCGCCTTTCAATAAATAACCGGACGCGCCAGCCTGTAAAGCCTGCTGGAAGTATTCTTCGTTGGCATGCATTGACAGTAGAATCACGCGGGTGGTCGGGGACTCCTTGACGATCCGCGAGGTCGCGTCGAGCCCGTTCAATCCCGGCATGGCGATGTCCATCAGCACGAGATCAGGAGTGTTCGTCTGCACACACTTGACGGCTTCCCACCCATCCCCGACATCCGAGACAACTTCGATCCCCTCGATTTTTTCCAGGAGGGCCCGCATACCGGCTCTGACCAACGCATGATCCTCCACGATCACAACACGGATTGGGTTCATGGGGCCATCACCTCGACCGTTCCAGGATGCGTGCGCTGATCCTGCTCGACGAGTGGGAAGCACAATTCGATCCTGGCCCCTTGGCCCGGTGCTGACGAGATCTCCAAGACGCCACCAGCCAATCGTACTCGCTCTTCCATTCCAAGCAACCCGAGGCTTTCCCCGCCACGCGCACGTTGTCGCGCCGACGGCACATCGAATCCGATGCCGTCGTCTTGGATGCTGAGCATGACATCCTGATTCTGTCGATGCAACGTGAGAGCAATGGTCTTTGCCCTGGCGTACTTCGCAACATTGGTCAGCGCCTCCTGTACAACCCGAAAACAGGCCAACTCAATGGGGACTGGAATCCGCTCGGTTATGCCCTGTACAGAAAGATGCAAGATCCACCCATTACGCTCCGCCTGCCGGTTCGCATACCACCGCAGCGCGGGTACTAATCCTAAGTCATCAAGAAGAGACGGCCGCAGATCCAACGCCAGAGTCCGTACCTGGGTCAGCAGACGATCCACCAACTCAAGACTGCCCGTGAGGGGACCGGAAAGAGCGCGTCCAGCTTCGCCGTGCTGAAGTCCCTGAAGATCGATCTTCAGGGCAGTGAGCAATTGTCCGACTTCGTCGTGCAGATCACGTGCGAGCCGGCTTCGCTCCTCTTCCTGCACTTGCATCAGCCGACTCGAGAGTTTCTGCAAGGAGTAGTTGGCACTATTCAGTTCGGCGGTTCGTTCCTGGACCTTCACTTCCAGTGCTTCGCGCGCCTGTTGCAGAAGTGTCTGCGCTCGCTTCCGTTCGCTGATATCGCGGATGATTTTCGACACCCCCACGAACCGACCGGCAGCATCCCTGAGCGGCGATAACGTGACCGACACATCGATCCTCCGGCCGTCCTTGGTCAGCCGCACTGCGTCATCGGCACGGATGTCTTGCCCTCTCTGCACCGAGGCTTGCAACCGAGCTTCGTCATCACGGAGATCGGCTGGAATGAGCGTCAGAACCGAACGACCGAGCATCTCGGCAGCGGTATACCCAAACATGCGCTCCGCACCGACATTCCACGACGTCACGATTCCATCGGGTGTCACACTCAGGATGGCATCGCTGCTACTCTCCACGATAGACCCCAGTCGCCTGGTTGCGTCGTCAAGCTTGGCTGTTTTCGCCCGCGCGACAAGCCCCGCCGTCATCCAGAGTAAAGTAACCCCGACAGTTCGATTAAAGACAGCCATGTCCGGTGAGATGCCCGGAGGAGACAGGTTAAATTCTAGGATGATGAGCGCGGTCGCAATCGCTGCAGCAACATAGGGAGCGTGAGGGCGTTCGATCCAGAGGGCCAACAGCACGGCGAAGACATGCCCAACATATACCTCATACCCCAGCGGCGTAACTACGTCGACGAAGAAGGTCACGGCGAATACCAGCGGAATCAGTATCTTCGCGTATCTACTGTTCATCGCCGTCCGTGGTGTGACGAAACAATGCAGTCTGTGGTTCGATGACAGCGAGACGAAGACGCCATGACACCCTCTCTGACAACAGGTTGTCTATGATACTCCAATCCAGGAACCGGGATCGAGACCGAGAAAGATGGGATGGATAACGAGAGGCCTAGCTGTTTTGCTCCGCCGTTTGTCGGTTAACAACCCATACGCCGGCCAGGATGAGGCCGATGCCGATAATTTCGATCAGTCCGACGGATTCTCCCAGGATCAAGGCGGATAACCCAATGGCTGCAACCGGCGTCAGATTCCCCAAGACCGAAGCCCTCGAAGGACCGATGCCTTTCACGCCGAACAACCAGGCCTGTTGCGCCACCGCCGTCGCAAAGATGATGAGGTAGCCGAGCGCGAGCCAATCGGATGTCGTCACCGAATTGATCCCGGCATTCATCATCTTCTGATCTGTCCAGAGCAGCGGGATTTGAAGAACGGTGGCAACCATGAGGGTGGTCCAATTCACGGTCAATGCCGACATCCGTTCCATGATGGTGCGGCTGCCGATACTATAGAGCGCCCAACTCACGACGCCGAGAAAGACCAACGTGCTTCCCAGCAGGGGCTGCTCGCCGGCCGCTTGAAAGCCTGCCACGGAGACTAATCCAACCCCTGCGAACGACAACAGCGCGCCGGCCCAAACTGCACGCAACGCAACATCTCGAATCAACATGGACGAGAGCAGGGCCGTCACGACGGGACTCGATCCGATGATCACACCGCCGACCGCTCCGCTGACATAGTTGAGCCCCATGAGAATAAGCAGATGGTTCCCCAAAACGCCAAGCCCGAGAAACCCCAGCAACCTCATGTCGGCGCGGCTGATAGTGATCGCGGCGCCCTCCTTCGACAACCATGTCGCGAGAAGGATTGCCAGCCCTCCGATATCGCGAAGGACTGAGGCTTCGACAGCGGAGAACGATCCGAGAGCCATCTTTTGTGCGACGATCGAACCGCCCCATAGGAGCGCCGCAAGCACGACCGACCCATAGGCGAGGGTGGTGGAAGGATGACTCATGGCCACTTGGATACCGTCGTTCAGGCCCGTCGTCAAGCAGTATTCGACCAACCTTTCATTTGCTTGACGTCATTTACATTTGTCAGTAGCCTCCGTCTAAGAGACAAGGCCGGTTAACAGGGAGGAATTTCATGATCCAGAAGCAGTGTTTCCGCGGATGCTTGGCAATCTTAGCGAGTATGTCCCTCGCCTTGGGAGGCTGCACCACGGCACTTGTCCATGATGACGTCAAATACCCACAAACCGGTGCCCATTGCTCGGGCTCTCAGGGTGTCGACGATTCCTCCATCGCCGTGCTGCCGGTCCCGGTAGTCGCCTTCGTCGTCCCTCACGCCAACCTCCACGACATCAAGGCCGATGATTATCTGAAGCGCTGTGGGGATCCGGCCAAACTGATCAATAGAAAAGTCGAAGTCAATCGTACGGCTTGTATTCCTGCAGGACTAACCCGCATCATTACCCTCGGTGTCTGGCAATGGTGTCCAGCCAGTGTATCGTGGGAAGCGGATGTAAAGTCTTAGCCCGACGCACAGTCACGTTCGCGGCTGTGCGCATGTTATTCAAAACCAATCTCCTACTGCCCGCCTATCGCACGTCGAAGAACAAGGCTGCATAGCCTCTATCACCAAGTACGAACTGCTCTAGCGAGCCGAGCCGTCGCCGATCGTCGCGCTCAACCGGGCTGCGGCTGTTGCCATGCGCGATGGAACAATCAAAGGACTGGAGTTGATTGAAGCACTCCGGGCTGGCGGTGAGCCGGCCAACTATCACCTGACGGACGCGGCTCGCGCTGACCAAGCAAGAACCGGAACGGCGTTTCTTGTGCAAGTGGCCGGACATGTTGGAATGAGACCTGAAGCCATGGAGATACAGAATTTGGTAACATGATCAGATGAGCTGGCTATGAATCGTCAGAATTGGGTCGGATCGATCGTACTAGTCCTGTTTGTCATCTTCTTGGGGATCGGTCTGGCAGCATGGAAGTACGAGTCCATACAAAGCGAGCAGGCGGCCTCGGCTAATCAGCCGGAGCCGATGGAGTCGGTCACCATCGCCGTCGCACAAGCGATCGACTATCGCCCGACCACGACCTCCATCGGAACGGTCCTTGCCCTGCGTTCGATCACCTTGAAGAACGAACTGGCTGGGACGGTTCGCGAGGTCAGGCTCACACCCGGGCAGATTGTCGAAGCAGGCACACGGTTGGTCGCTCTCGATGTCTCGGTCGAGGAAGCTGACCTTCGGGCCCAAGAGGCTCAGGTTGCACTCGCCAAGACGGTCCTCAATCGCAGACAAAATCTCAGCCAAGAACTCGCCACCACGCAAGAAGAAGTGGATCGGGCGCGCGCCGACTTGGATGTGGCACAGGCCCAGATCGCCCGTACCAAGGCCATCATCGCCAAGAAGACGATCCGGGCCCCATTCCGTGCGCGCGTCGGTATCGCAGATGTCCATCCCGGCCAGTACCTGGATGAAGGGACGTTGCTCACGACGCTCCAGGGCGTCGGCGAAGCAGTGCATGTGGACTTCACGGTCGCGCAGCACGTCGCTGCCGGCTTGCGGGTCGGCGAAGCCGTCGAAGTGCTCACGGCCGGTGATTCTCCGGCTGTCAAAGCCAGGATCGTGGCCATCGACGCACGCGTCGATCCGACGACCCGGAATGCCATGATACGTGCCAGAATCGAGGGCACCAGCAATGCACCAGCACCGGGAGCTTCCGTACGTGTCCGGGTTCCGGTCGGTCCTGAACGTAAAGTCGTCGCCATACCCGTCAGTGCGTTGCGCAAGGGACCGGGAGGCGACCAGGTGTTTGTCATCACACCGGACAGAGATGGCCGCACAAGAGTCCATACCCGCTTGGTCGAAAGCGGGCCCATGTTCGGCGACGAGATCGTGATCCATGCTGGACTAACGGCCGGCGAACGTATCGCGGCTGTGGGATCCTTTAAACTCCGCGACGGGGTCCTCGTCGTCATCGCAGATACGTCTGAGAACAGATCAAAAGCGAATCGACAGGCGGCGAATCCTTAGGCCAATGACCATGCCCTTCAACACGCCCCGTACATCGTTGACCGATGTCTTCATCAAACATCCCGTCTTGGCGATCGTCGTCAACCTCATGATCCTGCTCGGGGGATGGCGTGCGATGACGGCACTGCCCGTCCAGCAATATCCAAAGATTGAAAACTCCATGGTGGTGATCACAACGGTCTACTATGGGGCCAGTGCCGAAACAGTCCGTGGCTTCTTGAGTACCCCGATCGAGCGGGTGGTGTCCGCCATCAGCGGCGTCGACTATGTCGAATCGACCAGTCGAGCCGGGGTCAGCACGGTGACCATCCACTTGAAGTTGAACCATAACAGCACGGCAGCGCTGGCCGAGGTCACGGCTCGACTCCAACAGGTCCGTTCGGAGCTACCACCGGACGCGGAACCACCCGCGATCGAAATACAGCGAGCAGATCGTCCCTATGCCTCGTTCTACCTGAGTTTCAGCTCCTCCCAGCGTACAGTCCCGGACGTGACTGATTGGCTTCTTCGTACGCTGCAACCTCAGCTTGCAACCCTATCCGGTGTCCAACGGGTGACATTCGAGGGAGACCGACAAATCGCCATGCGTATCTGGATCGATCCCGACCGGCTGGCGTCCTTAAACCTCTCGCCCGGCGACGTCCAGGGTGCGCTTCGTCGAAACAACTACTTGGCGGCGGTCGGTCGCACAAAAGGGAATCTGGTCCAGATCAACCTTCTTGCGAACACTGATCTCCGCTCGACCGGTGAGTTCGAGGAGCTGATTGTGGCCGACCGAGGCGGCGCCATCGTGAGGCTCAAGGATGTGGCACGGGTCGAGCGGGACGCTGAAGAAGCGAACATGATCGCAAAGTACGACGAGACGGAAGGCGTTTACCTCGGAATCTGGGCGGTGCCCGGCACGAACGAAATCGACGTCGGACACCGACTACGCGACGAGATCGAACGTATCCGGGCGACCCTGCCGAGCGATATCGACATGAAACTCGTCTGGGACAGCACAATGTTCATCCGGAACGCCCTGACGGAAATTACCAAGACGTTGTCGGAGACGATTCTGATCGTCGCGGTGGTGGTATTCCTGTTCATGGGTTCGGTCCGCACGGCCCTCGTACCGCTCGTCGCCATGCCGGTGTCGTTGATCGGAGCGGCCCTCTTCATGGTCGCATTCGGCTTCAGCCTGAATCTCCTCACACTCCTCGCCATCGTACTGTCCGTCGGCCTCGTTGTAGACGATGCCATCGTGGTCGTCGAGAACGTGGAACGGCATGTGCGGCTCGGACAATCTCGCATCGAGGCGGCACGGGCCGCCGCACGTGAGCTGCTTGGCCCGATCATCGCCATGACGATCACGCTCGCCACCGTCTACGCCCCGATCGGTTTTCAGGGTGGACTCACCGGGTCCTTGTTCTTGGAGTTTGCCATGACGCTGGCCGTCGCCGTGGTCTTGTCTGGTGTCGTGGCCATCACCCTCTCGCCGGTGATGAGTTCGCGATGCGTGCATCCACAGGGGAAAGAAGGCGCCCTGACGAGGCTGGTCAACCGCGGCTTCGAGTCACTTCGTCGGATCTACGGGCACCTGCTCGACGGCGCACTCACAATGCGTTGGGGAATCGTCACAGCGGCCATCCTCATCACCGTGGCAGCTTGGCCGCTCTACCACTTCTCACGGCAGGAACTTGCCCCTGTGGAGGATCAGAACCACATCAGCCTCTTCTTCGAAGCGTCACCGGACTCTACGGTCCACGCCACCAATCGCCAACACTTCCAGATCGTCAAAGCGATCACGGCCATCCCTGAAACGGACTACACCTGGTCGCTCACAACGGCATGGGGCGGCTTCGGCGGGGTGGTCGCGAAGGATTGGCATGATCGAGCACGCTCAACCGAGGAGATGTACAACGACGTGTACGGTGCCGTATTGCAAGTGCCGGGGCTCCGTGTATTCCCACGACTGGACCCTCCCTTGCCCACCCCAGGTCAGTATGATGTGGAATTGATCATGCAGAGCGATGCACCGGCCGAGCAGATGCTCGAAGCCGTCGGGTCCGTGTTGGGAGCAGGCTGGCAGAGCGGCAAGTTCCTCTACGTGGACACGGACCTCAAAATCGATCTTCCTCAAGCCCGCGTCGTCTTAGATCGCGAGCGGCTCGCCGACTTGGGATTCGACCTGGCCGGAGTCGGTCGCGAGCTGGGTACGTTGCTCGGCGGTGCCTATGTCAACCGGTTCAATTACTTCGACCGCAGCTACAAGGTCATCCCGCAACTCGGCGACAAAGACCGTGCCAGCGTCGATCCGTTGCTCGATTTGAAAATCAAGACGCCGGGCGGCCAGTTGGTCCCGGTCTCGACGTTCACACAGATTGAAACGAGTACCGCACCACGGACCTTGAACCGCTTCCAGCAACGTAATGCGGTCCGCATCTTCGGGGGCGTCAAACCCGGCATTACGAAGGAAGAGGGGCTCCGTGTGCTCGAAACCGCCGCTGCCTCCAGCGGCCCGCGCGTTGTCATGGACTATGCCGGCGAGTCGCGGCAACTCCGCCAGGAGGGAGCGGCGCTCACCGTCACGCTCGGCTTCGCGGTGGTCCTGATCTATTTAGTGCTGGCCGCCCAGTTCAAAAGTTTCCGCGATCCCTTGATCGTCCTGCTCGGCTCAGTCCCGCTGGCAATGTCCGGCGCCCTGGTGGTCAGTTTTTTAGACCTCACCACGATCAACATCTATTCCCAGGTGGGGCTGATCACGCTGGTGGGACTCATCGCGAAGAACGGCATTCTCATCGTAGAATTCGCGAACCAGCTGCAGGCTCGCGGCCATTCCCTGGTGCCGGCGGTGCGTGAAGCTGCCTTGACCAGACTGCGGCCTGTATTGATGACCTCAGCCGCCACTGTCTTCGGTCACCTCCCGCTGGTCTTGGCGACAGGTCCAGGTGCAGCGGCCCGTAACAGTATCGGCATGGTGTTGGTCACCGGCATGACGGTCGGCACGATCTTCACTCTCTTCGTCGTACCGGTATTCTACTCGCTGATCGCCGCACAACATCAACCGCTGGAACCTCGTGCAACACCGGATGAAGTCCAGCCTGGGGAGTTGGTCTTGGCAGGAGCGAGGGCATAAACTACGTTGAAACTGTTTCCCCACTACATATCGACACTCCGCGGATGAGAAAGGATCGTGATATGAGCCGCATAGTCCCGCATTGGCTATTGGATGCAACGCTGATTTTGGTTCTCTGCTTGGCTGGCTGTACCGAGTTGACCTATCAACAGATGAACGATCCCTCGCGGGACCTCTGGCAAAAGCCACAAGGGGTCATAGAGAAACTGTCCATCACGCCGAGATCGCGTGTGGCAGACTTGGGTGCCGGTGGAGGCTACTTTACTTGGCATCTGGCCAAGGCAGTAGGGGCGCGAGGAACGGTTTACGCAGTTGATGTCGACGAGAACGCGATTAACGCGATCTTCAAGGAAATGGTCGCCCGAGGAACTCCCAATGTCCGACCGGTCCGGGCCGAGCCGCACGACCCAAAAATTCCAGAGCCCGTCGACCTCGTATTCAGTTGTGAAACATACCATCTCATAAACGATCGGGTGGCCTATTTTCACTCCCTCGCGTCGGCGTTACGGCCGGGTGGTCGCGTCGCGATTCTCGATTTTCATCCTCGTGGATTCTTGTCAGGCCTGCTCGGTCATGGAACTACGAAAGAAAAGGTCCGACGCGAAATGGAGGACGCCGGCTATCGGCTCGTGAACGACTACGACATCATCGATCGCCAGCACTTCCAAATTTTCACGAAGGTAGAGCGCTGAGACACGGTTGTTCTCAGCGGGCGGCAGGGACAGAGATTTCGACCAAGCAATCCCTTCCTACGTTTCCATCATTTCCAACCGGGGATCGAACTCGTGTCCGCAAGCCGTGCACCGGATGCAATCCGATTCCACCGTGAATTCGTCGGAACGAATCCCCATGCCCCCGCAATCCGGACATCGGACGAGGTGAACTTTCTGATCGTTCACCGTCTCGTATTGGCTCCCGCGGAGACAATAGACAGGTTGGCCGTCAAGCAACCAAGGCCGGCCTTCGAGGTCGGCCACGGGCAGCACGAGATAGTGATGATTCACGTAGTCGTCGATCTCGTGCCGATTCCCAAAGCCACCCTTGATCAGCTTGCCTCCCAGCGCTTCATAAAGGGCATTGTCTTTCACGATCACTTTGGTCGGTCCCATCATCTCACCTCCCCGATTGACGTGAAGCTGGTTAGACCACACCTGAGTAGTAGCGGAGAATATTGGAGACGGAAATCACGCCGATAATCTGGCCGTCCTGCGTCACGGCCAGGTGCCGGGTTGCTTGGTCTTTCATCATGCGCACGGCATCAATGATCGGACGATCACCTTCGATGGCCACGACCGGCTTGCGCATGCACGTCTTGACAGGAGTGGTGTTGGGGTTCATCCCGTTGGCCACGACCTCACGCGCCAGCGCCGAATCCGTGATGAAACCGACATATGACTGGTTGTCGGTCAGGAGGAGTGAGCCGAGCTTCCACTTCTGCATGAGCTGCCCCGCTTCGCGCAGAGTGGCCTCCTCCGAGAGGCTCCGGACTTCCGGCGACATATGCTCGGCGATTTGCGGGCCGATGAGAGTCCGCCCAACTTTCTTCTGTTTCGGTTCGGCAGCCCGACGCGCTTCGAGCTCCGATACGCAGCTTTCCAACACCCGGTACCGTTGCAAGAGACTCTGCCGATGGCTATCCATACCGGTGCCTTCCGGTGCCTCGTCCGTCATATTCACCAACCCGCCGGCCTCGCCCAATTCGGCGTATTCATATGCATGCAGCAAGTCGGAGGTCTGCCCAAGCAAATCCCCGATCAACCGTTCAGTTTCCAGATCGAATTCCTCCAGACTGCGGGCCGGCTTCCCTTTGCCCAGAAACTGGGCAAGTTCAGCCAACTGATTCCGCATCCGTTCGATGCTGCGGTCGAGGGAAATCCGCGTCGATTTGGGAATGGTGCGCGTCGTGACCATGGCACCTCCTCCATAATAAGGCGGGAATGAGTTATGATAGCTCTACTGGAATGAGCAAGGCAAGCCTGTTCGGTCCGCATCGTATCGCAGAGCGAACATAGCTATTCCGGCGGCTAGGACGAACGACGGAGACCTGCGCCTCCTCCCAGCGAGTTGAGCTTCACACAGTAGAAACCGGAACGGCGGTTACTGGAGAAGCGGCTGCGTGAGCGTGAGGGCTGAGAGTTAGGAGTCGCCCGGCGTTGCGTGAAGAAAAGCGAGTTGATCGCCAAACTGGATTCAGCGCTGACTAGAACTGATTCCAGAGCATTTGGTTTGTGACTTCGTGGTGAAAGAGCACTTCAGAAGCCTTCACCATCGTGCCGAGTTCTTTCGGAGATCGATCTGCCACCAACTGTTTGAAGCTGGAATATTTCTGCTTGCTGTCCTCGCCAAGAATATCAGCGATAAACTTTGATTCGTTAAACAGCGCAATCGCATCAATAATGCTGCTCGGAAGGAATCGCGCGCGGCCGTCTGTCACCTCATTCTTTTCCAAGCGCTCTCCTTCAAAGCCGGTCTTGAGCATCGTGTACAGCACGAGGTAGGGATTCGCATCGGGAGCGACAGAACGCAGTTCGATGCGCGCCGTCTTTTCATTGGCCATCGGAATGCGGATCATGGAGCCACGGTCAATCGCTGAAACCTTGATCTGGTTTGGGGCTTCAAAGTGCGGATCAAGACGGCGATACGCATTCACCGACGGGTTAAACACGAGGCAAATCTCCGGCGCATGATTCAGGAGCTTGAGAATAAAGTCCCATGCCGCATCAGAAAGGCCGTCTTTCCCCTTCGCGTCGTAGAAGATATTCTTGCCATTCTTGCTCAAAGAGAAGTTGGTGTGCATACCGGACCCATTAATCCCGACGAATGGTTTGGGAAGGAACGTGGCCGTGTGCCCCATGGACCGAGCCACTTGACGACAGATCAGCTTGTACAGCTGCACATGATCCGCTGCGCGAACAACATCGGTATAGGAAAAATTCATTTCGAACTGCGAGGGTGCGACCTCCGGATGATCTTTTTCGTTCTTGAAGCCCAGTGCACGCTGCGCCTCCGCCGACTTATCAATAAACTGGCGGAGCCTGTCCATCGGGAGCGAGTGATAGTACCCACCGGTTGAGATGAGCTTAAACCCATTCTCGCCGTAACATTGCTCGGCATTCTGCCCTTCCACCAGAAAACCTTCTATTTCACTGGCGGCATAGGCCGTTATGCCCTTCTTCTTGAGGTCCTCCGTATAGGATTTCAGCATCCCGCGGAAGTCACTGTGATATGGTGTCCGATCGCTGTTCAACACAGACGCAAAGAAAATCACCTTCCCTGCGCCAATCACATCGGCCGGAAGGTATCGGATGGACGACCAGTCGACGGCAAGACGCAGGTCCGACTCATGTTGGGGTGTAAACCCGCGGATAGATGACCCGTCAAATGTCAGATTGCCCAACGACTCCAGCAGATACTTCTTGTCGTAATCGAGCATGTGCAGACGGCCCTCGATGTCCGAGAAACACAACGTCACGGCCTTGATGTGCTTCTCTTTTTTGAGCCAGGCCGTGTATTCCCGCTCGAGACTTTTTGCGCTGGCCGTCTTGGCACGCTCCGCCGCCTTGAGATTCATTTCCTCGAGCTCGTCATACGGAATCTCGAGAAAGCTCTTGAGCTCAGCCGCTGTCTTTGTGTTCATGGTTTCCCTCTGCAGTTTTTGGGGTGATGAGAGGTTCAGTCTGTCACATCTTCTTGGGAGCATGCAATGTCGGCAGCAACGCACACGCTGCAGGAACAGGAAAGCTAGTTACAGGAGAAGCTGACTGTACCCCTGATTGAGAGAAAGGTGCGAGCTCTAGCTCAACAGATGACTCCATCACATCGAGCAGGGAGGCGATATCGTCAAGGTCCACTCCAGCAAGTGACCCCTGCTTACCGTATGTGGGCAACGTCACTCGACCGGACCACCGCGAGCGACGCCTTGCAAGCCCCTCGAGCAATGTATCTTCGATCAGGGCAGTCACCGTGGACCCGATGCAGCCGCCAGTTTCTTATTCTGGATCATCAGGTCGTCAGGCAGATCAATTATCGTGCGTATGCATCAAAGCATATCCAATTAGCATATTGATGTCCAAGTCCAATTTTTCTCCGATGGATCATCACCGAGTTGCCGTCCGGATCAGCCACGGCGGCCATGTGGCAGAATCGCTTGCTCCAGGAGGTTCCGCCATTCAAATCTGATCTTCTCGCGAGGCTCTTGCTCGGATGGTCAGCAACGCGGCTGTCGATTTCTTCCCTCGCAAACGAGTATCTTGTCGCCGCCACCATGCAAGCCAACGGTTGAAGCTTTACAACCTACTAAGGAGGTCACCATGCGTGTCCTATCTCTGGCAATCACCACGTTATGCATCACGCTCACCGTCTCACCTGTTCTGGCCAAGGAAAAGAA
>JARFPM010000038.1 GCA_030444405.1 Nitrospira sp.
CCCTCAACGGCATCTTTTTCCTGACGGGCAAACTGTAGCTCATCAGATGTAGGTTGTGAGCTTTGAAATCAACTACTCGTTTCCCTTCCCGGTTCATGATGTAAGCATCGGACACATTCCATTCCAGCGGAACCGTCCAATCAAAAACCTTGGTTCCGCTAGGCACCTCATGCATTTCAAGCGGAATACGCTTTCGGATCGCTCGAAGAGTTTCTCTGACACCCTCACCGGTAATGCTCCGGCATATCGGATAAAGCTCCACCATGAACTTATGCATCTCTTTGCCTAACTCTTGACCTTTCGATGCCTCTTTGGGGCCGGCTAATGTCATGATGGCAATGCGCTGTTCTTGTGAAATGCCGGCCACATTCGATCCTTGTCCGACATGACCAAAATAGGTGCAGGCCAGGCAATCTTGAACGCAGGATCATCCCATCGGAATCCTCGAACGCTAGCTGGCGCATGGAACTCCGACATGTGGTACGACACTTCGCTATCTTGTTCGAGTGTGAGAAACCCATGGGCACAACATTTCGGAATATAGACAGCCCGGCGATTGTCTGCCGAGAGCGTTATCCCGACATACTGACAGTACGTCGGCGATGCAGGCCGTAAGTCGACGATGACATCATAGATGGCTCCCGCCGTGCAACGAATCAACTTCACTTCCTCATGTGGAGCAGATTGATAGTGAAGCCCCCGCATGGTGCCTTTATGGGTATTCACCGAAATGCTTGACTGTACCCATGTGATCGGAAGTCCATGAGCCTCGAACTCCCGTTGACACCAGGTCCTCAGGAACATTCCCCGCTCATCTCGTACCGGCTCAGGATCGATCAGGAATACACCCTTGAGGACGGTTTCCGTGAAAATCATGAATACACTTGCACTTCAGGAATCGGAACGACGAACTTTCCTCCCCACTCCCGAATGTAGCTCATCTGCTGCATGACTTCCTCCCGAATATTCCAGGGTAGAATCAGCAGATAGTCAGGACGTGTGTCACGGACTCGTTCCGGCCCATAAATCGGGATGTGGACGCCGGGCAGAAAATGCCCTTGCTTATGTGGACTCCGGTCTACCGTGTAGTCAATAAGGTCAGTCCGAACGCCGCAATAATTGAGCAACGTATTACCCTTTGCAGGAGCCCCATAGCCTACAACGTGCTTGCCCTCCTGTTTCGCAGAGATGAGAAAGGACAGCAACTTTCTCTTCGTCACTTCAACTTGCAGACCAAACGACAGGTAGTGATCCAGCCGACCGAATCCAGCGGTTTCTTCTCGCGATTTCAGTTCCTTTGCCCGCGCTTCTACGGGCTTGGAAGTGTCGTCATCGTGGCAAGCATAGATTCGCAGGGACCCACCATGAGTGGATAGCTCCTCTACATCGAACAGTTTCATTCCATGACGAGCAAACACCTTCTCGACCGCCAAGAAAGAAAAATAGGAAAAATGTTCGTGATAGATGGTATCAAACTGGTTCTGCTGCATCAGCTGAAGCAGGTGCGGGAATTCCATGGTGATCAGGCCCTTCGGCTTCAGCAACACCTTGAGCCCATTCAAGAAATCATTCAGATCCGGGACATGGGCCAGCACGTTGTTCCCGATAATCAGATCAGCACTCCACCCTTCAGCAGCTAAATCCAGAGCCGTCTTCTCCCCGAAGAAGGCCACCTTCGTATGAATCCCCTTCTTCTTTGCCACCTCAGCTATATTAGAAGCAGGCTCGACTCCCAGCACAGGGATGCCCCGCCACACGAAGTTCTGCAAGAGATATCCGTCGTTACTGGCGATCTCCACTACTTTGGAGTTCCGATCCAACCTGAATCGATCCACGATCATCTCGACATAGGCTTTGGCATGTGCCAGCCAGGAATCCGAAAATGATGAAAAATACGCGTAGTCCGAAAAAATATCGTGCGGCGTTGAGAATTGCTGCAACTGGACCAGCAGACACCTCTCGCAAACATACACATGCAACGGATAGAAAGGCTCCATACGATTCAACTGGTCGGGCTTAATGTAGGAATTGGCCAATGGAGACATACCAAGATCGACGAACGTACGCGTAAGCGTCGCACCGCAAGATCGACACTCTGATTGCCCCATACTGAAACCTCCTCCTACTAGCAAAGGATGGCGCGCCGTGCTCAATCCCCCGTGCGACAACTGACCACGCCCTCAAGCATTGCCTCGTTCTTTCCACGTAAGGTCGTCTGTCAGTTGCCCACTTTCCCGCAGTCGTTTTAGTGCAACTAATCGTATCAACTCACCCGTGCGGAACTCATGGTCGCGAAACTGCATAGCCATGAGTCCATCATGGAGATCCTTCACTGCACTCTGGAGATCAACGATAGGCAGAAATCCTTGCGCCAGCTTAGAGAACTTGTCAAAATTCACACGATATGAGCGTTTATCTGGTTGCGCATCTTTATTGATCGAAACCTCGACGTTCGGCACAAGATTGGCCACCGCTGCCGCCAAATCCTTTACCTGATAATTCCATGCGTCGCTCCCCACATTGACCGTCAGAAACGATCCACCATCTCGACGGTCTCGCTGCACGGCCCAATCGATTGCTCTCGCCATATCTTTGACGTGAATCAAGGGACGCCATGGTGTCCCATCACTCAGAATATTGATGCGTTTTGACACAATCGCGCCAGCCACAAAATCATTCAACACAAGATCCAATCGCAGCCGATCACTCATACCACACGCTGTTGCAAACCGGAGGCAGGTCGCCGTGAAGGCTTCCGATGCAAGTGATGCCAGTTCTCGCTCAGTTTGAACTTTCGATTTGGCATACGCCGTAAGAGGATTCAGAGCATCCTCTTCTCGGCGGGGGCCACCTTCGGCAAATCCGTACACACTGCAGCTCGATGCGAACACAAATTTCTTAACGCCTGCTCGCTTTGCTTTCCCGGCTAGATCGATACTTGCTCGATGGTTGATATCGAGGGTAACCTTTTCAAAAGTGGCACCCATAGGGTCGTTCGAGATGGCACAGAGATGTACGATGGCGTCTATTCCTTGCAGGATCTGCTCAGGAACATGTCGGATATCCCCGAAATATTGCTGATCAGCCCGACTTTCAGGGAATCGGGAAGTGCCAGTTAAACAATGCGCGAAGTAACCCATATCGTAGCCGATGAGCGTTGCTTGAGGATGGGATTCTCGCAAACGACGCAGTACCAATGGGCCGACATAGCCCATATTGCCTGTAACTAGAATCTTCATGCCCTACCCCCTAATTCAATCGCCCCTGTCTTGCGTGGGACACAGCTTGATGCCAGGCGCAACAGTATTTACTAAATGCGTCGAATGCTAGACGCTCTCAAGACTAATTGTCTCTACGCTTTCGCGTACGATATGGCCGATATAACCGCAGCAGGAAGGCCGCAGACTTACTCAGTCCTTTCCAAGATTGAAATGATGGACGAAAGGATACGAACCGGCCTGAAAATTAATGACCTTACCATACTTTCCAGGGAGCCTTTGACGACTGCCATAGCTCCTCCAAATAATTCTTCTCCTTCAGCGTATCCATACAGGACCAGAAACGATCATGCCGAAAGCCCATCAATTGATTATCTCTTGTGAGCTGCTGGATTGGATCCCTCTCCCACACGGTCTCATCGCCCTTAATATAATCAATGGCCTTATAGTCGAGAACATAGAAACCGCCATTGATCCAACCTTCCTCGCCATGAGGTTTTTCTTTGAAGTCGACGATGTGATCTTGATCGAACACAAGCCGTCCAAATCTAGAGGGAGGCAGAACTGACGTCACCGTGGCTAACTTTCCGTGAGACTTATGGAACTTAATGGTGGCTTGAATGTCGACATCTGAAACGCCATCTCCATACGTAAAGAGAAACGTTTCGTTCTCCCCTATCCATTTTTTCATCTGCTTGAGTCGCCCTCCCGTCTGAGTGTGCAGACCGGTATCGACGAGATGCACTTTCCAGTCTTCGTGCCTCTTCCTGTCATGAATCGTCGTCTTTCCGCTCCCAAGATCGACAGAAATATCGTTATTGAACGCATAGAAATTGAGGAAGTAGTCCTTAATCATCTCTCCCTTGTAGCCAAGACCGATAACAAATTCCCTAATCCCGTGCGCAGCATAGATCTTCATGATATGCCACAGGATTGGTTTGCCCCCGATTTCCACCATAGGTTTCGGTCGCAGAGTGGTCTCTTCGGATAGCCGAGTTCCCCATCCACCTGCAAGAATTACCGCCTTCATGCTCATTTCCTCCTTGCGCCAGGCTACAACACTTGTTGGAAGGAATTTCCCGTCGAAAAGCCTTCAGAACGAACCAATTGTTCGAAATCTGCGGAGTTTACGCTGCAGCATATGGAATGAGTTGGTTGATCTCCAACACAACCCGCGCCTGGAGCGCGAGTGTGCGCAGCAGCACCATCGCCCTTTGATGTCCGGACATCTCTCGCATAAACACGGCATCAAGTCCCACAAATGGGCCGTCCTTAATTTGGACATGCTGGCCGCTACTTAGCTGTTTCGACGTCTCCAGTACGCACACTTGACGACTTGCCATTCTACTCTTGATGGCATCGATCATCGCAATATCGACCTCCACAGGAGTTGCACCGAACTCCACGATTTTCCGAACTCCTCTGGCATAAGACACCGCTCGATAGTGCTCCGATAGATTGATTCGTACGAATAGATACCCTGGGAAGAGAGGAGTAATTACGGTTCTCACCTTGTGGCGAATAGTCCTCTGCTCGTGCAACAGCGGCAAGAAACACTCCACTCCCATGCATCGGATATTCTGCTCGGCTTGCTTTTCGCAGTTTGACTTCGTACTAAGTACATACCATCGCATCTTGCAGCATCTCACTTCTTCCTGAAAATGAATCGTTCATAGCTCATCTGCCGTCTTATGTGATCGGGAGCATCAACAGGCTACCGCCCTTCCGGTATCGACCGGATCTTTTACTTTCTAATGAACTATGCCTTCCAAGTCAACTTGCGATGGAAAGCTATCTTTAGAAGGCAACCACCATTCTTCTTGGAGAAGTCCTTGATCGACGCTCCACATCGACGTGTGCGCCACCAGGCATCAACTAGGAGACTGGCGATTCTTGCTGCAAACGTACCAGCTTGCGGATAACTAGGTTGCACCGCTCCCGATCACTTCTCAATACCGCTACACTTCCAAAGCCTAGCTATGCGAGTCTGACAATAGGAATCTATCATGACAATCGAGCGTCTTAGATATCCTCTACTTAATTAAAGAGGAGCTGTTTGTGAGTGAAGCTAGAACATGAACTTAAGTCCTACGAAATACGGGACGTGGCTGTTTGAATTCCAAATTGGAAACTTTCTTATCCAGCGCACTTCAGCAAGCGTTGGCGTTTCAGCAGTGGTTATGGGTGTCGGCACGTAGACTTTCAATACTTGCTCAATATTCGGGGCTTGATCCATAAGAATTAACATGCCTCCGCTACTTATATTCAGCGATAGCGCTTTCCCCCCCCTAACAAGATTACCATTCCTTGTCTCCGGCGCTGTCATCTCATAAAGAATTGGCCTCAGCAATGCAGCCCGCTCACTGTGATTTTCATAACTATCTCTTATCGGCCACTCCCATTCAATTGGTGTCACCTCAATTCCTCCCCTCATAAGAATCGTTGCCTAATTTTCCATGTCATTTTGTGGACTTAAGCCGTATATGGCTATTCCCCCAGATATAGGAAGGGCTGGTGCTCAAACTAGGATCCTCCCCAACCTGACTAAGCTGATTTCAAATCAATGTGAAATATATTTACCCCTCACAGAATCAACAATACCGATGACGTAGGCTGCATTCCCAAAGGTATATGTTGACTACCTCGAAAGGGTTAGGTACTATTGCTACATTAGTTTAAAATCTTATCAGCTTGATCTCCGAATCGAGCCAAGCAACTAGTTGTTGTCGAAACCCCATCGTTATGACAGAAGCGGTTAAAGGCATTGACCAAACAGATGCCCTTGCTGATCAGAGGGCGGGATCTGGGATAGTGGTGCTGTCGGCATCTATGCAACTTCTACATATGAATCGGCAAGCTGCGGAGCTTGCCAAGAAGATCACCGCTGTCGAGCATGGCGGAACTACCACGATTTCAGCGCATGGAGTTCTCCCCACAGCCCTAACTGAGCTTTGTGCGGAAATTATTAAAGCTCTTCACATACGCACCGAAGCCAAGGATTGGGAACAATTTGAACTCAAGCGTGTGACAGGCGACCCTAATCAGCCTATCCTTCTGAGAGGCTTTGGTTTACCGGATCGAGGGGGCGTCCAAAATGCCAGGCTTGTGGTTACCATGGAAGAGTTGGGACGCAAACAAAACCTCAATACCGAACATGCTCGAGAGCGTTTTCAGTTGACTAACCGCGAGCAATCAGTTGTTGAACATTTGGCAAAAGGGTGGACCAACAAAGAAATCGCCAATGCCCTCCAGATTACTGAACAAACTGTAAAAGAACATATTAAGCACATCATGCGAAAGACTAACGCTACCACTCGGACAGGAATTCTCGTCCAAATATTCAATTCTTGACGCTCTTTTTCCAAAAATTTTCCTAATTTTTTGATCTACTAGCGTTGTATCAATAACGCAACAGTGCGTCGGGATTGACACATTACTTCCATGCGAGTCCAATCAAACTCTCTTATTTTCTTTGTGATTTCTTGCGATACTCCTGCGGTCTACCATTTGCAATACTTATCGGGTGGTCGGGAGGGAGTAAGTGAAATGAACTATGACGCGCTCAGAGAATGGGTGATAGTAGGATTATTGGGGGCAGCAGTCCTTGCCTCAGGTTGTACAACCGGTCCTTCATCCCAATTGACAGAACAAAGGAATAGCGGCTTCATGTCACTGTGGAATACCTATGCCGATTGTAAATCAACCTCGGACTTAGCCCAGGCAAGTTCGGATTTGACGCAACTCCGTTCAGCTAGCCAAATCGGGGAGGTAGACGAAGGGTTTATCCTGCCGCTGCCAAGTCACCTTGAGCGTCTAGTGGCCAATCCAACGAGTCGAGCGGCAGTTGATATAGAAGCGATGGTTGCCGCTTGTGCCCTACACACCGGAGAACTAGCCCTTAATCAAGGGCAGACTGATATCGCTCGTGATCTCCTGGTTTCGGTTGTCAAGCTCCATAAGGAAGAAGGCTCCTACTACGTCTTAAAGGCAAAGACGTTGCTGGCAAAACTTGGGCAGGGGGTCAACGTTTCTTTCCACGTTCGCTAGCTCTCCCTTCCTCTCTGCAGCTCTCGATATAAATCCACATATAGTTTTGCCGATCGATCCCAAGACAGATCGGTAATCATTCCCGCGTGAATCAAGGATTGCCATGTCTGCCGTTCTTTGTACACATGAAGCGAGAGCAAGAGCGCCGAGAGTAGGGAGTCAGTTGAGGCTTCAATGAAATGGAAGCCAGTTGCGCACCTAGATTTGACCGTTGACGGTCGAAAGTGAACAACGGTATCAGCCAATCCTCCGGTACGGCGCACAATAGGTACCGTACCATACCGAAGGCTATACAGCTGACTTAAGCCACATGGCTCATAGCGAGACGGCATAATCAGCATGTCCGAGCCTGCTTCAATGCGATGCGCCATTCCTTCATCAAAGCCAAGGCATAACCCAATTCGATCAGGATATCTGGCTCTGGCTGCAATAAATTGTTGTTCCAAATGGTGATCCCCCGTACCGAGCACTACGATTTGTGTGTCTAAGGACATGATCTCAGGAATCACATCTATCAAGAGATCAAAGCCCTTCTGAAAGGTCAGCCGGCCGATCACAGCCAACAAGGGAACATCACGATTCGGAAGTCCAAGCTCCCGTTGTAGCGCTCGCTTGCATGTTTGTTTTCCAGACAAATCAGCGGCAGAATACTGCGCTGGCAGGTAGGCGTCGCTCTCGGGATTCCAGACAGCGACATCGATACCATTTGTAATCCCTTTGACGCCATCCGCACAGTTTGCCAGTACGCCTTCCAAACCACATCCATATTCTGGGGTCATGATCTCCTTCGCATAGGTAGGACTCACTGTGGAAACAGCATCCGAAAAGATGATGCCGCCCTTCAGACAATTGATCGACCCATAGAACTCGAGGCCGCTCGGGGAAAATAGCGATGGGGGAAGGCCCGTCTTCACAAACTGATGGCCAGGGAAGGTTCCTTGATATCCCACGTTGTGCAGAGTCAGGAGCACTTTCAGTTCTTCAAGCCCCTTATACTCGTGAGGAAGGGTTTTCAGATACACCGCGCACAGGGCTGCCTGCCAATCGTGCAAGTGCAGCACATCAACCTTCTCCGCTCGAGTCTCGATCAGACCACGCACTGTTTCGAGGACCGCACGACAGAATAGGACAAACCGCTCTAGGTTGTCCGGATAATCGTGATGGTCATATTGGTAGAGCCCCGGGCGATCAAAGTAGGGGTCGTACCGCACGAACAGCACTCTTAACCGATGCAATGCACCGGTCACAAATACGTTCTCTTCTTCCACCGTTACGTCTACAGGCTTTCCATCCATGGGAATAGAAAGTCGCATGGCCAGTTGACGAGACTCACTGGGTGCTCGACCTCGATAACCCGGCATCAGCAATGTCACATGATGTCCCGACTTCGTCAGCTCGATCGCCAACGCGCTGACCATATCGGCCAATCCGCCCGTCTTGGCATACGGAACGGCTTCGGAGGCTGCCATCACGATATTCAAACCATCTCCTGATGCTGTGTTCTCATGCAGGGTAGGCGGAAGACCTAGGGTCCGGGAAGCGGGTCAAGCCGGGTTTTGAATCGATCCTCATAGGCCCAGGCTTTTGCAAGAGCATGCAACTCCTCGGCTTTGAGCTCTTCCCTGTAAACAAGGCGATCATCGAGAAATACCAGGAGCCAACCACGATCAGGATACGCGAAATAGACTCCTTCGTCAGCATGCACGCCGGCCTTCCACCCTCTCGGAGCTTCTCCCGTTGCCACGCGCGATCGCGGAATTAGACTAAAGTCGGGCATCACAAAAAAATAGGTAAACTCACTGTGATAAATCGGCGGTTTCCCCCAGGCGTTTACGACTGCCCTGGTGGTGATTTGATCCAGCACAAGATCATTGGCTTGTACCAGCTGTTCTTGCTGCTCCAGCGTCGGCATACTCTTGCAGCCTACGATTAGTACGAGTGCCAAAACTCCACTCAAGCACCGTATCGCCTTTATTGGAGTAACGGAAATGTTGGTCACGTTTATCCTAGCCTCACATGAGCCGTCTGGATTTTGGCTCAACTGGTTTCACCGGCTGACAGATATCGCACTGACACAATCTTCTTAGCAATGAATAAGAATAGATTCCGGTATCGTGGCCGTCGCTCCATTTGAACTGCAACGCGTAGCGTCCCACCGACTCGATGTCCTGGAGCATAATCAAGATCGGTACATCCTCTGACTTAAGACGCCGCTCGCCAGTCCACTCATCGACACAGGCCGCGCAGGGACAGTGCTGCCGCAGATAACGAACTGAATAGATACCCTTGTGACCATCGCTCCACTGGATTCCCAGCACTCCCTTGTCGAGCCACTCCATATCTCGAGGCTCCAGAGCGGTGGCCGCCATGTTTTCACCCCTCATCGTACCTGCCTCATCCTGGCGATGCGATCGATAGGAAGTCAACTGGTGGCAGCCGTTTCCCGGCAACAACCGTTACATACCCTTCAATCGCTTCCTCCACCTCATTGCGCACTTGGCCCGTAGCCCGCAACCGCGTGAGTACCGTAGGAGCCAGCCGAATGGCTTGTTGGAGAAACAAAAGGCTGCCTCGTGAGAATGCGACACATCGAACTCGTTGACGTGCGGCACAGGTCAGGCACACAAGGCCTCCGGCGATCGGAGAAAATTGAGGCTCCCCGACGAAATGCGACTTCCCACAGGCGGCGCAATGATCGGTCTGCGGGCGAAACCCGGTCAACCCCAGCAGTCTGATCTGAAAAAGGAGCGCCGTAAAGGTCGAATCTTCGCTTTCGTGGAGCGAGGCGAGGCCCTGCTCCAGGGTATCAAACAAGAGCGGGTCTGGATCTCCATCCGGAGTGATCGCTGCTACGACGTTGACCATCCGTGCCGCCGAGGCCATCAAGCGAAGGTCCTCCCGCAACACCTGAGAAGACCGCACCAGATCTAGATGCGAAATCCGAAACAGGGAATCCCCTGTTTTTTCAAACAGATTCAGACGACACACACTGAACGGTTCGATCGCAGCCCCGAAGCGACTTTTCTGACGACGGGCACCACGAGCTACGCCTCGGATTTTACCGAGATCCTTGGAATACAAAGTGACGATTCGATCGGCATCGCCCCACTTGCGGCTTCGCAAGACGATCGCCTTCGTCTTTAACAGAGGCACGGCTCTCTCCACTCTAACCGCGACAGAAGCGTGAGTATGTACCAGCGCGTGTCACCGGAGATACTCTAAGAAAAGTGTGGCCAAAGTCAGGTAGATTGTAATACCGGTGATGTCGTTAGCCGTCGTGACAAAAGGACCGGCCGCAACGGCCGGATCGACCCCTACGCGTTTAAGGAGAATCGGCATAATCGTCGCCATGCTGGTCGATACCAGAAATGCGATGACCAGCGAAGCTCCGACGACCATACCCAGAAACCCTTGATGCAAAACCCAGCCGACCAGTGTCAGTGTCACACCGCAGGCCAGCCCCATGACCAGGCCGATCTTCGCTTCACGAAAGAAGACAGGCCATACATGGGTGAGCTCCACAGCGCCGGTGGCCAATCCTCGAATAATCAGTGTCGAGGACTGCAACCCCACATTGCCGCCCATCGCCGCAATCACAGGAATAAAACTCACGATTGCCACAACTTCCTGGATCGTATAACGGAAATACCAAAGAATCGCACCGGACAGAAGACTCCCGACCAAGTTGGTAAAGAGCCATGGCAACCGCAGTTTCGCCGAGCCGAGACTCGAGGACTTTGAGCCTGCTTCTTCTTCAATCGCCCCAGCCATCTTCAACATGTCTTCGGTGGCTTCTTCCCGGATCACGTCGACCACGTCATCTACCGTGATGATGCCCACGAGTTTGCCGTCCCGTTCCACAACCGGAATAGCCAGGAGGTTATAGCTGGCCACCTGGCGCGCGACTTCTTCTTGGTCCATGTCGATCGCCACACTCATGACCTCTCGGGTCATGATATTTTTCAGTGGAGTCGTTGGAGGGACGGTGATCAGCTGACGGAGCGAGAGGACACCGACCAGACGATCATCCTTGTCCGTCACATAAATATAGAACACCATTTCCGCATCGGTAGCCTGCTGCAACCGGCGGATGGCCTCCTGTGCCGTGGCATCTTCCGGCAAGGAAAAGAACTCTGTGGTCATGATTGCGCCGGCTGTATCTTTGGGATACTTGAGGATGTCGGCGACTTCGGTAGAATCCTCGGTCTTCATCAAGGCGAGAATTTCCTGACTGCGCTCTTCGGGGAGAAACCCAAGAATATGCGCCACGTCGTCGGGACCGAGGTCCTTCAAAAGCCACGCAATGTCGGAATGCAGCAGATCTGCGAGTACTTGCTGAATACTTTCGCCATCAAGTTCACTGAGCACCTGGCCACGTTTGCCTTCGCCGCGGACCAGCTCAAAGATTTCCCGTTTTTCTTTCGGCGAGGAGAGATGGGTGACCGCTTTGGCGATATCAGCGGGGTGCATACGCCCCAACATCTTGGAGAGGTTCGTGATGGCTCCTCGTCGGAGCAGCTTTTGCACGGACTGGATGACGATATCGGACTTCGTCTGCCCACGTTCGGTCTGATCGCGCAAGACCTCGCGCAGCACATCGCGCTCAGACAGGCGCGGGCGCTGCTCCGGCAAACGAGATTCTGTTGGTCGTTCCGTCGGCTGCATAATTCTTTAGTACCCCAACTGCACCAAAGTTTGCTCGTCCTCACGCCAGGCTTTTCTGACCTTCACCCACAGCTCCAGAAACACTTTCATGCCGAATAGCCGTTCCATGTCCAGTCGCGCTTGCGTGCCGATCGATTTCAAACGCTCTCCTTGTTTGCCTATCAGGATGCCCTTCTGCGTCTCTCGCTCCACTAAAATCGACGCTCGAATTTTCGCTAGCTTGCCCTGCTCGACAAATTCATCGATCTCGACCGCAACCGCATACGGCACCTCTTCTTCTGTCGCTTGCAACACCTTCTCACGGATCATTTCAGCCGCCAGCGTTCGCATTGTCTGATCTGTAACCATATCGTCGCCGTAGGCTCCTTCTCCAGATGGAAGATAGGGAACCGTCACAGCCAGCAGCCGGTCAACATTATTGTCGACCTGAGCAGAAACCGGCACGATCTCCGTCCATGCGAAGAGCTTGCCATACCGATCGAGAGTTGGAAGCAACTTCTGCTTGTTCACGAGATCGATTTTTGTGACGACAAGGATCACCGGACGCGGCTGTTTGGCCAATGCCTCCTTCATGTACTTCATTGCCGTCATATCTCCCGGACCCGGCATGCTCGTCGCATCCATGAGCATGTACAACAGATCTGCATCTTCCAAGGTCTCCACGGCGGTTCGAACCATGCGACGATTCAGCAAGTGCTCAGGCTTATGAAGCCCAGGCGTGTCGAGAAAAGCAATTTGTGCTCCTTCCACATGCACGACGCCCATAATGCGAGTCCGTGTAGTCTGAGGTTTACTCGACACAATCGAAATCTTTTCGCCTAGCAGGCAATTGAGGAGGGTCGACTTGCCGACGTTTGATCGGCCAATGATGGCCACGGTTCCGAACTTCATGGCTTCGAGAAGGGTCGCGGCATTTTCTCGGGATCCGGCGCTAATTGATACACAGTTTCGCCCTTGCGCACATAGCCCAACTGCTCTCGAGCCAACTGCTCGATCTTAGCCGGGTCATGCTGGAGACGGGTAATATCTCGCTGCAATGTGGTATTTTCTCGACGTAAAGCCGAGAGTTCTTGATCCAAATTCTTGGCGTGATCGCGCATAGAGAGATACCGAGTCAGGCCCATTTCTCCCGAAAACAAGGCCACGAATAGCCAAGCACAGCCACCAGCGCCGATCACCTGCATGACGATCAGGACGCGCTGTCGCCATTCCAGCCACTGCCTTCCGCGATTCTGTTTGATGATCATGTGCCCACCGACCACGGAACCAGCTAAGCCCTTGCCTGCACTGCCTCTCGACCACGATAGAGCGCCACGGCTCCCAGCTCCTCTTCGATTCGGAGCAATTGATTATATTTTGCCACACGATCCGTTCGAGATAAGGATCCCGTCTTGATCAATCCACTGTTCGTCGCGACCGCCACGTCCGCAATCGTGGTGTCTTCGGTCTCACCGGACCGGTGTGAAATGATCGCCGTATAGCCCGATCGCTTCGCAAGTTCGATCGCATCCAAGGTTTCCGTCAGGGTCCCGATCTGATTGAGCTTGATCAGAATCGAATTCCCGATTCCTTCCTTGATGCCCTTCGAAAAGATCTCGACGTTGGTGACAAAGATGTCGTCGCCGACGAGTTGCACCCTTTTACCCAGCTTCTCCGTAAGGATCTTCCAACCCTTCCAATCCAGCTCACTCAACCCGTCTTCGATCGAGAGAATTGGATAGCGATCCAGAAGCTTGCCGTAGTAACTGATCATGTCATCCGACGAACGTTCCGGGTTCTTCTCCGCTTCGAGAACATATCGCCCCTTCTCATAGAACTCACTTGCCGCACAGTCTAATGCCAAGGCGATATCCTGCCCGACCTTATAACCCGCCTCTTCGATCGCCTGAGAGATCAGGCCCAGCGCTTCTTCGTTCGATTGCAGATCCGGAGCGAACCCACCTTCATCCCCCACGGCCGTGTTCAATCCCTTCTTCTTTAAGATTGCCTTCAACGAGTGAAACACTTCGGTCGCCATGCGGAGAGCTTCGCTGAATCGGCCGGCGCCCACCGGCATGATCATGAACTCTTGGAGGTCCAAACGATTATCGGCATGGGCTCCGCCGTTGATGATGTTCATGAGCGGTACGGGAAGCACTCGAGCATTCGCCCCGCCGAGATAACGATAGAGCGGCTGTCCTGTTTCATTCGCCGACGCCTTCGCCACGGCTAACGAGACACCCAAGATCGCGTTGGCACCCAGCTTACTTTTGGTCTTCGTCCCATCCAACGCAATCATGGCTCGATCGATACCGGCTTGATCGAATGCTTCCTTACCAAGCAATTCCGGAGCGATGACCTTGCTGATATTCGAGACCGCCTTTGAGACGCCCTTTCCCATCCACCGTTTCTTGTCGCCGTCACGGAGTTCGATCGCTTCTTTTTCTCCCGTTGACGCTCCAGATGGGACGGCCGCCCGCCCATTCGCGCCGCTTTCGAGTATCACTTCGGCCTCAATTGTCGGATTGCCTCGTGAATCGATAATCTGCCTGCCCTTGATTTCTCGAATCGCGCTCATGCTTTCCTCTCCTACCTTATACAAGTCACAAATTTCTTATCCCACATGCGCGGGTGGCGCCGACTCGTTGCCCATTCGCCCGCACCGTAAGGGACCCACTGGGGGATGGGTGAAGCGAGGACGAATGGGCCGGTCGGCGACAGGACCCGCGATCACCCCAACTTCTTTTTCAACAACTCATTCACCTTTCCCGGATTCGCTTTCCCGCCGCTCGCCTTCATCACCTGCCCGACAAGGAAACCCAATACTTGTTGTTTACCTTCCTTGAACTGCGCGACCTGCCCGGGATTCTTGCTGAGGACCTCTTCAATGACCTTCGCCAGCGCGCCTTCGTCGGAGACCTGCGTCAGCCCTTTTTCCTGCACGATCTGTTCGGGAGTCTTCCCACTGCTATAGAGTTCCGGAAAGATTTCACGGGCGACTTTTAAGCTGATGGTCCCTTTGTCCACCATCCGCATAATGCTCACCAGCCGTTCAGGCGTGACAGGCGACGCTGAAATATCTGTCCCGGAGTTGTTCAACTCTCTTGTCAACTCCCCCATTACCCAGTTACTCACCGCCTTCGGGTGGTTGAAGAGCTTCACGGAGGACTCAAAGTAGTCAGCCATGCCCTTCGAAGTCGTCAGGATGGTGGCGTCATATTCAGGCAACCCATAGTCCGAAACGAATCGCTTCGTCCGCACGGTCGGCAGTTCAGGCTGGCTGGCACGGAATCCTTCGATCCACTCCTCATCCAACCTCAACGGCACCAGATCAGGGTCCGGGAAGTAACGATAGTCATGAGCTTCTTCTTTGGACCGCATGACCGCCGTTTCACCACGTTCGATGTTCCAGAGTCTCGTTTCCTGGCGAATCTTACCTCCCTCATTTAAGACCCTAGTCTGCCGCTTGATCTCATAGTCGACCGCATCCTTCACATACTTGAATGAATTGATGTTCTTCAGCTCGACTTTCGTCCCAAACTCCTGCTGCCCCGACGGGCGCAGCGACAAATTCGGCTCACACCGAAAGCTTCCCTCCTCCATGTTGCCGTCGCAGACGTCAAGGTACATTAAGATATCCCGCAGCCCTTTGAGGTAGGCTACCACCTCGTCGGCAGACTGCATGTCCGGTTCCGTCACGATCTCCAGCAGCGGCGTGCCAGCACGGTTCAGATCTACCCGGCTCCCACTGGTGCCGGTCTCATGGACGTTCTTCCCGGCATCCTCTTCCAAATGCGCACGACGGATGCGGATTCGCTTGGTCCCTCCACCATCACGAATCTCAATCCACCCATGCTGGCAAATCGGGGATTCATATTGAGAAATCTGATACCCTTTGGGCAAATCCGGGTAGAAATAGTTCTTTCTCGCGAATCGATTGTTCGCCGCGATCCTACAGTTCAGCGCCAAGCCTGCACGAACCGCCATTTCAACTGCCGTTCGATTGATAACGGGCAAGCTGCCTGGCAGACCGAGACAAACTGGACAGGTCAGGCTGTTGGCCGGCATGCCAAATGTCGTGCCGCACCCGCAGAACATCTTGGAGTTGGTCCGCAGTTGCGCGTGGACCTCCACTCCGATGACCGTCTCAAAGATCATCCTCGATCAGATCCCTCATCGTGGATGCGACCGCGTTCGCGCCTCATGGCTTCGCGTCCAGCATCGAATGCCTCCTGCAAGACGGACCGCTTCGTTTCGACAAACTCCTTGCCCTGATCGACGACTTCCTCAAATGCCTCACCGGCCCGCCCCGCAAGGTCTCGAAGATCGTTTTCCGCGCGACGGGCATAGCCCCGAAGCTGGTCGCGCGATTCGCTCCCTGATTGAGGCGCCAACAACAGTGCCGCGACAGCACCCATCGCTGCACCGCTCAGAAAAGCCAAAAAGACAGCCGCTGATGTTCCTCGTTCATCCGCCATTGTGTGTCCCTCCTTCGTGTTTCATGCGTTCCCGCACAACGTGAGTCGCCGCCTTGAAGCCCGCAACCATGCTCGCCACATTGCTTAAGAGCGTGCCACTCGATCCACGGACAATATTATGAACTTGTTGCACAGACTCGCCGACTTCGCCGACGGCATGCAGCAATACGGCTGCATGTTCGACACCCTCGCGTGCCTGATTCGTCACTTCGTTCAAGTTCTGGCTGACGGCACGCAATTCGGCCACCAAGGCTGGCATCTCTATGTTCATTTTAGCCAGTAACTGCTCGGACTCGGCCACCGTTTTGCGGACTTGCATCAATACCGGTACGAGATACCCGACCAGCACGGCGAATGCCACGGCTACAAGGAGCCCAGCGATTTCGACGATTGTCATTGTTGCCAATCCTCCTGGTCTTTCTTCCCAGATGTTCTCTCCCTCAGCTGCCCCCTACCGTATCATCGGCTTTTTGAGATGCCACTGTGTCGATTGCTCATAGGCATGCGCGGCTCGAAGCATCGTCTCTTCCTCAAATGCTCGCCCGATCAGTTGCAGCCCGATCGGAAGTCCTTCTTTGCTGAAGCCGCAGGGCAAAGCAATCGCCGGCAATCCAGCTAGATTGACCGAGATCGTAAAAATATCGGAGAGGTACATCTGCAGCGGATCTTCGCTCTTTTCACCTAGCTTGAAAGCCGGAGTCGGTGTCGCCGGCGTCACGATCAAATCTACTTCGCTGAACGCGGCATCGAAATCCTGGCAGACCAACGTTCGCACAGCCTGGGCTTTCCCATAGTACGCCTCGTAATATCCGGCGCTGAGCACATACGTCCCCAGCATGATCCGACGCTTCACTTCCGGTCCGAACCCCTCCTGCCGCGTCTTCATATAGAGTTCGAGAAGATCTTTGGTTTCCTTGGCACGAAACCCGAACTTCACCCCGTCGAAGCGGGCGAGATTCGAGCTGGCTTCCGCCGTCGCGATTACATAGTACACAGCCACAGCCGCATCGGTCCTCGGGAGCCGGATCTCCTTAATGTCGGCTCCAAGATTCTTCAACTCCTCAATGGCCGCTCTGACTGCCTGCTCGACCTCCGGATCAAGTCCTTCGGTGAAGAATTCAACCGGCACGCCGATCTTCAGCCCTTTGAGATCGCGCTTTTGCAGCGCTTTCATGTAGTCCGGTACAGAACGGTCGATCGACGTGGAATCCAGCGCATCATGGCCGGCAATGGCTTGCAGGAGAAACGCCGCGTCGGATACGTCTCTCGTGATCGGTCCGATTTGGTCTAGCGAGGAGGCAAACGCGACCAAGCCGTACCGCGACACCCGTCCATAGGTTGGCTTCAGTCCGACTACTCCGCAAAACGCCGCCGGTTGCCTGATGGACCCGCCGGTGTCTGAGCCGAGTGCGGCCACACATTCCTCTGCCGCCACCGCCGCCGCAGATCCTCCGCTTGATCCTCCCGGCACACAATGCAGGTTCCAGGGATTCCGGCTGGGGCCAAACGCGGAGTTTTCCGTCGATGACCCCATCGCGAACTCATCCAAATTCGTTTTGCCTAACAGAATGTATTCCTGGGCTCGCAACTTGGCGATGACTGTCGCGTCGTAAGGCGGGACAAAATTCTGCAACATTCGAGAGCTGCAGGTCGTGTGAACGCCGTCCGTACAGATATTATCCTTGATGGCAAGAGGCATTCCGGTGAGCGGCTTGGTCTTCCTCCATTCCCTGAGCTTCCGGTCCAGGACGTCCGCCTCCATGAACGCTGACTCTTTGACTTGAGTGACGAAGGCCTTCACCTTGGGCTCCACGTGGCTGATGCGCAAGAAGTAGGCACGCACGATCTCCGTCGCCGTTACTTCCCCGGCCTTGAATTGTTTCTGAAGCTCCAAGAGAGTCAGTTTATGAAGGGACATAAGTCTCTCGCTACCGACGGGTGAGATGAACACAGACCAACACGGGCGTCTTCAGTCAGCCTGTCCGTGGCTTGTCAGCTCACCGTCACAATTCGATTTTTTTCATTTACCCGAACGATCTTGGGTGCGTGCTTCCTAATCTCTTCTTCGCCGTAATACTCATAACAAAAGATGATGATCTGGTCTCCGACCGCCGCTTTTCGCGCGGTGGGCCCATTCAAAATGATCTCCCCTTTTCCTCGCGTGCCGTTGATCGCGTAGGTCATGAATCGCTCGCCGTTATTCAAGTTCGAACAGACAATCGCCTCATATGGTAGGATCCCGGCCGCCTCCATCAAGTCTTGATCGATGGTCAGGCTGCCTTCATACTCGAGATGGGCGCCTGTCACTGTGGCACGGTGAATTTTCGAACGTAGCATTTGTCGAAACATCTATCTTCCCGTTATTCGTCAATCGCTGCGTACCTTCGTTGTTGTCAACGTGCGAGTTGGCTGCCTGACGATTAACGCTCCTCTAGAATTTTGGGAACAACAAACCCGTCCGCTTCACGCTCCGGCGCATTCGCCAAAGCCTTCTCCGAAGACAGCGACGGACGCACGAAGTCCTCACGAAACACATTCACTTGCCCCATGACCGTTGCGGTCGGTTCGATTCCCGTCGTGTCGTACTGGTTCAACTTATCGACATGCGCAAGGATCTGGGTCAACTGTTTGGCAAACGTCTCCTTCTCTGCCGGTGTGACAGCCAATCGCGCCAACTGTGCCACCTTTTCCACATCCTGTTGGGTAATCTCCATCTCTTTCTCTTTTTCCTTCCCCAAGGATGTTCAAAATAGTCTTCCAGCAAGGCCGCAGGGAGTCTCGCGACTGAGGGGTACCATTCTCACCCACCCACCCCGAGCTGCCAAGACAGCTCCTTCACCGGTGGGTACCTCGCAGGGAGAGAGACGACCGAGAACGCCGCTGGAGGCCATTTTCAACATCCGTTTATTCTACCGTTACGCTTTTTGCCAGATTCCTCGGCTGATCGACATCCGCCCCGCGTAATACTGCAATATGATACGCGAGGAGTTGAAGCGGGATGGTAAACAAAATCGGCGAGATCAGCGGATGGGTATCAGGAACAGTAAACACCGCATCCGCAATCTTGCCGAGCTCCCGTTCACCTTCGGCCACGAAGGCAATCACCGGCGCGTGTCGCGCCTTCACTTCCATGAGATTGCTGACCGTTTTGTCGTACAGTCGGTCCCGAGGCGCCAGGACCACAACCGGCATATCTTTGTCGATCAGCGCGATCGGACCATGCTTCATCTCGCCCGCCGCATAGCCTTCGGCATGGATATAGGAAATTTCCTTGAGCTTCAGCGCACCCTCCAGTGCGATCGGATAGTTGATACCTCGCCCCAAAAACAGAAAGTTCCGTTTCTTGTAATACCGCTTGGCGATCGCCACGATTTCGGCTTCTCGCTGCAACACGCGCTCGACTAATACCGGCAATTGCACCAGCCGATCGAGCCAGGCTTTCCCGTCTACCGCCTTCATCACATTACGAACTCGCGCAAAATGCAAGACCAGGAGATACAGCGCGGTGAGTTGTGCGGTAAACGCCTTGGTTGAGGCGACACCGATCTCCGGCCCGCAGTGCGTGTACAGCACCCCGTCCGACTCACGCGCCAAGGTACTGCCGACGACGTTGACAATCGAGACGACGCGCGCACCTTTTTGCTTCGCCTCTCGCGCAGCAGCCAGCGTATCAGCTGTCTCACCGGATTGAGAAATCGTAATGAACAGGTCATTCTTTCCGACGAGCGGATCTCGATACCGAAACTCGCTGCCGATATCCACCTGAACCGGAGTACGAACCATCTCTTCGAACAGATACTTTCCGACTTGACCCGCATGCCAAGACGTTCCGCAAGCGACGATCCAGATGCGCTCAACCGCTGCAAATTCCTTCGGTGTCAAGCCGATATCAGGCAGATCCGCTTCCCCAGTGTCATAAGAATACCGTCCGCGCATGGTATCAAGAATGGTCTGCGGCTGTTCGTGAATCTCTTTCAGCATAAAGTGGGGATAACCGCTTTTCTCCGCTGCCGACGCATCCCACGTGATCGTGGATGACTGACGCGAGACGGCATGGCCGTCGGCATCGGTGAGGTCCACCCGGTGCTGAGTGACCACCGCCACGTCCCCCTCTTCGAGATAGGTCACTTCCCGCGTATATGCGAGCATCGCCATCACATCGGAAGCGACGTAGGAGGCGTCCTTCGTCCGACCGACAACGAGCGGGCAGCCCGACCGCGCGGCAATCAATGTTCCTGGTTCCCGCTCGGAAATCACAGCCAGCGCATAGCTGCCCCGCACGTCTTTCGTCGCGAGCCGCACAGCATCGGCCAGCTTGTTTTCTTTCTTCTGAAGATACTTGTCGATCAAATGGGCAACAACTTCCGTATCGGTTTCCGATTGGAATTTGTAGCCGTCTCTTTGCAACTGCTGCTTCAGCTCCTGATAGTTTTCGATAATCCCGTTGTGTACCAACACGCACCCTTTCGACCGATGCGGATGGGCATTCTGTTCCGAGGGCTTCCCATGGGTCGCCCACCGAGTATGGCCGATTCCGACCGTCCCCTTGAGCTCATTGGCCTTGAGCGAATTTTGAAGGTTGACCAGTTTGCCCACACTCCGTCTGACGGCAATCTTTTCTCCCTGCATGACGGCTACGCCCGAGGAGTCGTAACCACGGTACTCCAACTTCGCCAATCCCCCGATGAGAATCGGAACCGCATCTTGATCGCCGACGTATCCGATGATTCCACACATGACGGTTGCTCCAGGTCCAGCTAGGCTGACCGGCAGACGACGACACTCCCACCGTAATCAGCGTTTCGATGACTTCGCGCGCACCCTCTTCAAGTTACTCGAAGCTTTTTGGGTCTTCTGTTTCCTCGGCCTACTGGAAGCCTTCGCTGAGTCTTCGCTCGGCGCCCCAGCGGTCAGCAACACCCGACGTTTCGCTGCCCAGCCGACTCGATTCACCTGCAGGACACGGGCGATCGCCAATGAATCAGCCGGCACGTTCTGCGTCACGGTCGTCCCTGCCGCCACCACCGATCCCTCTCCGATCGTGACCGGCGCAATCAGCTGCGTATCGCTTCCGAGAAACACATTCTTGCCGATCACCGTTCGATGCTTTCGCGCTCCGTCGTAGTTACAGGTGATGGTACCGGCACCGATGTTGACGCCTTCTGCAATCGTGGCATCACCCAAATAACTGAGGTGATTGGCCTTGGATCCTTCGCCCAATTCGGTTTTCTTCATCTCGACAAAGTTTCCGACTTTGGCTTTCCGCCTGACAACCACACCTGGACGAAGATGCACGAACGGCCCCACATGTGCGTCATCATCCACTTCTGACTCAGAGAGCACAGAGGAATCCAAGATCTCGACGTGATTGCCGATCACACAATCGGTGATGCGGACCCCGGAACGGATTGTCGTCCCTTCACCGACAATTGTTTTGCCTTCGAGACTCACGTTTGGGTAGAGCACCGTATCTCGTCCGATGGTGACTCCGGCATCAATCCACACGGAGCCAGGATCACGCATCGTGACTCCCGCTTCAAGCCAGCGCTCCCGGATCTGCTGACGGACGACCTGTTCCGCAGCCGCCAGCTGTTGTCTGGTATTGACTCCCAGCCCCTCTTCGGGATCTTCAAGAGTCACCGCCGCAACACACCGCCCCTGCGCAACCGCCATTCGAACAATATCAGTCAGATAGTATTCATTCTGCGCGTTGCGTGGCTCCAGCTTATCGAGCGCATCAAAGAGAAATTCTCCGGACACGACATACGTCCCTACGTTGATTTCCTTCGTGGCCCGTTCTACCGAAGTGGCATCACGATCTTCGACGATCTTCAGCACGTCGGACGAAGTTATTTCACTCTGCTGATACCCGCCGGACTGCCGGCGGATGACTCGGCCATAGCCGCTGGGATCATCGAGCGTCGCCGTCAGAATCGTGACCGTGGCGCCCTGGGATTGATGAACTCGCAAAAGTTCGCGCGCCGTCTCTTCCTTCAGCAACGGGGTGTCCCCGTTCAAGATAAGATAATTCGTCGGATGCACCTCGTCGCCACGACAAAACGCGGGGCGACTTTGCATCACGGCATGGCCGGTTCCGAGTTGCTCGGCTTGCTCGACGATGCTCACAGCCTTCGATCCCGGCCTGCCCGCAATACCTGATTCAATCACTTGCCGAACCCTGTCGGATTGATGTCCAACCACAACGACAATGCGATGGCCCGCCAGTTGTAGCGCCACATCAACGGCGTAGAGAACCATCGGCCTCCCCGCGACATGATGCAGCACTTTTACTTGGTTGGACTTCATCCGCTTGCCCAACCCGGCCGCCATCACGATCACCCCCAACCCGGGAATACGCGAGGCCGTTGTGTGTTGATCGACCGATTGTTTCATCGAGGACTCCGGAAATAAGAGGATCGCAATCGAGTATCAGACACCGTATTTATCATTTATCCGATCGGCACACCGGCATCCGGCTGTTTGACCTGACTCCACTTCGAGTCTCCGCTCAGGGCCGAAGCCATTGCGCCGGACGGCGTATAGAGACCGCCTGACACAATCAGTTTCATCGCTTCTTCAATACTGATATCAACTGATGTCACTTCCCGTTCCGGCACTAATAGAAAATATCCCGACGTCGGATTGGGAGAGGTGGGCACGTAGACATGAATCAGCGCCTCCTGACCCAATGCCGTGGTCTCGCCTTTCGTCATGCCCGTCACAAACGCAAAACAATAATGGCCGTTCTTCGGGAATTGAATCAAGACAACACGCCGATACGACCCTCGCTCCGAAAAAGACAGAATATCCATCATGGATTTCAGCGTGGAATAAATCCCCCGGACGAGGGGCAGCCGGTTGAGCCAATCCTCCCAAAGACCCACAATCTGACGCCCGATAAAGTTCGCCGTGAACAACCCGACTAAAAAGATGAGCAGAACCAGTGTGACGATCCCTAGGCCAGGGATATAATGGTCCGGCACCAATTCTGCGACGGCATCTCCTAAGATGCCGTCTACTGCGACGAACAGGGTCTTCAGGATGAGAATAGTGCCCCAGATAGGAGTGACAAGAAGGAGGCCTGTCAAAAAATAGCGTCTTAGCGCGACCTTGAGCATGAATCACCGACACCCAGTCATAGGGAGAGTATTGAGTGGTTCATCTTACAGAGTTCCGGACAAACCCCGCAAGCGTTTTATTGTAAATTTCAACGAGTTATGTGCTCGGACTGGGTGAATTCCCGAAAGGTACCGGTCTTGCTATTCGCCGCGACCTGACATAGGATCGCGCGGTGAAGGAAGCGGAAAAACGACACAAGCTCGAAGACTGTGTGAGCGACTGACCGCGCAAGGCCTGAACGTGCTGCATACCAGAGAACCGGGAGGGACGCTTCTCGCCGAACGTCTGCGCAGTATCCTGCTCGACCATTCGGGGGAAACCATCGCCCCCGAAACGGAAGCCTACCTCATTTTCGCGGCAAGACGCCAGCATGTGGATCACGTCATCATGCCTGCGCTCGCACAAGGAAAGGCTGTCGTCTGCGATCGATTCTCAGACTCGACGATGGCCTATCAGGGGTATGGACGGGGATTGGATCTACGAGTATTGCGCACGATGAACGACTGGGCGACCGGGAAACTGGCTCCTCAACTCACGTTGCTCTTCGACGTCCCCGTGGCTGTCGGACTCAGTCGACGCCGTGGTCGCGCTGCAACCCAAAATCGACTCGATCGAGAAGTCGAACGGTTCCACCGGAAAGTTCGTGAGGGATTTCACGCGTTGGCACAACGAGAACCGCGGCGCATCATGGTGATCGATTCCACACAACCGCTGGAGTCGGTGACACAAACCGTAGAAGAACTGGTCGTGAACTGGCTCAAGACCCATCGCACACGGACATCGAAACGCCGATAGCCCATGCCTTTCGCCGATATCACAGGCCATGAGCAACCCATCTCCCTCCTTCAAGCAACGTTGGGCAATGAACGCCTGGCCCATGCGTATCTGTTCTACGGCGAAACCAGGATCGGAAAGTTGATGACCGCCGTGAGGCTGGCTCAGGCCCTCAACTGCGAGCAACCCTCACAGACAGAGGCTCAGGACAGCTGTGGCCGTTGCCGATCCTGCCTGCAGATAGCCGCTCGGACGCACCCGGATTACTTTGTCATCGAGCCCGATCCGAAGGCCGCAACGCCTCAAATCAAAATCGAGCAAGTGCGGGAGATCGAACAACAGTTCGTCTATCGACCACTCGTCGGGGAACGGAAGATTTGCCTGATTGACGACGCAGATCGCCTGACGATCGGTGCAGCCAATGCGCTCCTGAAGACCTTGGAAGAGCCTCCGGGTCATAGTCTCTTCATTCTCGTCACCAGCCGACTCCATGCACTTCCGATCACCATTCGCTCACGTTGCCAAGCGCTTCGTTTCACGGCGCCTGCCCGCACCCAAGTTGAAGCAGCGTTGATACTCAAGCGGGAGATTCCTCCTGCCGACGCCCGCTTCCTGGCGGTCTTCGCCGATGGCCGAATTGGAGAAGCGCTCACGATGAATGTGGCAGACGTTCGCGCGCGACAACAGGAATGCCTGACCTTGGTGAAGCCGGAAAGCTTGACGTCGAGCGCGACCATCCTCTCGGCAGCGGAAAGCTTGGCCAAGACGGACCGTGGAGAAGAAACGCTCGCGTGGCTTACACGATGGATCCGTGATCTGGTCATCGTCATCGTAGATGGAGATCAGGATCAGATCCTTCACCTCGACCAACTCGCAGACCTGCGGCGATACGCCCAGCGAGCGGACATCGATATTCTCCTGACCCTCTTGAATGACATCGAGCGAACCGAACAGCAAGCCACGCGGCACCTCAACGTGCAGATGGCGCTGGAAACGATTCTGCTTCGCCTGCGCGAGGCACTCGGACTTGTCCCTGCCGGAGTCTCTGCCTAGAAATAGACGCTTCCAACCTGGTATCTTGCCCTCGCTATGACGGAAGCGAACCCCTTTTACCTCACCACCCCGATTTACTACGTCAATGACGTGCCGCACATCGGCCACGCCTACACCACGATAGCCGCCGACGTGTTGGCGCGCTATTGGCGGCTGCGCGGACGCGAAGTATTTTTTCTCACCGGCCTTGATGAACATGGCCAGAAAGTGCAACAGGCGGCCGACAAGGCCGGCGTCGATCCCCAAGTCCATTGCGACAAGCTCGCACCCCAGTTTCAAACATTATGGCAACGCCTCAACATCTCGAACGATGCGTTCATTAGGACGACGGATCCCGAGCACAAATCCATCGTCCAACGATACCTTCAAGATCTCTACGATAAGAAGCTCATTTACAAAGATTCCTATACCGGATGGTATTGCACATTCGATGAACGGTTCTGGACCGAGAAAGACGTGGAGTCCGGGCTCTGTCCGGACTGCAAGCGCCCCGTCGAACAGCTCAGCGAGCACAACTACTTCTTCAAGATGGGCCAATACCAGAACCAGCTTCTCGACCACATCAAGCAACACCCGTCCTTCATCAGACCGGAATCACGCCGGAATGAAGTCCTGGGGTTCTTGCAAACCCAGAAGCTCGGCGACCTCTCAATCTCAAGGCCGAAGTCACGACTCTCCTGGGGCATCGAACTACCATTCGATAACAACTATGTGACCTATGTCTGGTTCGACGCCTTGGTGAATTACATGTCCGCCCTGGAGTACCTCCCGCGAGAGAAACCGGCTAGCCATCGATTCTGGCCCGCAAACGTCCACCTCGTCGGCAAGGATATCTTAACGACGCATGCCGTCTACTGGTCCACGATGTTGATGGCTTTAAACCTTCCATTACCCGAGACCATCTTCGCCCATGGCTGGTGGACCGTGGATGGCGAGAAGATGTCCAAGAGCCGCGGCAATGTCGTCGACCCTAACAAAATGGTGGGGGCCTACGGCGTCGATGCCTTCCGCTATTTCCTCCTACGCGAGGTGCCCTTTGGACAGGATGGGGATTTTTCCCAGTCAGCCATGCTCACACGTGTCAACAGCGATCTTGCCAATGGTCTCGGCAATCTTTTGAGTCGTACACTGACCCTCATCGAACGGACGCAAGGAGGGGCGGTACCGGTTCCCGGAGAAATTGGCACAGCGGAGCAAGAGCTGCAGCAAGCTGCCGTGACACTCCTGAACGAAGCATTGTCGCACCATCTAGAGCAATTAGAGTTCAATCGATCCTTGGAAGCCACCTGGCAAGTCGTCCAACTTGCCAACCAATATGTCGACAAGACCGCGCCTTGGGCACTGGCTAAGGATGAACGCAACGCAGTACAACTCAGAACCGTCCTGTACACGATGGCTGAGACGCTCCGCTGCCTCAGCCTGGCCACGTATCCAGTTATCCCGAAGAGTGCGCAGTTGATCTGCTCCCAACTCGGCATCGCGGCTGAATTCACAAGGCCTTTGCTGAGAGACAAAGTCGAATGGGGTGGTCTCAAGCCTGGCACCATCATCCATAAAGGACCGTCGCTTTTCCCACGCATTGAATCAAAACCAGGAGCAAGACCAGTGACCGAATCATCCGTCCCTTCACAACCAACCGCTGCAGCACCAACATCCATAGCCGCTCCCGCACCTCCGGCTTCACCGCAGATCACAATTGACGAATTCATGAAGATTCAGCTCAGGACGGCGAAGGTGCTCTCCGCCGAACGGGTACCGAAGTCGGAGAAGCTGATCAAGCTGCAAGTCTCCCTCGGCACCGAACAACGCCAGATCGTCGCAGGAATCGGCAAGAAGTACGAACCGGACGCGCTGATCGGCAAAACCATCGTGGTCGTGGCCAACTTGAAGCCGGCCAAGCTGATGGGCATTGAATCGCAGGGCATGGTGCTCGCAGCGGGCGATGCCGACGTGCGCGGTCTCGTCACCATTCTGGAAGAAGTGGATCCCGGTACCAAGGTGAAATGACGCCGCTTCCCCTCGTCCTGTTTGGCCTGCTTGGCTTAACCCTCCCGCTCATCCTACTCCCCTGTGTCACGCCATCCGCCAAAGGCCAGACACTTCCTGATTTCCCCCTCAACGGGCCTCAATCAACAATAGTACTCGTGCGGGTCGTCGCGCATGGGGCGATGGTGTTGGGCAGAGAGGTCGGCGGGGCCCGCGTGACCATTACCGAGGTCGCAAGTGGCCAAATCCTCGCTACCGGGATGCAGCAGGGCGAAGCCGGCGATCAGAACCAAATCATGCGGACTCCCCACCTGATGGAAGAGCCAATCTACAGTTCTCGCCCCTCGGCCGCATTCACCACGACATTGCAGCTACAGAAACCGACATTGGTGGAAATTTCTGCAGAAGGTCCGCTCGCTTTTCCCGCTGCATTACGGAGGACCAGCAAGACTCTTCTACTCACACCGGGGCAGGACCTGACGCAGGACGGCATCGTCCTGCACCTCTATGGCTATCTGGTGCAGATCGAACGGCCCAAGCCACGTGACGCATTGATCGCAAAAGACGATGTCAAACTCCGAGCCTCAGTCCGAACCCTATCCGGCTCACTAGTTCGTCCACATGGAGATTGGGACTCGCGGAAGATCCGTATCTATGGAGAAGTCCTGATCGGGGATCGGGTCATCGAACGGCTCCAGATGTTTTACGATGAAGGAAGCCGCACGTTTGAAGCGCCGTTCTTTGTGCCGCCATCGAAGGAAGTTCCAGACGGGATCACGCTGCGGGTGATCGCCACGGATCTCTCAACCGGTAACTCTGGAATGGATCAGGCCAACTATCCGGTGCTAAGCGAGCGACCCCCGCCCACACCCGTTCGTTAGCCTGCGGTCGGACGAACTTAAACTATCGGCAAGACTTGCCGCATCGTCTCCCCCATGCGAAACTGTCATTCATGACGGCCCTCGCCTCGTACTCACATCTCCGATCACGACTCCAACTGGCTCTGGCGATCAATGCCGTGATCATCGCGGCTGAGTTTGTCGGCGGCTGGCTCCTCAATAGTGTCGGCCTCATGAGCGACGCAGGCCACAACCTCATCGACCAAGGTTCACTCTTCCTTGCCCTTTACGCCCATCTCCTCACCGCGCGTCCTGCCTCCGAGACCCGTACCTTCGGCTACCATCGTGCTGGCATCCTTGCCTCATTTCTCAATAGTTTCATTCTTCTGCTGACCGCATTCGGCATCGCGATCGTCGGCCTGAAACGGCTGTTGCAACCAGTTCCCGTAGACGGCTTGTGGGTGATGGCGGTTGCCGCCGTAAGTTTCATCGCCAACCTTGGGATCGCACTTCTACTCCAACACGGTGCAAAAGACGATCTGAACATCCGGAGCGCGTTCTGGCACATGTTAGGTGATGCGTGGATCTCGCTCGGTGTCATTGTCAGTGGTGGGGCCATTCTCCTGACAGAATGGACCTTCCTCGATCCGCTCGTGAGCCTACTGATCGTCGGAGTTATTCTCCGAGGAACCTGGCCGATCTTTAGAGAGTCGATGGATGTCCTGTTGGAATCAACCCCACCTGGCATTAGCGCGTCTCATGTCGCAGCCACGATGGAATCCATCCCCGGCGTCAGGAACGTGCACGATCTTCACATTTGGGCGGTCGAACCTCGGTTGGTCATGCTCACCAGTCACGTCATGATCGAACATCATCGGACCCCGCTGGAGTTGCTGCAGCTGATCCAGAACCGGATCACGACGGATTTCGGAATCAAACACATGACCATTCAACTGGAAACCGAGTGCTGCGATCCAGACGACATCCACTGCGACCTTCGAAAGCTGACAGAACAGCACCACGAAGCCCATACCTTCGCGCATTATCATTGACCTCTTCGTCTCCGACTCAGCTGCACTCACATAGCTGAGGCGAGGCAGGAAACGTCCAGCGCGCTTTGCTTTTGCGATCTCATCAAGACACATTATGGAAACCCATCCTCCAGACGCGACCCTGGACGGCTAGCAACAAGCAACGAACCATCATCAGCGCTCGCATTACTCAGATATCCCTCAACCACCAACTATCTTTCCCTGCATCCTTCACGTTCCAGACCCATCTCGTTACAATGGTGCGTACTCAAGGAGGCTCATCCAAAACAGCTGAACAGGGATCAAATCCATAGCTTTGGTTGTTGCATGTCCTATCTCACCCATCAGAAATTTCCGGTGCCTCTCAATCGTGACCAGGTCTCGCACGACTGGGGCAGTCGAGGCTACTCCTGCGACGTGTTCACCGATCCGCCCGGCAGGGAGTGGAATGATTTCGTCCACGCGACAAACGAACTGGTGACCGTGATGGATGGGAGACTCAAGCTCACCATCGACGGCGAAGAGATCATTGCAGAGCCTGGCGACGAAGTGTTTATTCCTAAAGAGGTTCGCCATTCCGTCAAGAATATTTCCTCCTCCACGACGCATTGGCTGTATGGGTATGATTAGCAATGCGCACCAGTGAGCCCCCTGCCGGCGAGAGTCGACGATCCTCACCTCATACCCTCGAACCTACCAGGTCGCTTTTCCTTTTGGCATGACAAAGCGTCATGCGATTCTGGTATCCTAGCCCCCATTCGCAGGCCCTCCCAATCTTCAACCACTTGAGGTGGGTCATCTCACAACCACAGCTTCTCCGAAGGAAGAACCCGATGCTTCCTCCATTAAGACACAAAGCTCTCATCGCGTTATCCATTACGGTATCCTTGACGGGTTGTCTGGCCAAAGAGCATGTCCTTCGCCCACCGTCGCCGATGATACTACCGTCAACACCACCCCCTCTCTCTCCGGTGGTGGAATCCAGTATCAGCTTTCCTGTCCAGATCAACCTCACCCGATTCTTGAATGCCGCCAACGATGAGAACGTGGTTCCAAAGACATTTGATCAATCGGGCATCCCTATCAAGCACTCAAAAGGCGCTGAGCGTAGGTATTATGTAGAACGGGACGATTTTGCGATCGCGCGCTCAGACGCATACCAATCCATGAGCCCAGATCAAAGGGTTATGCCCCGTGATTGGTGGAAAGGGATCGATCTCCCGGGCACCCGCCTCCCCCTCACCGCTGACCTTCACTCTTACCCCAATACGCATGCGCAACCACCGGCGGGGAGGGTACCCGTCGACTGTGGCACCGGCCATGAACGGGCAAAAAGAACAATGGTAAATGGAAGTATCGCAATCGAAATGACTCCGAACTACAGCCTGTCAGGGACGGTGGCTGATGTAGCGGTCAGCGCAATGGATGCTTGCAACTCCCGCGTCGCCACCGTAGACCTGCCTCAAGAAGTCAAAAATAGGCTGACAGACAGCGTACGAGAGGGGCTCAATCAGGCAGTCGCGCACCTCAATACAAGCACGATTCGAACTCAAGTGGACGAGGTATGGAACGGGCTGCGCGCTCCAATACAACTAGAACCGAACTCGTGGCTCCAGTTCAATATCGACAAGATCAAACACAACGGCTTTTCGATCGGTGGACAACGACTGGATGATACGATCCATGTCGTCGCAAACCCGGTAATCGTCTTTGGTCCGGAACCCCCAGCGATCACTGCCGGACTTCCTCAACTCGATACTCAACTGGCTTCCCCAGGATATCACGTCGTTGCTGATATCCCGCTGGACTACGCCTCGCTTTCTCAATCGCTTGCGGGGCGACTCCAAGGGAAGCGTATCGCTGTGAAGGGAGATTTCATTCTCATTACTGACGCGTCAATCTTCGGTCTTGGTGGCAATCAAGTACTTCTGAAGATTGTGTTTACGGGAGATGCGATCGGTCACCTGTATTTCGTCGGAAAACCCGAAATGAATGCACTGACACAGACCGTCCAAATCAGTGGTCTCCGTCTGGACGCGGCCACCGAACAGCTGTTACAGAAGGATGGCCCAGATTGGCTCTATCGCTCTTCCCTCCAAGACCTCATTGGGGGTGAAGCCTTACTCGGCATGACCCCGGCGATCGACCGCATGCGCGACCTTACGACAAAGGTACTCAATCGAGCACTGACTCCGACTATCACGACCTATGGGACCGTCGCGTCTGTGCAGGGCATCGGCGTGTTCGCCGACGTGAACGCGCTGTACGTTCGAGTGATGAGTGACGGCTCAGTCAATCTGAAGGTCGACGGCAAGCAGTAATTCCACTTAGCGCAGAAACACCAGCCAGAGATAGATCGCGCCGAGTGCCACCGACCCGATCATGACGGGAAGTCCGAACTTAAAGAACTGCCAAAAGGTAATCCGGTAGCCGGCTTTTCTGGCGATATCCACAATCACGACGTTGGCGCTCGCGCCGATGATCGTACCGTTACCTCCTAAACAAGCGCCCAAGGCCAATGCCCACCAGAGCGGGATGATGTCCGGTTGATGGACCAAGGTAACGTAGTCGGTCATCTCCGGATGGAGCGACCGGGCAAGATCGACGATCAACGGATTCATCGCTGCGACATAGGGAATATTGTCCACAACGGCAGAAAGTATCGCCGATCCCCACAGCACCGTCATCGTGGATCCGGCGAGATTGCCCCTCGTCACCGTCACGAGTTGATCGGCTAGATACCGGATCACACCGACTTTGACCAGTCCTCCCACCAGGATAAATAATCCGATGAAAAAGAAAATGGTCTTCCACTCCACTTCAGCCAAATAGGTCAGCTCCTCATCATCCTCCGGCTTGCGTCTCGCATGACCGATGAACATGAACAGACTTGCCCCCAGCAACGCAATCGTGGCCGGTTCCAAATGGACGAGGGAATGGACGCAGAATGCCACATTGACCACCGCCAGCAAAATCAGACAACGGCGCAAGAAAGCCTCGTCCGGAACAGCCTCCCGTGAGCTCAGAGCAAGCACGGCCTCCCGCAGATGGGGTGCGACCGTCATCGTTCGGCCAAAAATCAGCCACAGCGCCGTCAAGAATACCATCATGATCACGATGACAATCGGCCCCATGACGTACAGAAAATCGAGATAGCTGAGCTCGGCCTTACTCGCAATCATGATATTGGGTGGATCCCCAACGAGCGTAGCGGTCCCACCGATATTGGAAGCCAGCGCCTCGGTCATCAGAAACGTGACAGGGTTCAACTCCAACCGCTTGGTGATCGCAAGGGTGACCGGGGCCATGAGCAGGACGGTGGTAACGTTATCGAGCATGGCGGACAATACAGCGGTTAAAATGGCTAACAGCACGAGTAATCGGAAGGGCTTCGCATCGGCTCGCTGTGCCGCCCAAATGGCCAACACTTCAAATAGCCCGGTCTCCCGTACGATGTTGATGATCACCATCATGCCGATCAGCAAGAAGACGACGTTGTAGTCCACCCCGTACTCATGGGAATAAAACGCCTCCTCTTGCGAGACCACGCCGAGCCCGATCATTACGGCCGCTCCGAACAAGGCCACAATTGTCTTGTGGAGCCGCTCGGTCATGATGAGCACATAGCACAAGCCGAAGATAAGAAGGGCCAGCGTCATAGGTGACATGTATGTCCCCGAAACCAAAAGAGACGGATCAGCCTAAGGGCCATCGCATTATCCGGGGCCGATCGCGACAATGCAATCAGACTCGTCGTTCCGGCATGTCATCCGACGTCATCGCGAAGAACATTTTCCCCTTTCTAATCAAGACCGTAGCCGTTAGGATAATGCAATGACCATTCAACAGGATGACCTCGATCGCCTCATTGCAGGCACACACTGGGCCCCTCACTCAGTTCTGGGCCCTCATGCCACGACGATCGACGGCCGCCCTTCCCTCGCAATCCGGGCCTGGCTACCCCAGATCAAGGATGTGGAGGTCGTATCCGACTCCATCCTCTGGCGTATGACTCGCATTCGTGAGGAGGGACTGTATGAGACGCTTCTTCCAGGTACGGCACTCGCGTCATCCTACAAGCTTCGCATCACACGCCACGACGACACCGTCGCTGACATTCATGATCCCTATGCATTTCCCCCGCTGTTGACGGATTTTGAACTACACCTCTTTGCCGAAGGAACTTTCTACAAGGCGTATGACAGTTTCGGCGCCCATATCCGCACCGTCGAGGGCGTCTGCGGAATTCATTTTGTGGTGTGGGCTCCCAATGCCGCCCGCGTGAGTATCATCGGCGAATTCAATGGATGGAATGGCCTGTGCCATCCCATGACGAGTCGAGGATCGACCGGACTCTGGGAACTCTTCATTCCCGATCTACCGGAAGGTACCCTCTACAAATATGAAATCCGGTCACGAGAACAGACCGTTCCCTTGCTGAAAGCGGATCCCTACGCCTTTGCGAGCGAGCTCCGCCCACGGACTGCCTCGGTCGTGCGTGACCTGTCCAGCTACACCTGGCACGACGGCGCGTGGATGGCCGCTCGATCGGAATGGGATCCGCTGACCGCTCCCGTCTCCATCTATGAAGTCCATCTCGGATCATGGATGCGGGTACCGGAAGAGAACGATCGTTGGCTCACCTATGGAGAACTCGCTGCGAAGCTGATCCCCTACGCAACGGATCTGGGCTACACACACCTTGAACTCATGCCGGTGACGGAACATCCGTTCGATGGATCATGGGGTTATCAAGCGACAGGCTACTTCGCGGCCACCAGCCGATATGGAGATCCCATGGGGTTCATGGCTTTCGTCGATGCCGCTCACCAAGCCGGTCTCGGCGTCATCATGGACTGGGCTCCCGCGCACTTTCCAGACGATCCCCATGGATTGGCGTTGTTCGACGGCACACACCTCTACGACCATGCCGACCCGCGCCTCGGCTATCACCCTGATTGGCACAGCCGGATTTTCAATTATGACCGAGTCGAGGTGCGCACCTTCCTGTTGAACAGCGCGCTCTTCTGGTTGGACAAATACCACATCGACGGATTGCGCGTAGACGCCGTGGCGTCCATGCTCTACCTCGACTACGGCCGAAAGTCCGGTGAATGGATCTCGAATGAGTTCGGCGGCAACGAAAATCTTGGGGCCGTCTCACTCTTGAAAGAACTCAACGTGCTCATCCACCGAGAATTCCCTGGGGCCGTCACGATCGCGGAAGAATCCACGGCCTGGCCCGGTGTGTCTCGACCGACCTATACAGGCGGGCTTGGCTTTACGTTCAAGTGGAACATGGGATGGATGCATGACATGCTGGCCTTTTTCCAGCACGATCCGATTTACCGTCGGTTCCATCAAAACCAAATTACGTTCGGTCTGCTCTACGCCTTCAGCGAGAATTTCGTCCTCGCCCTCTCTCATGACGAAGTGGTCCACGGCAAACGAACCTTGCTGGACAAAATGCCCGGCGATGTCTGGCAGCGGTTTGCGAACCTCCGGCTGCTCTATGGCTATATGTACAGCCATCCCGGCAAAAAAATGCTGTTCATGGGCGGAGAGTTCGGCCAGTGGCGGGAATGGAACCATGACACCAGCTTGGATTGGCATCTCTGCGAGGATGAGCCGCATCGTGGCTTGCAACGTCTGATCCTCGACCTGAACCGCGTCTATCGCGAAGAACCGGCGCTGCACGAGGTCGACTTTGACTGGAGCGGCTTTCAGTGGATTGATTTCAGCGACGCCGATAACTCCGTCATCGCCTACCTTCGAAAGGCGAAAAGCACGCCAGCGGCCATCGTCTGCCTGTGTAACTTCACGCCAGTGCCTCGCCACAATTACCGCATCGGCGTTCCTGAACCGGGCTGGTATCGAGAGCTCATCAACACCGACGGGATCGCCTATGGCGGCAGCAACATGGGAAATGGCGGCGGTGTTCATGCTGCGGAAATGCCGAGTCACGGTTTCCGCTACTCTCTGACGGTCACGCTCCCGCCCCTGTCTGTCCTCATGCTGAAACGACGGGCCTAGCAGACCACTGATCAGGAGACCCAGCGGATCGATGATGGTCCCACACAGCGCTCACGGTCTTCGCACAACCAACCATGTGACTTGGGAGGATTACCGGGTGCGCAGTTGTTCCACTTGCCCCTGGGCCCGAGCCAGATTGACGCGCGAGGCATGCACGCGGAAGAGGGCGTCGATCATGTTGTCTTTCGCGCGCACGAGTGAAAACAACGCGTTCGACAATTCCAGCGTGTTGGAGCTCAACGTCCGGATGCGTTCCCGTGCAAGGCCCACCTCGGTCAGCGAGGCTTTGAGGCCGTCTTTCGCGATCCGCTGTTGTTCCAGTGAGGCTCTCAGGGTGACCAGCGCTTCTCTCACTTCCATGCCGACTTGGTTCTTGACCAGGACCAGTTTGTAATTTTCCTGGTTGAATTCGCTCACACTCTGCCCGATGCGACCTTCGCGTTGCCCTCCATCGAAAATCGGAATCGACAGCTGGACTCCGACATTGTAGGTGCCGGTCGTGTTGTCGAGTCTATTGCCGATCAGCCCGTAGTTGCCCTCCGCCGACAGGGACGGAAGCCGCTCACTCTTGATCGATCGCAAACTCAATTCCGCGGTCCTGATCCGTTGCGTCTGTGCCTTGAGCTCAGGCCGATTGACGCTGGCCGCCTCCAGAGCGCTTTCCAACGATGGAATCAGCCCGTCGTAACCCTTCATTTCGTCCGTGAGCTGAAGCGTGACGTCATAGCCGATCCCGATTGAATTGAGCAGCGTAAACTTGGCCCGCTCCACCTCTCCCTTGGCCAGTTCGAGCCGCTGCCGTTCATTCTCCAACTGAGTTTCCAGTCGCGCCGCGTCAAGACCGGTCGCCATACCTCCCGCCAGCCGATTCTTGACAAACGCGACCAGATCTTCATACAGAGTGACGTTGGCCGATCGGGCCTCCAGCGTCTCCCGATTGCGCAGTACCTCGAAGTAGGTCAGGGCGACCTTGGCGACGGTATCATTCTCGGTGGTCGTGGAGTCCAGTTCCGCCACCTGGAGAGCCGAGCGGGACGCCCGCCACCGTTCGATCAGACTCAGACTGAACAGGGACTGGGTGAAGGAAGCGCGGCCGTCGAAGAGATCGAACGGATCGGTCCGACGCGGCGGCCCCCCGAGGGAACCTAGGAAGAAAGTTTGGTTGTTGTACTTGCCGGTGGACGCAATGTTCGGAAGTAACCCGCCCAATTGGGTTCGGGAGGCTGCGCGCGCGGCCTCGATCTTTTCACGAAACAGGCGAATGTTCGGATTCTTGTCGAGTGCCGCGTCGATGGCCTCCGCCAACGACAGCTTGAGCACCGGCAGATTCTCGGTCGGCAGCGGACGCGTTGGGCTCTCTTGAGCCAGCGCAGCACTGCTGGCTGACAGAATTCCGGCTAGGACGAAGAGCGCCGCTTGGGTCCAACAACGGGCGACTCGCCCGCACGTTCGGCCCTGCGACACGTCCGCCCCTCGGCCTGTTCGTAGATTGAGTCTCATGTCTCTCCCATTCTCTAATGCGTCGTATGAAACTTCACGGTGCAGGCAAGCCCGGCCGGCAAGGTGTTATTGAGGTTCGGCATTTCCAGACGGACTCCGAACGTCCCGCTCGCACTGTCTACCACACGATTCACGACGGTCACGTGAGCTTGATAGGTGGTCGAGGCATTGCCTTCCGGTCGCACATCCGCCTTCATGCCCGGCGTCAGCTTTCCCAGCAGGCTCAACGGAGCGAACACTTCGATCCGCAGGGGGTTGATCTGCGCCAGTTTGAGGATCGGCGTCTTTCCAGCCAATTCACCGGGAGACAAGAGCCGATCGACCACGACCCCGCTGAGCGGGCTATAGATCGTGCGGAGATTCAGAGCTGCCGTGACCCGATGCCACTCCAGTTCGTCGATGTGTTTCTTTTCGGTCGCCTCCAGATGTGCCGTTTCCGCGAGAACCTTTTCTGTTTGAGCTTCATCGAGTTCGTGCTTGGCGATTGAGTTGGATTGGTAGAGATCCGTCGCCCGCTCGAGCTTCCTCGCGCTGAAGGCCATTTTTGCCTGCGTACTTTTAATCGTCGCCTCCGCCTCCGCCTTTGCTTTGGCCAGCGCAACTGTGGCCTTTTCCACACTTGCCTCCAACGTGACGATGGCCTGCCCCTTAGACACCCAATCGCCCCGCTCGACATGCACCGTCTGGATCATGCCTTCCACCGGCGCCCCGATGGACACTTCCATATAGGGCTTCATGATACAGGCCAGATTGTCGGCAGCTTCAGCAGCGACGTTCCAACCCAAACAGCCGACGGCACAACACAGCGAAGCCCATACCAGATTACGGCAGCGACGCAGCCCACTCCTGACACGCCGGTCTACCAACTCCGGATCCATCCTCAACATCGTGCGGCCACTCCTCCCGTCATTCCACTCGTCCTGAAAATGCGAGCGTGGATTCGAGCTGATCTTCATGCTGGAGCAACTCCCGGCGCACGCGGGCATGCAGCCGTTCCGCGGACCGCTGGGCCAGCCGCACCAGCAAGCTTGCCAACCATCCCTCCAGCGGCTGGCCTGACTTGAGCAGCAATCGCGCCACCCATCGGGCAACGGTTCCGTGAGAGGTGGTCAGCAGCTCGTCCTCGAGCGAGGTCACCGCTTCGTAACTGCCGGGATCTCCCTGTCGGCCCGCCCGCCCGTAGAGCTGCCGATCGATGCGTTGGGCTTCATGCCGTTCGGTCGCCAGCACATGGAGCCCACCGGCCGGTGCCACGGAGCGGGTCAATTTGATGTCGGTCCCACGTCCCGCCATATTCGTCGCCACTGTGACCCGCCCCCGCTCGCCGGCTGCAGCCACGACCGTCGCCTCCTCCTGATCCTGTCTGGCATTGAGTACCACATGCTCGATCTTTGCCCTCTCCAATTGCTTACTGAGGATTTCGGACGCGGCGACGGAACGGGTCCCGACCAGGACGGGACGACCCTGTCCACGCAGCTCTCCAATCCGATCCACGACCGCGTCCCACTTCTGGTCCGCCGTGGCAAACAGCCGCTCCCCCCGCCAACGACGCTGGAGCGGGCGATTCGTGGGGATCGTGACCGTCGCGAGTCGGTAGACGTTCCAGAGCTCGCCGGCGACCTCCTGCGCGGTTCCGGTCATCCCGGAGAGCCAGAGGTACCGCCGGAAAAATCGTTGGTAGGTCATCCGCGCCAGCGGCGCGTTCATCGGCGTAAGGGGGCAACCCTCCTTCAATTCGATCATCTGATGCAGGCCATGTTCCCACGATCGGTCGCCCATGACGCGTCCGGTGTATTCATCGATGATCTGGACCTTCTCATCCCGGACGAGGTACTGCATGTCGCGATGAAACAGGTACAGGGCGGTCAGTGCCTGACGAACCAGCTCTTCCCTCCGCCTCGGCCCCGACCAAATTCCTTTCAGATCGTGGGCCCGCTTCGTGAGCGTCGCCTGCCCCTGGGGAGTCAGACGGATGCTCCGTTCCCGCCCGTCGAGCGAGAAGTCCTGTCCACGCTCCAAGCCCCGTGCAAGCCTCAGGGCCGTTTCATAGATCGGCTGTTCCGGGACCTGGCCGCCGGCGCCTGAAATAATCAGGGGGACCCGCGCTTCATCCACCAGCACACTGTCCGCTTCATCGACGATGCCGAAGCAGAGGCCCCGCAGGACCAACTGCCTCAGCCTGGTGGCATCGCCGTACAGCCGCTCCAGTTGCAGCTGAATGCGATTCGGGTGCCGCCCCACCACCAACCGATCCCGGAGATAGTCGAACGCCAGTTCTTTGTTGCAGCAATAGGTCACGTCACAGCTGTAGGCCCCCCGCCTCGCGACAGGATCGAGCTCATGGGTGACGGCGCCGACGCTGAGTCCGAGCATCTCGTAGAGTGGTCGCTGCCGCCAGCGTAGCGGTGAGTGTCTTGCCTTCTCCGGTCGCCATTTCTGCGATGCAACCGTTCAGCAGCACCCACCCTCCGACAATCTGGACGTCGTAGTGCCGTTGCGCGAGCGTCCTGTGCGCCACTTCACGGACCAGCGCGAAGGAACGGCACACCAGCTCCTCCGACAGACCGTCGCGGCGCAATCGGTCCCGCAGCTGCTTGGCCTGTTGCGTCAGCCGGTCGTCCGACAATCGCTCAAGGGCGAGCCCTTGTTCTGCGACTTGAGTCACAATCGTCGTCTTCAGACATCGCCGCACACGGAGACGACGAAGCAGCGGACTGGCCAGTCGCGCCCCTTGACGGTCGAACCACCCTTCTTTCGGTACATGGCGTTCAGGGTAGGCGCTGTGTAGCGCGGTGCGTTCGCGAGCGAGATCAAACATTGAATCGCGCCAGGAACAACTGGCGTCCCTGCCGATACCATTGGACGGCCAACGCTTCTCTGCCGTGATCGAACCGCACATACACCCGCCCGCCGACATTAAGGATGCCGTGTTGGACAGGCAACTCAAGATCCATCTGGAACAGTTTCTTGATGGCTTTTTGCCCCTTGGCATCGTGCGGGTCGAGCGGCACCTGGCCCCCACCCTCGCTGCCCAAGGCCGGGCTGGGCAGTTCTTCGCTGGCGGCCGGAACCAGGCGGGTGATCGTCGCCGGCATCGGGTCGGCCAGCCGCTCCGCCAACCGGACCTCGACATCCTGGATCTGATGCCGAATCAGGTCGATATCGCTTTGATCGACAATGGTGCGGACGATGATCGTCTTGAGATCCACCACATGAGCCAACAGCTCGCCACGCTTCACAAATCGCCCGGGCAGATCCGCCGCCTTCGGTAGCACGAACGTCCCCGCTGCCCGACTGCGGATCACCAGCTCCGACTGCCGTTCTCGTGCGCGGGCCAGCCGCTCCTCGATGTACCGTTGCTCCTCTTCCAACATTTTCGCCTTGACTAAGTCGTCGACCAATTGCTCCCGAATCCGCGCATTGATCTCTTGCAGTTGCCCTTCGAGCACCTTCACGTCCGTCTCGATGGCGGGGTCGCCACAGACCACCAGTAGATCACCCGGCCGGACGTTCGAACCAGGCGCCGCCACAACCCGTGTGACGAACCCGTCAACTTCGGCTCGGACGAACGCCTCGTCGGGAATCCAGACCACGCCCTCCGCCCTGGTCCGGAACGGCACCGGCACGAGCGCCAGCACAGCCACGAGTCCAGCCACCACAGCCATGCTCACTGCGACGGCCCGCCCGCGCACCCGACGAATCCGGCGACTCGTGCACAGATAGTTCACCCCTTTGCCCAACGGCAGCACAAACCAGGTCCCGGCCGTCAGGACGGCAAACACCACACCTAGGAGAAAGAGCTGGTCCGTGAGATAGAGCAGAATGGCGGCGACAACCAGTACCCGATACACGAACGAGGTGACGGCATAGGCGACGAACCAAGCCCGTTCGCCTGCCGTGGCATGAGGCACCGGCGCATCATCACGCCCGAACAGATAGCGTTCACAGAGGTAGCCAAGATAGGTATTGGCCCGCTGGCGGAGATTCGGAATTTCCAGAACGTCGGCCAGCATGTAATAGCCGTCAAAGCGCAGGAGCGGATTGGCGTTGAAGATCACAGTCGAGATGCCGGCAATAAAGATGGTATTGTAGGCCAGGGTTCTCACCGTGCCCGGTTCGACGCTGACCCACACGAACATCGCGATTGACGCGAGCACCAGTTCCACCAGCATGCCCGCCGCCCCCACGACCACGCGCTGCCATTTACCGGCGAACGCGGAAGAGGCCGAGGCATCCACATAGGGCACAGGCGAGAGGACCAGGAGCATGATGCCCATTTCGTGGACCTCGCCGCCGAATACCTTGACGGCGAAGGCATGGCCGAATTCATGCAGAGCCTTGATCACGGGAAAGAGCAGCCACAACAGCACAAGATTCTGCGGCGCCATCACACGGTCGATCAGATTGGCGGTGAGATCGGACCAGTGAGCCGCGCCGACCAGCAGGGCCGGCCCGACGATGAGACACCAGAGGGCCGCGCCCCACCAGGAAAAGAATGGACGGATGAGCGAGGCGAACTGCTGCAAGAACCGTTCAGGATCGACCAGGGGAAACTGCCAGGCGAACACGTTCATCAGCCGCCGCTGCCATTTGCGCCGGCGCTGCTTGTCATAGCGGGCCAGCAGCTCGGCGGTGTCCGGGGGAATGTCGCACTGCAATACGTCCGCGGCATGCAGCTGACTCAGCAACTGGACGACTTCCGGCTGGGTGGGGGCGTTATCCCCGAGCCGGGAGGAGGAGAGGTCCCAGATCTGCTGCACCGACCTCTTCCCGTCCATCAAGCCGATGAACGAGAAGGCGGATGGGGAAAACCGGTGGAACCGTTCGTTTGAACGGTCCTGCAACACGTACCAGGTCTGTCCGCGATATTGATGCCGGTGCAACTTGGCATGGCTGCGAAGGCGCGGAGCGAGCGACGCGACGCGATACCAGGATGGGCTGAAGAGCGCTTCACTCATCAATAAAAACCTTGAATGCTCGTACGCAAGGCATCCTTCGTGACGCGCAGGCGAGACAAGCGAGATGTGCGTGACAGGCGCGACCCGCGAAGATGCAGCTTCCGCCTCGTCCCACCCTTCTCGCGCATCTCGCGAGTCCCGCGCGAATCAGACCTATCACGGCAGCCATGTCCAGACGGTCAATCGGATCCAATCCACGACTTGATGCGTCCAGATCCAGACCAGCAGGCGCTGATCGATCTCAATCTTGCCCGCGCCTTCCATCGCCGGACGAAGCCTGTCGTGGGGCTGATCCAGTGTGGCTTCCACGCGGAAGAAGTTGCGTCCCTCCTTCGCCGTGGACACGGGCGTGACTTTCGTGACCGTGACCCCAACCGGGTCGGAAGGAAAGGCCGAGAGCAAGAGCTGGCCGTGCTGCCCCACCTGCACGTCGGCGATGTCGCGCTCGTCAACTTCCAGCACCACGCGGTAGCTGTCGAGCGGGGCGATCTCGAACAACACCTTGCCTTTTTCCACCGGAGCCCCCAGCGACTGGGTCCAATCTCCGCTGACGACGATCCCATCGAAGGGCGCGATCACGCGGGTATGGGCCAGCTGATCATCGAGCAGCGCGATCTCCGACTCGGCCTGGTGCATCTGCGCAGTCAGAATCTCGACCTTCGCCGCCTCCCGCTCGGTCAAGGCTTTGTGATACTCTTTCCGATATTCTTCGAGCTTGCTCAGCGACTTCACCCGTTCAAGTCTCAACTCGCGATCGTCGAGCGTACCAAGCACGTCGCCGGACTGCACCAGGTCGCCGGCGCGAATGGGCGCCTCCCGGATATAGCCGTTGAATGGCGCCGCGGCCGCTCGTTGAACGACCGGCTCCAAGACTGTCTTCGCCGACACTCGATAGTCGCCCTTGGCCAGGAAGCAGAAGACCAGCAGGGCTGCGAGCGACGCCGTGGTTAATTTCAGAACGACATGGCTGGGCCCAAGCAGGTCGCCGACAGACCGCGTGACCGAATCCCAGATCTTGGCCCCCAGCCACCGATCGTCGCGTCGATGGATCTCCAACACGGGCCCTCGATGGCTTCATCCATAGCCTCGGCCAAGCCGCGCATGACGTTGGTCTGTGCTTTGAATTCGGCACTGTGCGACACGGCAGCCACCCGTGCCCGTCCTCGCTTCACGAACCCAATGCTGACACGGTCGCACGAGAGGCTCGCCGCCAGCGTATTCACCAGCGCCATCGCCGAGGCATAAAACCGTTCGTGGCCGACGGACGTCGCCACCAGATCCAGCGCGGTCTGTACCCGCTCACGCGTCTCTTTTTCAGCCGCCGCCGCATCGCGCGCAAACAGCAGCTCCAGCCATGCGGCCCCCCAATGCAACTGCCGCATGATCACTTGCATATGGACATCCGACAGGGCCGGCACTTCGATCACGGCTGCCCCACAAAGCGCGCCACGCAGGTCAATGGGATAGCCGACGGCACAGTGACTCTGCTCCAATTCACCGTCCACCGCTTGCCGGCGAACCACCACACCACGCCGCTCGGCAAACGCGCGCTCGGCAGCCTTCGTCAAATGAGTCAACGCCTGGGAACCCTCCGGCCAACTTGCTATGGGACGAAACGGGCCTCGTCCCGGAGGACCAAGGAGCACGAGCCCCGATCGCACCCCTTCGACCATGCGACATTGCAGGGCCAGCCATCCCTGGCAAAAGGCAGCCGTTGTCGTGGCTCCGGCGAACGCAACCCATGGCCCGGCGTCCTGCAGTACAGGTTCCTGAGCCGCAGCCTGTTCGCCTTGCGGAGGACCATGCTTCAGATGGGCTTGATGCATCTGCAACTCTCGATCAGCTCACTTGGTGCCGATTGGGACACAATGAGCACCATCCCTCGGCAGCGGATCATACATCGCACTGGACCGCAGTATCACCCATCCCGTCCTACACTGTCGAGCAAAAGCATTGATTTAGGAGGGGAGCTGACGACAGCAGGAAGGGGCAGAGCCAGTTCGCACGGTTGAGGGAAAGAAGATCAAAGACGGAATCGAGAATGTATAAGTCGAATGGAAACGGCACAACCACGGAAGGGCTGTCCCGAACGGATCAAGATCTACGGAGCAACTGTGAAGAACAGCCTCACACAACAGACAACCGATATAACCTCTGAGGTCCTAACAACGCAAGTGCAGATGTTCCGACCTCTCGCAAGATGCACCAGGCAGGGAGTCGATTCACGACTCCCTGCCATACGGTGTGAATCAGATATTCGTGATCTTATCGCCGTCCTTAGTTGCCGAATTGATATCCGTAATCTTGTCGCCCGATCCGATGATGAACCAGTCGTGTCCTGAACTTCCGGTCAGTTGGTCGGCGTCCTCGTCCACTACGTCACCATCGTTATTGTTGTCCCCCAGATCCCCATCTGCAATCCAGTTAGCAGCCCAGTTATCGCTGATCGTTCGGAGAGAGTCATAGTTATGACCCTGCAGATCTCCAGCAACCAGGATGTCATGGCCGGCCGAACCGACTAGCCGATCTGATCCGTCACCGCCGATGAGAACATCGTTTCCTGCGGCTCCGGTGAGGGTATCATTTCCTTGATCGCCCCAGAGCACATCGTGCCCAGCGCCGCCGGAGATCGCATCGTTCCCGTCACCGCCATGGGATTCGAGATTGACGTTCCCGGTCAGGCTGATGTTGTCATCGCACGCCATCCCGTACACGATCACGTGCCCACCGGCTCCCACGGAGTAGGAACCAGTGCCGTTAACGGTGACTGCACTCGGGTTGGTGGCATTCACCGCGATGGTGTCGCAACCATTGGTACCGACGATGAGGACATTAGCCCCGTCCTGAACTGTGGTAATGACGCTCGGCGTCAAAACGGTCAGCGTCCCAGGGTTGATGGTCACATTATAGTTGGATACCAATCCGCTCCCGTTGCTCACGGAACCATTGATCGCATAAGGTCCCACCAAGGCTGCCACCGGGACACCGGCGCTGGTGTACGTAATGGCAAGATTCTCGCCATTGACGCCGGTGTTGACGGTCGTGCCTAAGGCAACGGCGAGATCAATGGTCTGACCGAATACCTTTGAGGCATTGGCGATTGCGATGGTCGCAACCGCCTTATTGATCGTGAGCGTGGCCGTGCCGCTGGCATCGTTGTAGTTCTGCAGCCCGGAGATCGACGCCGTGGTCGTGCCGGAATCGGCTACGTTGGTGCCGGTCTTCGAGTTGCTGGCCAGCGTTCCATCACTGCCCACACCCGGCCGTGTGCGCCCCACCATCATAGATGCCCGTGTAATCGACCACGTTCACCGTCGCCGTGGCCTTGGCAATCGCGTTATTGACTGTCCCAGACGTGTTGTTGTAATTGCCCGTGCCAGTGAAGATCCAGGCGTCACCGGTGTAGGTACCCGCATTGGTGTGCGTCGTGCCGCTCAGGTCCACCGAGCCAACCGTCGAGCCGTTCTCCCCGTTCACGCCCGTGATCGAGGTCACGCTCGCTGTGTGCGATGACCCGTCGTAGATCACGCTGTAGGCCGCGACCACGACCGTGGCGTTGGCCTTATTGATCGTGAGCGTGGCCGTGCCGCTGGCATCGTTGTAGTTCTGCAGCCCGGAGATCGACGCCGTGGTCGTGCCGGAATCGGCTACGTTGGTGCCGGTCTTCGAGTTGCTGGCCAGCGTTCCATCACTGCCCACACCCGGCCCGTGTAATCGACCACGTTCACCGTCGCCGTGGCCTTGCTCACCGTCACATTTGTACTGTAGTCGGTAAAACCGCCGTTCTGGTCGATGATTCTTCCCCAGAAGGTATAATTGCCGGCATTGAGGTTAGTGAAGTCCTGCGAGGCAGTCTCACTGCTTCCACTGGCATACGTAACACCGGTTAGTCCCGCAGCAGTGGTAGCGAAGGCATAGTGGAAGCCAGCCGATGTGTCACTGTTTGAGGGATCAGATGCACCGGTAAAGCTGATGGTAACTGTCTCGCCATACGTCTTTGACCCATTGTTCTGCAATGTGGCCGTCGGTGCGACGTTAAGGACGCTGACGCTCAGAGCATTCGCCCGATTCAGGAACGTGCCGTCCCCATCGATAAGGTCCACCGTCACGTTATAGGCATTGGGTCCGTCGGCGTAGGTGTGCGTCTTAACGCCGTTGCTGCCGTAGGTATTGCTGGTGCCGTCGCCCCAGTGCACCAAGTAGCTGCTGACTGTGTCCGTCCCTGGATCGCTCACCGCGCCCAATGTCAGGCTATACACCGCACCTTCGTTGACGGTGGGGGCCCCACTGATCGCGATGGTCGGTGCGACGTTGTTGACCGTGAGACTAAATGTGGTACTCGACGAGGTAGTCCCGTCATTCGCCGTGATAGTCACCGTTGTCGGGCCTGCCGGGCCATCAGTTGGCGTGTACGACCATGACCATGTACCGCTTGCATTGGTACCTGATTTGGTCACGGTCCCGACCGATGCACTCAATGTGACGGTATCGCCTAAGTTCGCATCCGACCAAGTTCCAGTATTGATTGCCGTTGTGCCTTCATTAACCGTAACCGCAGCATTATCTCGATTGATGACCGGCGCGGTGTTGACCGCCGGAACTGTGACTGCGATGGTCAAACCAGATCCTGGCCCAATAGGCGCAACTGATGGACTAGCAACTGCCTTCACGGAATATGTGTTCGCTGCAACGCCTGAACCGACATAGATAGTGAACGTATAGGTGATTGTCCGATCTGTTGCTGTAGCGCCCGAACCAGTATAGACTGTACCGATAGTACCCGCATCACTATCGCTTGTTGCAGTGTAGATAACACCAATCTCACCGGCACCAGGAGTAGAACTGTTGACCACCGTAATACTTGGTGACCCAGTTGACGCAAAGGTAAACGTCGGCGTCTGCGTTCCATTGTTTCCTGGTACCGTCAAAACCACATTGGTGACAGAAGTAGAGCTTCCAGCAGCAATCGTGGCTGTCGTTGTACCGCTATAAGAAAAGGCCCCCGCATCCGTAAACTCATGCGTTGCCACGGTGCCAGATGCAAGACCGGTCGCTGTCACAAGAAGTGATGAACTCGCATACTGATCCTCGACGAACCACGTGGTGCTGATGCTGCCGTTCACCGTGCCATCGTTGTCGGCCCGAACCCAGTCGAGCTGGCCATCGCCGTTCACGTCAGTTTGATACGCGTCAACTCCACCGTCGATCACATACCAGGGCAGATTGCCGCTTGGAAAATCCGGAACCTCGTCGGTGCGGGTCACCTGGAACTGAACCATTTCTCCTTCTGCAAACGTGGCGCCATCAACCGTGCTGGGCGTGTTGGTCGCCGTGATGACCGCCGTCTCCCCCGGAGAATAGTCCGCCTTGTCGGTGATGACGACGGCTTCCATCGGGGTCGCTGACAGCAAAATCCGATTTTCAAGAGACTCCAGAATAAACACGTCACGAGATGGCTGAGACTGTGTCGCGAGTTGCCGGGTTGCCTTGCGGCCGTTGTGCCCGTTACGTTTCAGCCGATTAAGCCATTTCGCCATGATTCCGTCTCCCTTTGTTAATGACCCTTCCTTACACTTGCCGATTACCGTTCCGAAACTCGACACATTCGAATCCACCTATCGTCAGCGCGCATGGTGCATGAACATTCACGCGAACGCCCCACTGGTCCCACTCTCCGGCGATGCCTGGTCTACACACCGCCATTCGTACAGCGAGAATACGCGCAATGACTGTCCGGAGAAATTATGCGAAAGGGGTGAGGAAGAAATGCCGCGGGCTACTGCTATTCGTTGTGGTTGGATTTTTTCGAGTTGTCCTGCCTACGCTGAAATTGGGCATTCGAATGCTTCTGACTTTGCAGGGAAGCCAAAGGCACCAGGGTTTCAGGAGATTCCGCTCGTTATTCGCAGCGGACTAACGAACGATAGCACCCGATTCCGACACAACAGCCGTCCTGATCTCCGTCAGGAGCAGAGGTGTTCTCAAAAATCGGGGGCGTGGACGTCGGAAGAGCGGTCTACCAGTAGCGGAAGGGACCGGAATCCAAATGCACGTAGCTCGAATGTTTGTAGAAGCCGACCCCGCCGTACCGCAATTCAGGTGCGGCTTGGCGTTGGTCGATCGCTTCATCCACCGGACACACAAGCCCCTCCGCCTCGTCCTGCAGACTCGCGCGCGGCCTGCCCACCTGTGCGTTCAGCTCGGACGTCGCGTCGGGGAGGAAACAGCGTTACCTGGTGGCAGGCCTGTCAGGTGCCGTTGGCAGAACACCCACATCCATCGTCTCGAAGCGAGCCTCATACTGCTTGATCACATTGTCCAGCAGGAGAGCCAAGCGTTTTGCGGCGAAAGGACTGAGAATCACGCAGCTGCTCAGCTTCACGCGCACTTCGGACGCATGCCGCTCCCAGGCGTTTTTCATACGGAACATCGCCACGACTTCTTCACACGAGCTGGAGACGTTAGCGATCCCGCATCATCAAACTTCACTGCAGGTCCGGTTGGGACAATGGACTGCAAGACGGCGAGTGGATTCGGCAGCATGCAATTCCATCTCGATACCGTGGCACAAGCTGCCGTTGCCGCGATCTCCTCTGCCCATCCTGCTCTTGAGGCGAGAAGGCCCCGCGACTGAGCACCACTGCGCTAGCCCGCAGAATTCATGTCAGTCAGCACCTCTTGGACGGTCAGCGCGCGGTTGTAAATGCGCAACTCATCGAGCGAGCCCCGAAAGAACTGTTGGATATTGTTATCGGCGCCAACCTGGAAACCATTGTTACGACCGGTAATCGTCGCCGTAAGTGAGACGGTCGTCACAAGCACACCGTTAACATAGTACCGTACCTGCGACCCATCAAAAACGACTGCAAGATAGCTCCATTGGTCTAGTGCGAGCGCGGAGCCCATTGATGCTGATAGTGGCCCGCCAGCTGTACCAATAAATAAGTTCGGCACCGTGCCCCCTGTGAGTTCCAGCCCATATTGATAGTATGGACTGGTCATCGTTGGGTTCCAGAATTTACCCAAGACAACGGAATCACCTCCGGAGATCGTCTGCGGCTTAATCCACATACTGAGCGTCAAGCCGCTTCCAACGAAATTCAACGATGACGAATTCGGCACAGTGATGTAGTCATTCACTCCATCGAACGTGAGACCTCCCCCATAGTTCCCCGTGGTTCTTGCAATCCCGTTAACAAGGGTGGCCGTGTTCCCGTTGCCGGACATGTCCAGGGCGCTGGTTCCAGAGGTCTCATTGAAATTCCATCCTGCCACGAGCCCGGAAGGTAATGGATTGGCCACGACTGTGTAGTTCGCGGTATAGCTTTGGGCCGCTGTCGGCACGGTAATCGTATGCTGTTGCGCCCCGCCGTCCGACCAGGAGGCAAAGGTATAGGAGTTCGCCCCCACTGTCTGATTGCGCGCCTCTATTGTGTGATTAAAACCGATTAGGGTGTCATAGACGAACGGCGCGGTATGTGCGATTCCATCCAGGTAGATGGTGAGGCCGCCGGGTGCCGTATCGAACGTGAGATTGACCTTATCCGGGTAGACAATGGAAGTCCGAGTCGTCTGCAAGCCAGAGGAATCAGCGACCGTGAGTGTGATGCGATAGCGCGTGTCGCCACTGAAGTCATGCCCGGACGTTGGGATCGTAAACGTGCCACTGCTGACACCGGTGAGGAGAGCACCAGGGTGAACGTGTCCACCATGGAGGAAATCGATCATCCAGGTGAAGGCGCTGTCCGGAAGCACACCATCTTCAACATCCGACGCTGTTGCGCTGAAGGAAATCACATCGCCAGCTCTGAACAATTCATTATTCGCTGGGGTCGTGGTGAAGGTCGTGATGACCGGTTTGTTGCCTACGCTGATCGCAATCGGCGGCGAGATCGTTGAGTTGACCCCATCGGAAACCGTCAGACGCGCCTGATAGATCCCGGCATTTGCATAGGTGTGCTGCGGATTGGCCAGGGTGGAGGTCTGACCATCGCCAAAGGTCCAGGAGTAGGTCAGCGGCTGGCCTTCGGGATCTGAGGAACCCGCACTCGAGAAGGTGACCGTCAGCTGCGGCACACCCTCAGTCGGAGTGGCCGACGCCTGGACCACGGGCGGCAGGTTAGATTGAATGTACTCGATCCGACGGAGTTTGCTGATACCAAACGTGCCGCCGACATCCGAATACCCAAGGTCGAGGTAGTACAGCGCCCCTTCGGGTCCCTCCGTGAGATAGACGATGTCGCCGTAGGGTCCGTCGACCGAGCCGTCGGCGGGCTCGAAGTTGAACACGCCGGTGACATTGCCATTGGCATCCAACGTCAGACGCTTGATCCAATTCTGCGTGTAGTCGGCGAAGAAGTAACTGCCCTGATAACTGCTGGGGAACTGGGTCCCGTGATAGACGAACCCGCTGGTGATTGAGGCATCCCGCCCGTTATGGGGATAGGAATAGATCGGATTGGTATAGGCGGGATTGGTGGAGTTTCCCTCAACGTTGGGCCAACCATAATTGGCCCCCCGCGCGCCGAGATTCAGTTCTTCCCTCGCCGTCGACCAGTCGTTGCCGCCGACGTCGCCGATGAATAACCGACCAGTCGGCGCGTCGTAGTAGGCGCGGTACGGATTGCGCAGTCCCAGCGCCCAGATCGCGTCGTAATGGGGTCCGGTGCCATCATAGAACGGGTTGTCTGTCGGGACTGTGCCGTCGGGATTGAAGCGCAAAATCTTGCCACGCGGGCTGGTCAGGTCCTGGGCCGGCGTGCCTTGGAAATGGTCACCAGTGGTGACATAGATCTTGCCGTCGTTGCCGAAATTAATCGCCCCGCCGTGGTGCTCCGTGTCTGCGATTTGGGGATCCTCATAGAGGATGACCTCGCTGCCGGCAATGGTTCCGTCGAGGTTGCTGTTGGCGGTGAATCGGGACAGGCGGTCTTTATTCGGGGAATCATTCGTATAGAACACGTAGTAGTAATGATTGGTGACGAAGTTCGG